>NZ_JBQUZR010000007.1:0-64784 GCF_056313745.1 Lysobacter sp. DMC97 | reverse complement strand
TTCGGCTTCGAGACGTTCCGCTTCGGCACGCTCGACTTCGAGGCGTTCCGCTTCGACGCGCTCGGCTTCAGCGCGTTCGGCTTCGAGGCGTTCGGCCTCGAACCGCATGAAGTCTTCGTGTTCGGCGCGACGCAGCGCGGCAAGACGCTCGGCTTCGGCACGCTCGGCTTCGGCGCGTTCGGCCTCGGCGCGTTCCGCTTCCGCACGCTCGGCTTCGTAGGATTCCATCAGCGCCAGCAGGCGCGCGGGGTCCTCCGGGCTGGTCGGCGCGCCGGTGGCCGGCTCGGACACGGCGGGCGTTTCCGGCGCGGCCGGCGCTTCCGCCTCCGCGAACAGGCGGGCGAGTTCGGCTTCGGCCTCGCGGGCGAGCTGGTCGGGGTCGAGCGGGCCCTGCGCCGGTGTCGCGACGCTGGGGGCCGGCGCTTCGGCGGCCGGTTCCAGGTCGAAACGGCCGTAGGCGCTGAGATCCAGATCGGTGAGTTCGACCGGCGCCTCGGGCATCGCGGGCGGATGGTCGACGACCTGCACGGGACCGGCCTCGGGCAGGCTGTCGCGCAGCGCGACCAGGCGCGCGGCGAGCGCGTCGCAGGACGGCACGCGGCCGCCCGGCTCGGCGATCGCGACGACGGTGTCGCGGACGCGATCGGCGAGTTCGGCGATCGCGGACACGCCTTCGGCATCGACGTCGCCGCCGGTGGCCAGCAGACGGCGGACATAGCCTTCCGCCGGGGTCAGCGCGTCGGTGATCGACGGCACTTCGGTCATCGCGAAGGCGCCGTTCATGGTGTGGATGGCACGGAGCAGCGGATCGTCGGCCGCGGTCGGCGCGGCGTGCGCGCGCGCCAGCCAGTCGTCGATGGTGACCAGATGGCCGGAGACTTCGGCCTGCAGGATCTCGAACAGCACCGGGTCGACGCTGACCTCTTCGCCGCTCTCGACGACGGCCGGGGCTTCGACGGCCGGCACTTCGACGGCGGCGGTTTCGACCGGCGCGGGCGCCGGCTCGACGGGCGCCGCGGCTTCGATCGCTTCGACCGCCGCCGCGACGGGCGCGGCCGCGGCCAGCACGGGCATGACCTCTTCGCCGCCGGCGATGCGGTCGGCATAGGCTTCCAGCGCGCGCAGGTCGGTGGTCACCACGCCGTCGCCGCGCAGCGCGGCATGCAGCTGCGGCAGGGCGGCGTAGGCTTGGTCGACCATCGCCACGACCGGGGGCGTCGCCGGCCGCAGGCCGTCGCGCACCTTGTTCAGCATGTTCTCGATCTTCCAGCTGAACTCGCCGAGGGTGCGCGCGCCGACGAGGCGGCCGCTGCCCTTGAGCGTGTGGAAGACCCGGCGGACCGGCTGCAGCAGTTCGATGTTGTTGGGATCGACCTTCCACGCCGGCAGCAGCTGGGCGAGGTTGCCGATCTCCTCCTCGAATTCCTCGAGGAAGATTTCGCGGATTTCGTCGTCGATGTCGTCGCTGGTGGTGTCGAACCCGGCCGCGACAGCGGCGGGGGCGGCGACGACTTCGGGCGCAGGCGCAGGCGCGGGCGGCGCCGGCGGGGCGGCCGGTTCGCGCGGCGGCACGAACAGCGTGACGAACGGGGCCGGCGCGGGCGCCGGGGCAGGCGGTTCCGGGGCCGCGGGCGGCGCGACCTCGACCGGTGCCACGGGGGCCGCCTCGGCGGGCGTCGCTTCGGGCGATGCGCTCGCGACGGACTCGAGCGCGACGGATTCGAGCGCAATGGATTCGAGCGCGACGAGTTCGACGACCTCGGGTTCGACGACAGCGGGCTCGATCGCGGCGGGCGCTTCGGCGACGGCCTCGATCGGTGCGGGTTCGGCCGCGACGGGCGCTTCGACCGCGGGTTCCTGCACGGGCGCAGGCTCCACGGGCGCAAGTTCGACGGGCGTCGGTTCGACGGCGGGCGGCGGCGCGATCGACACCGCTTCCGGCGCGGGTGCGGACACCGGCGCTTCCGCGACGGCGGGCACGTCGCGCGGCGCGGCCGGGACCGGCGCGGCTTCAACCGGCGCAGGCACCGCGCGTTCGGCCGGCAGCGGCCAGTAGCCCAGCGCTTCCAGGCTGTTGCGGGTGATGTCGAGGATGTCGTCGCGGTTGGCGCGCTGCTCGCGCAGCGCTTCGAGGTAGTACTCGACGCTGGCGAGCGCGTCGGCGAACGTGTCCAGCTGGCGGCTGTTCGGGATGCGCCGGCGGCCGAGCAGTTCGTATTCGGTGTACAGCCGCACGCCGTCGAGGTACGACGCCGGCAGCGGCAGTTCGAGCATCTTCAGCGCGCCGGAGACTTCGCGCAGCAGCGGCGGCACGGGTTCGAGCTCGGCGTGGTTCCACGCCGTTTCCACGAACGCGACGAACGCCTGGCGGGCGGCGGCGAAGTTGCCGATCGCCTCGCGCACCAGCACGTCGAGCACCTTGCGGGCTTCGGCGTTGGCGAGGTCTTCCTCGGTGTCGGTGCCGTCACCGGAGGCGAGGCGCGCGACCTGGTCGTCCAGCGAGGCGTCGACGTACAGCAGCGCGCCGGCGACTTCCAGCAGCGCGGTCTCGTCGGCCTTGCGCTTGCCGTCGACGATGTCCTGCATCGCGTCGCGCTGCTGCTGCACGAGGCTGCGCGCGAGGCCGAGGCCGAGCATGCCGAGGGTGTCGGACACGCTCTGCAGGCGTTCGGCCTGCGGGCGCAGTTCACCCGGGTCCTGCTTGGCGGTGCGCAGGTAGAGGTCGAGTTCGTCCTTGACCCGCAGCAGGTCTTCCTTGATCGC
Organism: Lysobacter sp. DMC97; assembly: GCF_056313745.1. NCBI lineage: Bacteria > Pseudomonadati > Pseudomonadota > Gammaproteobacteria > Lysobacterales > Lysobacteraceae > Lysobacter > Lysobacter sp. DMC97. The sequence continues at coordinate 62,021 of NZ_JBQUZR010000007.1, read as the reverse complement.
CGCGGACACGGTGTCCAGCAGCGAGCGATTGCGGCCGGCGACGCTGCCGCGGGCGTGGTCGAGTTCGGATTCGGTCGGCTTCAGCGCGTCCAGCTCGAACACCTGGCGCAGCTTCAGCAGCGACGGATGGTCGGACTCGGCGTGGGCGACGTGGAACAGCAACTGGCGCGTGGGCTCCATCGCGGCGTCGGCGCGCGGGGTGCCGAAACCGCCCTGCTGGAACAGGCTGCGGCTCTCGCGGTCGACGCTGGCGAACACCTGACGCAGGCCGGCGTTGGCCGGCAGTGCGCGATCGCGCAGGGCATCGGCGACCAGCGACGCGACCCACAGCATGCGCCGCTGCGATTCGTCGGTGGTGCGGGCCAGCAGCGCCTCGACGGCGAAATGCAGGCCTTCGGTGTCGCCCGGCAGGCCGTTCTCGGGCCAGGCTTCCAGCGCATCGCGGAACCGCACCAGGTACGGCGCGACTTCATGCGCACGCGCGGCCGGCGACAGCGGCGTCGCGCGCGGCAGCGTGGCCGGCAGCGGACGATCGAGGTCGGGATTGAACAGGACGCTTTCGCTGAGGCCCGTCTCGCCGCGCGCACCGCGCAGCTCGTTGAGCATCGGCAGCAGGACGATCGAGATTTCCTTGTGGCCGCTCTGCAGGCGTTCCAGGTAGTCCGGCAGCAGCACCACGCCGCGCATCAGCGCCGAGCAGGCGCCGTCGTGGTCCTGGACCTTGCCGTCGCGCAGCGCGCCGGCGAGCTGTTCCATCTCCTCGGCCACCATGGCCGGGGCGTACAGCTCGACCATGCGCAGGGTGCCCTGCACCTGGTGCAGCAGCTCGGCGCACACGCGCATCCGGCTGGTGTCGGCCGGTTCGTCGGCGAAACCCTCGATCTCGACGCGGACCAGGCGCAAGGTCTCGTCGAGCTCGGGTTTGATCCAACCCAGCGCGCTGTACTCGATCGCGTCGTGGAGCGCGGTCATCGTGCGCCTCCAAGGGCGCGACCGCACCCGCATTCACGTTGGGAAGTGGTTGGGATCATCTGGAAATCGCTCCGCCGATGCTTGGCAACGCGCGCGGTCAGGCCGGCAGTTTGAAGTCGGCGACCGAACGACGGAGGTCCGCCGCCAGCTGCGCGAGGTTTCCGATGGATTCGGCGGTCTGGTTCGCACCCTGCGAGGTCTGCGCGGTGATCGACTGAATCGTGGTCATCGTCTGGGAGATGTCGGTCGCCGCCGCGGACTGTTCCTGCGCCGCGCTGGAGATGCCGCGAATCAGGCCCGCGAGCGTGTTCGACACCGTTTCGATCTCGCCCAGCGCGGTACCCGCGTCCTCGGCCAGTCGGGCACCGGCGACCACTTCGGAGGTCGTCTGTTCCATCGAACTCACCGCTTCGTTGGTATCGGCCTGAATGGTCTGCACCAGCGCTTCGATTCGCTTGGTCGCGTTCGAGGTGCGTTCCGCGAGTCGCTGCACTTCGTCCGCCACCACCGCGAAGCCGCGGCCCGCCTCACCCGCCGAGGCCGCCTGGATGGCCGCGTTCAGCGCGAGGATGTTGGTCTGTTCCGAAATGTCGTTGATGAGTTCCACGATCGAGCCGATTTCCTGCGAGCTTTCGCCGAGGCGCTTGATTCGCTTCGAGGTTTCCTGGATCTGGCCGCGGATCGAGTCCATGCCCTGAATCGTCTGGCGCACCACGCCGGCGCCCTTGGTCGCGATCTGCACGGAGCGTTGCGCCACGTCCGCCGATTCGGACGAGTTCTTCGACACCTGGTTGATGCTGTTCGCGATTTCGTTGATGCGGTCGGTCGCGGTGTTGATCTGCTGCGCCTGGTGTTCCGCCGCTTCCGCGAGGTGCATGGCGGTGGCCTGCGTTTCCTGGGCGCTCGACGCCACCTGCACCGAGGTGTCGTTGATCGTCTGCACCAGGCTGCGCAGCTGTTCGACCGCGAAGTTGATCGAGTCCGCGATCGCGCCGGTCATGTCCTCGGTCACGGTCGCCTTCACGGTGAGGTCGCCTTCCGCGAGCGAACCCATTTCGTCCAGCAGGCGCATGATCGCCTCCTGGTTGCGGTTATTCAGCTCCATCGAGCTTTCGTAACGGGTGCGCTGCGCGCGGTTCAGCGAGACCACCAGGAACACGATCGAGGCCAGCGCGAGCAGGCCGGAGAGGATGCTGACCCAGATGTTGCCGAGGATGCTGGTGTCGCGCAGCGAGCCGAACGCGGTGAACGCGCGGAACAGGTTCTCGCTGTCCGACAGCAGGCGGCCGGAGTTGCCGGTCAGTTCGGTGGCGGCGGTCTGCGCGCGCAGCAGGGCGTCGGACGACCCGAGGATGGCGTCGACGTCCTTCTTCATCTCGTTCCACTGGGTGGACGCCTGGTTCAGCGCGGCCAGCGCGCTGGCGTTGCCCAGCTTCTGCACGTTCATCGGCTGATCGCCGTTGCGCAGGCCGTTGAGCACCTGCGTGAACACGCCGACCTCGCGGCGCATCGAGTCGCCGGCGAGCGCGGCGCCCGGGCCACCGGCGCGGATTTCGGCGACACGGCGGGCCATCGACGCCGCGAGCACCGACTGGCGCACCGCGAGGTACACCTGCGGCGGCGCGGAGCCGGTGGACGACATCGCGCGGCCCAGTTCGTCGAGCTGCGCCTGCAGCTGCGGCACGCGGTCGGTGAAGCGCTTGGCGTCCTCGGAGAGCGCGAGCACCGCGGTCTCGGAGGCGACGATCTGGTCGGCGCTCTTGCTCATCGGCACCCAGGTCGAGGTGACGGTGGCGATCGGGCCGGACACGTCGGGCGCGTTGCCGAAGTTGTCGTTCAGCAGCTTCACGTCGCTGTCGACCTGGTCCTTCGTGGCCTTGAACGCCTTGAACGCCGCCGCGTCGCCGTTGACCGCCTCGCGACCGAGGTTGGCGAGCTTCTGCGAGTTCACCTGCAGGTTCGACGCCGCGGTGTTGGCGCCGCCGAAGCGCGCGGTCTTCCACAGCGCATAGCCGGTGTTGCCCGCGAAGACGAACAGCGCCAGCGCCAGCACCCACAGCCACAGGGTGGTGTTCTGGCCGCGGCCCTTGCCTGCGATGTTGTCCAACGGAGTGCTCATGTCTCGCCTCGATGTGTTGCCGTAACGGTGACCGTGAAGGGAAGGCGCGCCATCAGACGGCGGCGTGCCGGAATTCGGGGGTGCGGACCAGACGATCGAGGCTGAAGACGCCCCAGACGTCGTCGTCCAGGCGGTAGGCGCGATCGATGAAACCGGCATAGCGGCCGTCGGCGAGCGCGCCGGCGTCCACTTCCTGCTCGTCCATGAACGAGCGCTGCCCGTAGAGCTCGTCGATCGTGACGGCGACGTCGCCGCCGGGCTGACGCAGCACCATCACCTTCTGGTGCCCTTCGTACAGGACGCTGCGCGCGCCTTCCAGGAACTGCTTGAGATCGACCACCGGCAGCAGGTTGCTGCGCACGTTGGCCACGCCCAGCATCCAGCCGTAGGCGCCCGGCACCGGGGTGATCTGCGGGACGGTCAGGATTTCCGCCACCGATTCGTACTGCGACACCAGGCGGCGCTGGCCGATGCGGAAGCCGATGCCGCGCCACAGGCCCGCGGCCTGCAGCTGTTCCGGCAGGCCGGCGACGTGGGCAAGGCTGCGGCGCTCGTAGTCGGCCAGCAGCTCGAAGGCGTCGGGCGGGGCGACGTCGCCGGGAAGGTCGGCGGGGGTGTCGTCGAGGGTCATGCACTGCCTCCCAGCAACTGTTCGATCCGGGCGATCAGCGCATCCTCGCTCGGCGGTTTCACGATGTAGTCGCGGGCGCCCTGGCGCAGGCCCCAGGCACGGTCGGTTTCCATGCCCTTGGTGCTGACGATCAGCACCGGGATGTGTTTCGTCGACGGCTCGCGGGACAGCGCGCGCGTGGCCTGGAAGCCGTTCATGCCCGGCAGCACGACGTCCATCAGCACGACGTCCGGGAGCTCGCGCTTGCAGACCTCGATCCCGTCTTCCGCGCTGGTCGACGCGAGCACATGGTGCCCGTGCCGCTCCAGCAGCCGGGTCAGGACCGCGGTGTCGGTCGGCGAGTCCTCGATCAGCAGAATACGGGCCATGGTTGCCTGCCCCCCGGTCAGGCGTTCACGTGCTTGCGAATGGCGTCGAGCAGTTCTTCACGCGTGAAGGGCTTGGTCAGGTACTGCTCGGAACCGACGATGCGGCCCCGGGCCTTGTCGAACAGGCCGTCCTTGGACGACAGCATGATCACCGGCGTGTGCTTGAAGACCTGGTTGTTCTTGATGAGCGCGCAGGTCTGATAGCCGTCCAGGCGCGGCATCATGATGTCGACGAAGATGATCTGCGGACGCTGGTCCGCGATCTTGGCGAGCGCCTCGAAACCGTCGGTCGCGGTCACCACCTCGGCGCCCTCGCGCTTGAGCAGCGTCTCGGCGGTCCGCCGGATCGTCTTCGAATCGTCGATCACCATCACCCGCAAACCCTGAAGGCCGCCGGCTGCATTCTCGTCTTGCGTCATCGTGTCTCCCCAGGTGCCGGCGGCGATGGCCGTGCAGCTTTGCCATCATTATCAGCCATCTATATCCCAGTCTGCAGCTGGACTGTCAAGGTTCGCTTCGCAATTTCCCGGCCGCGAACACGGAATGCGGGCTTCGCGCGCGTCGCCTTGTTACCATCCAGACCGGTCGATTCCTGCAGGTGATGCGGCATGCCGAAACTGGCGCGCGACGTTCTGGTGGTCATGGACCCGATCGGGTCGATCAAAATTGCGAAGGACTCCACATTCGCCATGCTGCTGGAAGCCCAGCAGCGTCACTATCGGCTGTTCTACGTCACCCCGGGCGGGCTGGGCATGCGCGGCGGCATCGCCACCGGCGAGGTCGCGCCGCTGACCGTGCGCGAGGACCCGGCGGGCTGGTTCGAAACCGGACCCACGTCACAGCGTGCGCTGGGACCGGCTGACCTGATCCTGATGCGCAAGGACCCGCCGGTCGACCCGGAGTTCATCCACGACACCCAGATCCTGTCCGCGGCACAGCGTGCCGGGGCGCTGGTGGTGAACGACCCGGCCGGGCTGCGCGACCACAACGAGAAGCTGGCGGCGCTGGAATTCCCCCAGTGCTGCCCGCCGACGCTGGTCAGCCGCAATGCCGCCGAGCTGAAGGCGTTCGTGGCCGAGCACGGCCAGGCGGTGCTCAAGCCGCTGGACGGCATGGGCGGGCGCTCGATCTTCCGCGCCAGCGCCGGCGAGCCCAACCTGAACGTGATCCTGGAAACGCTGACCGACGGCGGCCGGCACCTGGCGATCGCACAGCGCTACCTGCCGGAGATCGTCGACGGCGACAAGCGCATCCTGCTGATCGACGGTGTGCCGGTGGACTACTGCCTCGCCCGGATTCCGCAAGGCGATGAATTCAGAGGGAATCTTGCCGCCGGCGGCCGCGGCGAGGGCCGTCCGCTGAGCGAGCGCGACCGCTGGATCGCGGCCCAGGTGGGCCCGGAGATGAAGCGCCGCGGCATGCGCTTCGTCGGCCTGGACGTGATCGGCGACTACCTGACCGAGGTCAACGTCACCAGCCCGACCTGCATCCGCGAACTGGACAAGCAGTTCGGCCTGAACATCGCCGGCCTGCTGTTCGACGCCCTGGAGGCGTCGGCCTGAGCCGCATGTCCGCCGCCCCGCCTCCCGGCGCGCCGCCCGCCCGACCGCCCGCCCCGCTGCCTCCCCCGCCGGCCATCGGCGAGGACCAGCGGCTGGTGGCGACCGTGGTGCTGTCGCTGCTGCTGCACGCGCTGGTGATCCTGGGCATCGGCTTCGCGCTGAAGGAAGCCGCGCCGGTGGTGCCGATGCTGGACGTGATCCTGACCCAGACCCGTACCCCGCTGAGCCCGAAGCAGGCGGACTTCCTCGCCCAGGCCAACAACCAGGGTGGCGGCGAGGACGACAAGGCCCGGCGCCCCCGCGACCCGCAGCCCGGCACCGTGCCGCAGACCGAGACCGGCACCGCCCCGCAGACGGTGCGGGCACAGTCGCCGGCGCCGTCCCCGCCGCCGGAGGCGCGGGTGGTGACCACCACGCAGGCCGAGGACCGCCTGCCGCAGCCGAACCGCAAGCCGCAGCCGCTGCCCGAGCCGCTGCGCACCGGCGACCGCAAGATCGAGCACGACATGGCGATGGCCCGGCTGGCGGCGGAGATCCACCTGCGCTCGTCGCGCTACGCCAAGCGCCCGTCGCGCAAGTTCGTCTCGGCCAGCACCCAGGAATACGTCTGGGCGACCTACCTGCGCACCTGGGTCGACCGCGCCGAGCGCGTGGGCAACCTGAACTACCCGGACGAGGCGCGCCGCCGCCGGCTGTCGGGCACGGTGGTCATCAACATCGGCATCCGCCGCAACGGCACCATCGAGCGCGCCGACGTCGTGCAATCGAGCGGCATCCCGCTGCTGGACGAATCCGCGCTGCGCATCGCCCGCCTCGCCGAGCCCTACCCGCCCCTGCCGAAGACGCAGGAAAACCCGGACATCCTCAACGTCGTCCGCACCTGGCGGTTCATGCCCGGCGGCGAGCTGGTGGACGAGTAGGTCGGGCCCTGGCCCGGCCGAGCACCGCTGTTTGACGCATACGGCTCGGTAGAGCGGCCTTCAGGCCGCTGCTTTTCTCCAGGGTCGGAATAGAAGCAGCGGCCTGGTGTTCAACAGCCGAATGGCTGGTCAGGCCGCTCTACCGAAGGATCAGAGGCGCTTCCAGGCGAAGCCTTCGCCGCTGCGCCAGTACACGGCGACGGCACGGCCGTACAGCGACTTCGTCGGCACCAGGCCGAAATAGCGGCCATCGGCGCTGTTGCCGCGATGGTCGCCCAGCACCAGCGCCATGCCGTCGGGGATCGTCAGCCCGTCGATGTCCGGGCCGCCGCCGTCGGCGAGGTCCAGATGCACCTCGCGGGTGCCGAAGCGTTCGATGTCGTCGGCGACGCCCGCCGCCAGCGGCTGGCCGTCGACCTGCAGGTGGCCGTCCAGCAGCGACACGGTCTGCCCGCCCGTCGCGACCACGCGCTTGATCAGCCGCTCGCCGTCGGCCGGCGACTTGAACACCACCACGTCGCCGGGACGCGGATCGCCGTTGTCGACCAGTTCGATGTCGGTGAACGGCACGCGCAGGCCGTAGGCGCGCATGTCGACGACGACGCGGTCGCCGGGCTCCAGCGTGGGCTGCATCGAGCCGCTGGGCACCTGGTAATGGTTGGCGAGCGAGGTGCGGGTGACGGCGAGCAGCAGCAGCACGCCGGCGAACTGCAGCCATTCGTTGTGCAGGAAGCGGCGGCGCCCGGCAGGCGCGGCGGTGACGGAGTCGGACACGGGATTCCCCTCGGAAGATGAGCCCGAGTATGGACCGCCACGGGCGGGGTCGGTTCCCGTGACCGATGGGCCATGACGGCGCCCGCCCGGCGGGCGGAAGGGTCAGGGCGCGAGCTTCACCTTGCCCGGATGCCGGCGCACGTCCGCCCACGGGATCACCGACCAGTCGGGGTCGTCGCAGACCCGCATCACCCGCGCGAACGTCGCCGAGACGTGCAGGCCCTTCGGCGTGGCGTACCAGTTCGCGTACGACCACACGCCCGGGTCGCCGTAGTCGCAGGCATCGGCGTCGTCGCCCGGGGCCGAGGGCTTCGCCTGCTTCGGGTACAGCGCCACCATGCGCTCGGCGACCCACGGGCCGAACACCTCGCCGCGGTAGTCGAACCACGCCTGGCTGGCGCCCTTCGGGTCGTAGCGTGGCACCGCCCCCTTGCCCAGCCAGAACACGTCCTCCAGCGCCAGTTCCTGGCCGGTGCGCGGATTGAGGTTGAACGGGCTGTCGCCGAAATCCGGATGCGCGCCGCCGCAGAAGTAGCTGGCGAACAGGCTGACGCTGATGACGTCGCGGCCGATGCGGCGCAGCGTGGTCGTCGACTCGAAATCGGATTGCGGCGCGGCGGTGCAGTCGAGGTAAGCCAGCACCTGTTCCCACTGCCGGCGCGCCAGCGCGGTATTGATGGCGGGCAGGCGCTCGGCCGGATAGCCGGACACCACGCGGAACAATTCGACGCCACTCTGCGGTTCGGTCCACCACTGCAGGCGGAACCCGTCGACCGTCTGAGCGCGACCGGCCTTCAACACCATGCCCGAGAGCAGCAGGAAGCGGTACGGATCGTCGGCGCGCAGCGCATCGAGGCCGGGATCGGCACCGCGCGGCAGCGACGCCGTCGCCAGCCGGTGCAAGCGGATCGGCAGGGTCTTGCCGCCGCCGACCCAGTCGCCTTCGAGCGCATCGCCCTTCGGCGCGGAGAGGCGCCAGTGCGGCGGCTCCGCGTCATCCATCCGGCGACCCCACTCCTGGAAATCGAAGGCGACGCCGGCGGCGGGCGTTTCCGCACGCATCAGTTCGATGGTGCGGGAATGCTTGCGGTAGAAGTACTGGCCGCCGGGTTCGTCGCCCAGATGCAGGTCGGCGACGACCGGCTGCCCGCCGACCGTGCCCTCCCAGACCTCGGCCTGCACGGTGCAGGCGGCGCACAGGCCCAGCAGCGCGACGAAGACGCGGCGGGCGAGACCACGAGGGACACGAGGGAACGACGACATGCGGACGTCCTTGCGGATGCGGAGAAGACGGATCAGGCCCGGCTCGCGCGCAGCGCCTGCTGCTCGGCCAGGGTGAGCGCGACGGCGTTGCGCAGGTACGCCGGTTCGAGGCGTTCGGGCGCGATGCCCTCGCCGCGCCGCAGCGCCGCCGCAGCAAGTCGCGCGACATCGGCCGCGTGCGGCAGCGCCTCGGCATCGACCGCGACCAGCCGGTCGGCGAACCGCTGCCGCAGCACGCCGTCGAGCGCGCCGAAGCCGGTGCCGACGCCGAACCACGGGCCGTCGCCGCCGGGCGCCGGCACCGCATCGGGCGGCATCACCGCCTCGTCGCCGTCGGCGATCGCGTCGAGCAGCCCGTCCGCGCCGGCTTCGAGCCGGAAGCGCGCGACGTAGACCTCGCGCATGCGCGCGTCGATCACGGCGAGCACGCGATCGCCCGCGCCGGCATGACGTCCGCCCCCACCCCGCCCCGCCCCCGCAGGCGGAGGAGGGAGATGGCACGCGCGCATCGCCAGCGCCCGCAGCGTGGACACCGGCACTGCCGGCACGTCCAGCGCGAGCGCGATGCCCTGCGCGATCGAGATGCCCAGCCGCACCCCGGTGAATGCGCCCGGCCCGCGACCGACCGCGATCGCGTCGAGCGCCGACTTCGCGATCCCCGCCTCCGCCAGCAGCGCCTCGGCCCACGGCAGCGCGTACTCGGCGTGCTTGCGCGGCGCGATCTCGTGGCGCTCGCGCACCTCGCCGCCGGCGAGGACGGCGACCGAGCAGGCTTCGGTGGAGAGTTCGAAGGCGAGGAGGTTCATGGCGGGCATTGTAGGTCGGGCCCTGGCCCGACATCACGGCGAATCCGGTCGCGCCGTGCGGGGAACGGTGCGGTTTCGATCATTCGGCGGTGCGAGCGGAGACGCCGCAATGTCGGGCCAGGGGCCCGACCTACGACGCCGGCTCCGGATCGGTCGTCGCCGGTTCGGCGAAGAAGCCGCGCACGTCCTCGATCGAGCGCGTGCGCGCGAACGGCGGCAGCGAGTCGAGGAAGACGCGGCCGTAGGACTTGCCGATCAGGCGCGGGTCGCACAGCACCAGCACGCCGCGGTCGGTCTCGGTGCGGATCAGCCGGCCGACGCCCTGCTTCAGCGCGATGACCGCCTGCGGCAACTGCTCGTCGCGGAACGGGTTGCCGCCGGCGCGGCGGATCGCGTCGAGGCGCGCCTCGAACACCGGATCGTCCGGCGCGGCGAACGGCAGCTTGTCGATGACGACCACGCTCAGCGCGTCACCGGCCACGTCGACGCCTTCGCGGAAACTGGCCGCGCCCAGCAGCACGCCGTTGCCGGAATCACGGAAGCGCTGCAGCAGCACCGAGCGCGGCGCTTCGCCCTGCACGAACAGCGGCCACGGCAGCTCGGCGTCGCGCAGCAGCGCCGCGGCTTCGCGCAGCGCGCGCAGCGAGGCGAACAGCACGAATGCACGGCCACGCGAGGCTTCGAGTACCGGCACGACCGCGTCGATCACCGCAGCGGTGAAGTCGCGGGCGTTGGGATCGGGCAGCCGCGGCGGCAGCCAGCACAGCGCCTGCCGCGGCCAGTCGAACGGGCTCGGCGCGATCAGCTCGCGCGGCGATTCCAGGCCCAGCCGCTTCGAGACGTGGTCGAAATGGCCGTCGACCGCCAGCGTCGCCGAGGTGAAGATCCACGCCGCGCGCGACTGCTCGCGATGCGTGCGCAGCGGGCCGGAGACATCCAGCGGCGTGCGCTGCAGGCGGAAGCCGCGCGGCGAGAGTTCGTACCAGCGCACGTCCCACAGCTTGCCGTCATGCGCGGGCGTGTCGAGGTCCTGCGCGAGATCGTCGTCGGCGACGTGCGGCGCGTGCGATGCCGCGAACGGCGCCGGTGCTTCGAGCGGCATCGCCTCTTGCCCGTCGTTCGCATCGGCATCGCCGCGCGGACGCTGCGCGAAATCCGGCGGCGCCCAGCGCAGCAGGCGCGCGCGCTGGTCGATCGCGCGTGCATGGCAACCATCGAAGCCGGGCGAGGTCTCGCGCAACGGCGCGAGCGCGTCGGCCATCGCGACCAGCGCGTCGTCCAGCACACCGAGCGCCTCGAACACGCCGGGTTCGTCCAGCGCGCGCCAGCGCGTGCCGCGCACGGGCAGCATCTCCATCGCCGCGCGCAGTGCGCGGGTCGCCTCTTCGAGCGTGCGGGCCGGCGCCTGCACGACGGCGAGCGCGCCGGTCACGGTCTTGCATTCGGCCAGCGCGTCGCGCGCCAGTTCCACCAGCGGCCGCGCGCTCAGGCCTTCGCCGAAGAACTGCGCGGCGAGTTCGGGCAACTGGTGCGCCTCGTCGACCACGAACACCTGCGCGCCCGGCAGGATCTCGCCGAAGCCTTCCTGCTTCAGCGCGAGATCGGCCAGCAGCAGGTGGTGGTTGACCACGACCACGTCGGCGGCCTGCGCACGCTGGCGCGCCTGCACGACGAAGCAGTCCTCCCAGAACGGGCAGTCGCTGCCGAGGCAGTTGTCGACGGTCGAGGTGACCATCGGGATCAGCGGCGAATCCTCGGGCAGCGCGTCGAGTTCGGCCAGGTCGCCCAGCCGCGAGCGCCCGCTCCACGCGACGATGCGCTGGAACTGGGTGATCTGTTCCTTGTTCGTGAAGCGCGGCTCGCCCTTCGCCTGCTCCAGCCGATAGCGGCAGAGGTAGTTGGCGCGGCCCTTCAGCAGCGCGGTCTTCACGCCGCGGCCCAGCGCGTCGCGCACCCGCGGCAGGTCGCGGTGGTAGAGCTGGTCCTGCAGCGCGCGCGTGCCGGTGGAGACGATCGTCTTCAGCCCCGACAGCAGCGCCGGCACGAGGTACGCGAAGGTCTTGCCGGTGCCGGTGCCGGCCTCGGCGAGCAGCGCGGCGCGATCCTCGACGGTCGCGGCGATCGCCTCCGCCAGCCGCTGCTGCGGCGCGCGCGCGACGAAGCCCGGGATCGCCTCGGCCAGCAGGCCGCCGGCGCTCAGCGCGTCACGGCTGGCGCGGGCCAGCGCGGAGGCCGGCGCGGCGTCGGACGGATCCGCGGCGAGCACGTCGTCGCGGACGGGGGCATCAGGCATCGTCATCGGCTCAGTAGCGCGGCGGCCCGGTCTGGGTGCAGGCGTCCTGCGCGCCGCGCGCGAGTTCCAGCTCGCCGGCGACGCGGGTCATGTCGTCTTCCCACTGCGTCAGCTTCGCGCCCTTGAGATGGCCGCCGTTCTGCATCGACACCAGCCGGCTCTGCTGCTGCGCCAGCGACTGGCGGATGGTCATCCAGTGCCGCCGGCACAGCGGGCCGACCTTGCCGCCCAGCGCGAACGCGCGGCGCGCGAGGCGCTCGGCCTCGGGCAGGTTCTTCTCGAGCACCGCCACCTCGGCGCGCTCCTGCAACAGCGCGGGATCCTCCGGCGCCAGCGCCAGCGCCTTGTCCAGCGCGGTGGCGGCATCGGGATAACGCTTCGCGCGCTCGGCGCGGGCGGCCTGCACGCGCAGGTCCTCGACCATCGGGTCGCGCAGCGGCTGCACGTCGAGTTCACCGGGCGCGGCGGAGCCGACGGCGCGGATCTCGTCGACCATCAGCTCGGGCGAAGGCCCGATCCAGGCGTTGTTCGCGACCGGCGCGCTGCCGCAGGCGGCGAGCAGGGCGACGAGCGCAGCCGCGGGCAGGACATGCAGCGGCGAACGGCGAAAGGCATTCATGCGAGACGGACTCCGGATCGATCGTGCAGCGCCCGCAGGTCGCGAGGCGCGGGAGACGACCACGGCTGGAAGGCCTGGCCGCCCGGCGACGGCGCGTCGCGCGGCGGGTCGTCCTGCGACGGGCGATCACCCTGGCCATCGTCCTTCTTGTCGAGGCCGAACAGGCTGCGCCAGAAGCCCGGCTTGTCGCCGTCCTCTGCATTCGGATCGCTGCCGTCGGTGGCCTCGGGTTCGGCCAGCGCGCAGGCCTCGTACGGCGGCACGAAGCCGGCGACGAACGCCAGCCGGCGCGCGCCGGGGCAGCCGGCGTCGGTGCTGTGGCCGTCGGCGATCCACTGCCAGTCGATGCCCTTGCCGCCGACCTGCAGCGGCGCGCTGGGCAGGCGCGAGAACAGGCCCGACCACACCCGCATCGCGCCGGTGGCGCCGTACAGGCCGGTGGGCGCGTTCTGGTCGTTGCCGACCCAGATCACCGCGAGATGGTCGCCGGTCCAGCCGGCGAACCAGCTGTCGCGGCTGTCGTTGCTGGTGCCGGTCTTGCCCGCCGGCTGCAGGCGACCGAGGCCGTCGGCGACCAGCTGGTGGCCGGTGCCTTCGCTCACGGCGGCCTGCAATGCGGTGGTGACGAGCCGCGCGGCGACGGCATCGCCGGCCTGCGCCGGCTGCGGCTTCACGTCGTAGCGGTTCAGCGCCTTGCCGTTGGCGGCCAGCACACCGCGCACCGCGTGCAGCGGCTGGATCTCGCCGCCGGACGCCAGGAACTGGTACGCCTGCGCCATCGCGTACGGACTCTGGTCCAGCGCACCCAGGATCAGCGACGGATTCGCCGGGGCGTCGATGCCGGCCAGCGTGCGCATCAGGTCGACCACGCGCTTCGGGCCCACGTCCATGCCCACGCGCACCGTCGACTGGTTGTACGAATGCGCCAGCGCGTCGATCAGCCGCACCGTGCCGTGGCTGCGGCCGTCGGAATTGCCGGGATTCCAGCGCCGGCCGTTGTCCAGCGTCACCGTGACCGGACCGTCGTCGACGTACGTCGCCAGCGAGAACTTGTCCGGCTGCGCCAGCGCCAGCAGGTAGACGAACGGCTTGATCAGCGAGCCCACCGGGCGCTGCGCCTGCACCGCGCGGTTGAAGCCGTGCTCCTCGAAGCTGCGGCTGCCGATCACCGCCACCACTTCGCCGGTGTGCACGTCGGTGACGACCGCGCCGGCCTGCAAGGGCGGACGCCGCGGATTCGCGATCGCCTTCATCGTGCGCGTCACCGCGCCCTCGGCGTAGGCCTGCGCGGACGGCGACATCGCGGTGAGCACGGTCAGCCCGGCGCCCTGCAGTTCCTCGCCGGCGTAGTCGCGCGCGAGCTGCCGGCGCACGAGGTCGACGTAGGCCGGGAAGCGGTTGGCGACCATGCTGCCGGGCACCGCCGGCACGCCGAGCGGGGTTTTGATCGCGCGGTCGTGCTCGGCCTGGTCGACGATGCCGTTCTGGAGCATCTTGTCGATGACGAGGTTGCGCCGCGCCAGCGCGCGTTCGGGATTGCGCCGCGGGTTGTACCAGGACGGCCCCTTCACGAGGCCCACCAGCAGCGCGATCTGCTCGGTGCTCAGCTCGTCGAGCTGGCGGCCGAAGTAGTACTCCGCGCCGGCGGCGAACCCGTGGATCGCCTGCGAGCCGTTCTGGCCGATGTCGACCTGGTTGAGGTAGGCCTCCAGGATCACGCCCTTGTCGTAGCGGGCGTCGATGATCAGCGCGTAGAGGATCTCGTTGAACTTGCGGCGGAGCGTCTGCTCCTTGCCGATGCCCAGCAGGCCGGAGCGCGCGAGCTGCTGGGTCAGCGTGCTGGCGCCCTGCTTCACCTCGCCGCCGCTCTTGAGCGCGACGAACGCGGCGCGGGCCATGCCGCTGAAGTCGATGCCGATGTGGTGGGCGAAGTCGCGGTCCTCGACCGCCTGCAGGGTGTCGGTGAGCTTCTGCGGCACCTCGTCGATGCGCACCAGCCGGCGTTCTTCCTGCTTCTGGCCGTACAGCGTGGCGATGCGCGCCGGGTCCAGCCGCACCGACTTCACCGCATGCTTGCCGACGAGGTCGCGCACCGTCGCCACGCGCCCGCCGGAGAGCGTGACCTCGATCCGGCTCGGGCCGACGCGGCCGTCGACGTCCTGGTAGCCGCGGCTGGCGATGCGCCAGCGCGCGCCGTCGCGCAGGTAGCTGCCGGCGTGTTCGCCGCGGCCGTCCTCGTGGTACGAGGCGGCGTCCAACTCGGTCTTCAGCGTGTTCGCGTCCATCGCCAGCCCCGGCGCCAGCACCAGCGGCCGCGCGTAGACGCGGGTCGGCACCTGCCAGCGCAGCTGGCCGAAGCGCACGCTGACCTGGTGGTTCAGGTACAGCACGTAGGGAATCAGGAAACCCAGGCCGATCGCGGTCGCGGTCAGCGCCCAGCCCAGCAGGTGCCGCCGCCAGCCCGGGCCTTCGCCGTCGCTGCCGTCGTCGTCCTGGTCGTCATCCGTGTCGTCCCGATCATCCTGATCGTCGTCCTGATCGTCTTCGAGGTCGTCGTCCTCGGGATCGTCGTCGATGTCGTGCTGTCGGGCCATGCGGGCTCGGGGGCGCCTCGGGTCGGTGCGGGGATGCGAAAATGGGGCGTCGCGAGTCTAGCAGGGTGCCGGGAACGGCATGTCCTGGCGCGCCGTCCCCGCCGTCGCCCGTCCGCAGGAGTCCGTTCAGATGCCGCTGTCCCCTGCCGATCTGGGCTTCCTGTGGCGTCGCGGGCTGGGGCTGGTGCGTCGCGGCTGGGCCAGCCTGCGCACCCGCGGCTGGCAGGCCACGTGGGACCGCACCCGCGCCCAGTTCCATCGCGCCCGCCCGCTGCCCCCGGAAGCGCTGTACCTGCCGGCGCCGCAACTGTTCGCGCCGTTCACGGTGCCGACGTCCGACGCGCCGGTCGCGAGCCTGGTGATCCCGGTCTACGGCCAGTTCGCGCACACCCTCGCCTGCCTGCGCGCGCTGGCCGCGCATCCGCCCGCGACCGCGTTCGAGGTGATCGTGGTCGACGACGGCAGCGCCGACGAGACCCCCGACGTGCTGCCGCAGATCGCCGGCGTGCGCTACCACCGCCGTGCAATCAACGGCGGGTTCATTGCTGCCTGCAACGACGGCGCGTCGCGGGCGCGCGGCGACGTGCTGGTGTTCCTCAACAACGACACGATCCCGCAGCCCGGCTGGCTCGAAGCACTGCTGGCGACCTTCGCCGACGAACCCGGCACCGGCCTCGTCGGCACGCAACTGCTGTATCCCGACGGCCGCCTGCAGGAAGCAGGCGGCGTGGTGTTCGCCGACGGCAGCGCCTGGAACTACGGGCGCTTCGAATCGCCCGACGACCCGCGCTTCGCCTACCTGCGCGACTGCGACTACACCAGCGGCGCCGCGATCGCGATTCCGCGCGCGCTGTTCGCCGACCTTGGCGGCTTCGACGTGCGCTACACGCCGGCGTACTACGAGGACACTGACCTCGCGTTCGCCGTGCGCGCGGCCGGACGGCGCGTGGTCTACCAGCCGGCGTCGCGGGTGATCCATGCCGAAGGCGCGACTGCCGGCACCGACACTGGCAGCGGCATGAAGGCGCACCAGGTGCGCAACCGCGGCACCTTCGCCGCGCACCGCGCCGACGCGCTGCGCACACACCTGCCACCGCACACCGTGCCGACGCCGGCCCTGCTGCATCGCGACCGGCCGCAGGTGCTGCTGATCGACGCGATGACACCGCGGCCCGACCACGATTCCGGCTCGCTGCGGCTGGTGAACCTGATGCGCCTGCTGCGCGAGGAAGGCGCGCACGTCGTGTTCCTGCCCGCCGACGGCCACCACGTCGGCGCGTACACCACGTCGTTGCAGCGGCTCGGCGTCGAAGTCTGGCACCAGCCGTTCCTCGGCGGCATGGCCGCGTGGCTGCGCACGCATGGCCCGCGCTTCCGCAGCGTCATGGTCAGCCGCCACTACGTCGCCAGCGAATTCCTGCCGCTGCTGCGTGCCTGCGCACCGCAGGCGCGGATCGTGTTCGACACCGTCGACCTGCACTACCTGCGCGAGCGCCGCGGTGCCGAGGTCGCGGGCGACGCCGCGCTGGCCCGCGCCGCCGAACGCACGCGCGCGCTGGAACTCGACGCCATCGCGCAGGCCGACGTCACCCTCGTCGTGAGCGAGGTCGAACGCGCGCTGCTGCGCACCGATGCGCCGACCGCAAAGGTCGACATCCTCTCGAACCTGCACCGCATCGCCGGCGCCGGCCCCGCGTTCGCCGAACGCCGCGACGTGGTGTTCGTCGGCGGCTTCCGTCATCCGCCGAACGTCGACGCCGTGCGCTGGTTCGTCGCCGAGGTGTGGCCGCACGTGCGCGCACGCCTGCCCGATCTGCGCTTCCACTGCATCGGCAGCCACACGCCGCCGGAGATCGAAGCGCTGGCGTCGGTGCCCGGCGTGACCGTGCACGGCCACGTCGCCGACCTCGACCCGTACATGCGCGACGTGCGCATCGCGATCGCGCCGCTGCGCTTCGGCGCCGGCGTGAAGGGCAAGATCAACCTCAGCATGGCCCACGGCCAGCCCGTGGTCGCCACCGCCTGCGCCGTCGAAGGCATGCACCTGCGCGACGGCGAAGACGTGCTGGTCGCCGACACCCCGCAGGCCTTCGCCGACGCCGTCGTGCGCCTGCACGAAGACGAGGCGCTGTGGAACACGCTGGCCCGCAACGGCCTCGACAGCGTCGCCGCCCACTTCTCCCTCGACGCCGCCCGCGCGACCGTGCGCGAGGCCTTCCTCGCGCCGACGCCGCGCGCGTAGAGCGGATCGAAGATCCGCTGCTCCCTGTCCGCAAGCGGATCGCCGGAGCGGCGTTGCCGCATGTGAGCCAACGCCGTCGCGAGATGCACGCGCACCATCCTGTGGGAGCGACGGAAGTCGCGATGGGCTGCGGAAAGGCGGTCTTCCGTCCGTCTCGACTTCCGTCGCTCCCACAGGAAAGGTCGTCCGTCGCGCCTCCCGGCGCCCCTACAAGCATCGGGAAAAGTCGCGTCCGGATTCGTGCCTGCCGCACGACGGAGGGGTGTATAGCGGAGCTGCGCTCCGCTCTACCTGGCTGCAGCGGGATCAGCGTTCGGCCGACGCCGCAGCGCGCAGGCGTTCGTCGAGATCGGCGAGGCCGTCGACCTTTGCGTCGAGGCCGCGGGCGGCGTCGCGGGCGGCGGTGGCGCCGGGGATGTCGCCGTCGCGGAGGCGCTGTTCGGCCATCGCGACCCAGCGCTGGGCGAGGCGCGTGCGGGCGGCGGCGCTGTCGCGGCTGGCGCCTTCCAGCACCACGCGCGCGTCGAGGCAGACGCGGGCGCGCTGCAGCGCGTTGTCGCGCAGTGCGGTCTCGAAGCAGGTGCGCACGCGCGGCAGCATGCGTTCGCTGGCGCGGTGCACGCCGATGTCGTCGGGTGCCAGCGCGCGCGCGGCGCGCAGTTTGTCGAACGCGCTGTCGCCCGGCGGCGTCAGCCAGTCGCCGCGCGACTCGGCGACTTCCGATTCCAGCAGCAGCCGGCGCAGGCGCCGCTCGTCCGCGGGCGAGCGCTTCGGCACACCGAGGCCGGCGTGCGTGCGCTCGGCGCGCTGCAGCGCTTCCTCGGCGCGCTTCACTTCGGGCGCATCGGCGGCGAGCGCGCGCGCCGCGGCGAGTTCGGTCCGCGCGCGATCGAACGCGAAATCCTCCGCGGCCCGTCGCGCCTGCTGCGCGTGCGCGGCGGCGACTGCGCGCAGGCCGGCGGCAGGCGCGTCGCCTTGCAGATGCGCGTCGCGCAGCGCGCGGTAGCCGGCCTCGGCGCGCGGCAGGCGACCGGCGCGCAGGTCGGCGTCGGCGCGGCGGCGCACGCGTTCGCCGGCCTGCGCCAGCGCCGATTGGGCGTCGGGCAACTCGGCGTGGCCCGGATCGAAACCCGCGGCCGCGTCGATCAGCGCCGCGCCACCGGCCAGATCGCCGCGCCCCAGCGCCGTGCGCGCCTGCCGCAGCAGCGCCGACAGCGCATCGTCGCGGCCTTCCAGCGCATGCAGGTGTTTCGGTTGCAGGGCCAGCACGCGGGCGTACAACGGCAGTGCCGCGTCGTCGGCGCCGTGCAGGCGGCCCGCGGCGAGCGCGGCGTCGGCGGCATCGAGCACGTCGTCGATGCCCGCCACCGCGGCCTCGCGCCGGCGCAGCTCCTCGGCGACCGCGTCGACCTGCGGCCGCGGCGCGGACAGCGCACGGGCGAACGCGAGATCGCGATGCGCGTCGGCGAAGCGGTCAGCGGCGGCGGCGCGCCCGGCGCGCGCGACCGCGGCCTGCGCGACGCGGCCCAACCCCGCGCGCAGCTCGGCGCGGTCGGGGTCGATCGCGATCGCGGCTTCGTACAGCTCGCGCGCGCCGCGGCCGTCGGCGGCGCTCAGGTTTCCGGCGCGCAGCGCGGCGTCGGCTTCCGTGCGCAGGCGTTCGGCCTCGGCAGCGGGCCACAGGCGTTCGGCCAGCGGGCCGCGCAGCCACCACGCCAGCGGCAGCAGCAGCGCCAGCGCCGCCGCCAGCCACAGCGGCCAGCGCCGACGCAGCGCGTGGGCGAATCGGGACGGGAAGTCGTCGCGGCCGGCGGTCACTGCGCGAGCATAGCGCGCCGTCGCGACCGCCAGTGGACAGCGCCTGCGCTCAGATCCGGCGCACGGTCTCCACGCCCGCCAGGCTGTCGATGCGGCCCAGCAGGCGGCTGAGCTGGTCGTGGTCACGCACGCGCAGCTGCAGGCGCAGGCGCACGCGGTTGCCTTCGAGGCGGTCGCTGTGGATCGACAGCACGTGGGCATCGTCCTGCGCGATGAGGTTGCTGAGGTCCTTCAGCAGCCAGCGCCGGTCCACGGCTTCCACCGCGACCGACGCCGTGTGCCCGCCGCCGCTGCGGCCCCACTCCACCGCCAGCACGCGCTGTGGCTGGCTGGCCGAGAGGCTGAGGAACGAGGCGCAGTCGGCGCGATGCACGGTCACGCCGCGGCCGCGGGTGAGGAAGCCGGCGATGGGCTCGCCCGGCAGCGGCTGGCAGCAGCGCGCGATCTGCACCAGCAGGTTGTCGACGCCGACCACCGTGAACGCGGAGCTGCCGGTGCTGCTGCGCGGCTTCGTCGGCGGGCGCGGCGCCAGTTCGACCGGCTCGGTCGCGGGCGCCTGCGCGGCGCGCTCGTGATCGAGCAGCGCGCGGCCGACCTGGTGCGGACCGAGGTCGCCCAGCGCCACCAGCACGTACAGGTCGTCGAGCGTGGGCGCGTTGAACTTCGCCAGCATCGGCGCGAGGTCGGCCTGCAGCAGCGACAGCCGGCGCAGTTCCTTTTCCAGCAGTTCCTTGCCGGCCTGCACGTTGCGCGCGCGGTCGAGCTTGTGGAACCACGCGCGCACCTTGTCGCGCGAGCGCCCACTGGCGAGGAAGCCGTTCGCCGCCACCAGCCAGTCGCGGCGCGGCTCGGCGGTCTTGGCGGTGAGGATCTCCACGCGCTCGCCGCTGCGCAGCTGGTAGTCCAGCGGCACGATGCGACCGTCGACCTTCGCGCCGCGGCAGCGGTGGCCGACCATCGTGTGCACGTGGTACGCGAAATCCAGCGGCGTGGCGCCGGCGGGCAGGTCGATGACGTCGCCCTGCGGCGTGAGCGTGTAGATGCGGTCCTCGATCAGTTCGCTGTCGAACGCGGCGGACAGGCCCTCGGCCTCGCCGCCGTCGCGGCCGGCGTCGAGCAGCCGGCGCATCCATTCGATCTTGCGATCCAGACCGGCGTCGGCGGGCGCGCTGCGGCCTTCCTTGTAGCGCCAGTGCGCGGCAACGCCGAGTTCCGCCTGCGCGTGCATCTCGTGGGTGCGGATCTGCACCTCCAGGGTCTTGCCCTCGGGCCCGATCACGGCGGTGTGCAGCGAGCGGTAGTCGTTGGCCTTGGGCCGCGCGATGTAGTCGTCGAACTCGCTGGGGATCGGCGTCCACAGCGCGTGCACCACGCCCAGCGCGGCGTAGCAGGCGGGCAGGTCCTTCACCATCACCCGCACCGCGCGCAGGTCGTACAGGCCGTCGATCGACAGGCCCTTCTTCTGCATCTTCTTCCAGATGCTGGTGATGTGCTTGGGCCGGCCGGCGACTTCGGCGTCCACGCCCTGCGCCTTCAGCGCGTCGCCGAGCTGGCGCTTCACGGTCTCGATGTAGCGCTCGCGATCGCCGCGCTTCTCGTCGAGCCAGCGCGCGATGCGCTTGTAGGTCTCGGGTTCGAGATGGCGCAGCGCGAGGTCTTCGAGCTCCCACTTCAGCTGCCAGATACCCAGCCGGTTCGCGAGCGGCGCGTGGATGTCGCGGGTGAGCTGCGCCAGCGCGCGGCGTTCGGCCTCGGGAAGCGTGCCGGCGGCGCGCAGGCAGGCCAGCTGCCGCGCCAGCAGGATCGGCACCACGCGCAGGTCCTTCACCATCACCAGCAGCAGCCGGCGCAGGCCCTCGGCGTTGCGGCCGCCGGCGTCGGCGGCGTGCAGCGTCCACACTTGCGCCGCGGCGCGCTGGCCTTCCAGCAGCGTGGCGACGCCCGGCCACTCCTTCGCCAGCCGCGGCGCGAGCCGCGCCTCCCAGTCGGGCAGTTCGTGCAGGATCGTCGCCAGCACCGCCTCGCCGTCGGCGTTCAGCAGCGCCAGCGAGGCCAGCGTGTCCTCCAGCCGCGCGAGCACGGCCGGCGCGATCGGCGCGACCGGCTCCGGCCCGGCAGCCTGCGCCAACGCCTGCCGCAGCGGCGCGGGCAACGACGCCACCGGCGGCAGCGACAGCAGGGCGGGCGGGAGTTCGGCGACGGCGGACACGCGCGTGTTCAAGCGAGGTGGGGTCCGCCTACACTAGACCGGTCCCGTCGCCAGCGAAATCCCCAGAGGCCCGTCATGTCGATGCTCCGCACGTTCCTGTCCGTCGCCCTCCTCGCCGCCGTGCTGGCGCCGACGGCCGCCTTCGCCCGCCAGGCGCAACCGATCGAGCGCGAGATGTCGCCCGAGGAATTCCGCGCCGCGGGCCTTGGCAAGCTCTCGCCCGAGGAACTGGCGAAGCTCAACCAGTGGCTGGGCCGCAAGATCGAGACCGTCGCCACCGAGGCCGCGACCGAAGCCAAGGACAAGGTCGAGGACGAGAACCGCGGCTTCTTCCACTTCGGCTCGGACGAGCCGATCGTCGCGCACATCGCCGGGGCGTTCCGCGGCTTCGGCCGGGGCCGCGAATACACGCTCGACAACGGCCAGGTCTGGCGCCAGACCGACGAGGCCAGCCTCGTCGGCGCGCGGATGGAGAACCCCGAGGTGCGGATCAACCCGAGCAGGATCGGCAACAGCTGGTACCTCGCGGTGAAGGGCTACAACACCCGCGCGAAGGTCGAACGGGTGAAGTGACCGCGACGGCCCGCGCGACCATCCCGACGACGCCCGGCCCGTGCCGGGCGTCGTCGTTTGCGGCGATCGTCGCGATACACGCTCAGTAGGCGGTGCAGATCCCGCCCGGCTGCAGGTCGCAGACCACGGACACGGTCCAGCCATAGTCGGGATCGCAGACATAGGTGATCTGGAGCTGCTGGTACCGGGTGAAGTACTGCACGTCGTAGGTCTGCCAGGCGTTGGCTTCGGTGCAGGCGATCCGGGGCTGCGGCCAATTCATCGACTGGGCGTCGGCCGATCCCATCGCGCCGGCCAGCAGCGCGAACAGCCATCCGGTCATCATCGTGCGGAGCATGGTGGTTCTCCTTCCTGGAATGCCGCCGGGGTCGCGCGGTCGGCATGCGGCGCCCGCGTCCGGCAGTCGACGGCGTCCTGCCGATCTCCCCCTGCGCCGACCGTAGCACACTGTCGGCCGCGCGATGCTGACACCCGGCTGCCGAAATCCGTTTATCTCCCGCCCCGCCTTTCCCCGCTTACCGGAATGACGGCCCGCCCCCGCGGCCGTCGGGCGACGCCGGCACGGTCTCGACCGCGCCAGCGCCGATCCCACTTCCATCAACGGAAAGGAGTTCCCCATGCATACCTTCCTCGGCATGGCCGCCCTGGTCCTGGCCACGGGCGCGCTCTGCGCCCAGGCCGCCACCGCCCCGCTGCCGCTGTGCGTCGCCACCGCATCGCCGATCCCGTCCGGGCCGCTCTCGCGACCCAACTTCAACTACAGCGACAACGGCACCCACCTCGACTACCTCTGGACCCACTCCTCGACCAATCTCCAGGGCTACGCCGCGCAGGAGAAGTTCGCGGCCTGCCTGTTCTACGACCCCACCGACCCTGACATCGCCCGGCAACTGGGCCACTTCCGCAGCGCGCTGGTGGTCAACAATCCGAGCCCGACGGCGGCCGCCCACGTCTCGATCGAGCTGTACGACCGCAATGGCACCGCGTTGCCGGCGCCGCTGAGCCCGATCGCGATGACGATCGCCGCGAACGGCAGCTGGAGCAAGGGCGTGAAGGAGCTGCAGGCCGCCGCACGCGGCGTCGGGTCGGCGCGGATCAAGTCCGACCTGCCCATCGTCGGCGCATCGCTGCACTACCTCGACGGCGTCTACATCGGCGGCTCGCTGATCACCGACCACGACCCCGGCGCGGGCACACCGCCGGGCGAAGGCTCGATGCAGCAGTTGCAGGCGCGCCAGGACGGCATGAAGACGCTGTACGCCGGGCCGATGCCGATCTCGAACAGTTCCACCTCCGACTTCCTCAACGGCAACCTGCCGTTCTACTGCGTCCGCAACATCGATTCGGCCCCGACCCAGATCACGTCGTACAAGGGCACCAGCGGCGGCCTGACCTTCCCCACCGTCACCGCCACGGTGCCCGGCAACGGCCTGTTCATCGACATGAGCCTGTGGAACGCCGCCGAAGCGCTGTACCTCTCCGGCGGCGGCGCCTTCGACGACAACGGCTGGGCATTCGTCGGCTCCAGCAATGCCAGCGTGATCGGCGATCTGTATCTCGCCGACTTCTTCGCTGGCGGCTCGCCGGCCAACCCGGCGATGAGCCTCGGCCGCAAGTTCCGCATGGCCAGCGCCATGATGGCGAACAGCCCGTCGACCAACGTCACCAGCGCGGAAGTGACCCAGCAGGACGGCACGACCGCGATCCCGCAGCTCGACACCACGATCGGCGTGCTCAACGCCTCGGTCAGCAACATCGGCCCGGTCACCGTGACCTATCGCGATCGCAATGGCACCGTGACGGGCACGAATGTCGTGACCTCGCTGCCTCCGGGGCAGACCTTGCGGCTGGGCAAGGGCACGCCGGGCTTCCCGGCGTCGCCGAGCTTCGACGGCTGGGCCGACATCCGCGCCTGCCTGCCCGGCCTGGTCGGCTGGTCGGCGCGTGAAGTCACGCGCGTCGGCGGTTCGCCCCACTTCGAGAAAGCCTACGGCGAGGAACTCGCCGGCGCGAACGGACTGGAGCCCGGCAAGGGCATTCCGGTGGTGCGCTCGGGCGTGGCGCTGACCAGCAAGGTGGCGCCCTTCGACCGCGTGTCGAGCTGGTGGTGGCCGGGCTACAAGACCTTCGCCAACAACAGCAGCGCCAACGTCGGCAACTACTGGTACCGCTACTACAACTTCGCGGGCACCGACCGCACGAACTACGCGCCGCAGCCGTTCACCGGCCTGCCGTTCGGCGCAACGTCGTTCGCGTACAACGACGGCGCAGGCGCGCTGGTCCTGGTTCCCACGCCCAGCGGCAACGAGAACGACAGCGGCCGCGTGGAAGTCACCACGGGCACGGTGATCGGCATCACGACGGCCGGCGATCCGATCCGCGAATGGGAGATCACCGACTTCCCCGCCCCGGGCGGCGGAACCGGCCCCTGAACCTCGCGACACGCATCGCACCGCCCCCGCACGCCGACACGTGCGGGGGCGCGTGCACTCAGCGCGCGCAGCCCGCGATCGCGCGTTCGAGTTCCGGCCGTCGCCGATCCCGCGCCGGCAGCCGCGCGAGCGCACGCCGCGCGTAGTCGCTCGCGGCAACGCAATCGCCCGTCGCCAGCGCCCAGCGCGCGAGCGCATGCAGCGGCGGGCCCTGCAACGGATGGTCGCCGCCCAGCGACGCCGCATGCAGCGCCTGCGCGCGATGCAGTTGCACGCCGGCATCGTCCAGCGCATGACGCTCCAGCAGGATCAGCCCCAGCGCGAGATGGCTGCCGGCGGTCTCCGCGTGCTCCGGCCCCAGCAGGCGCACCCGCATCGCCAGCGCCTGCCGTGCCAGCCGCTCGGCCAGCGCCGGGTCGCCGAGCGCCTGTTCGGCCGTCGCCAGGTGTTCGAGGCTGCGGGCCACGTCGCGGTGATCCTCGCCCAGCAGCCGGCGCCGCAGCGCGAGGCCGCGCAGGATGTCGGCCCGTCCCTGCACGATCTCGCCGCGGAGGACTTCGACATTGCCGAGGTCGTCGCAGACATCGGCCACGTCCTCGCTGTCCGCGCCGAAGACCTCCAGCCGGGTCGCGAGCACGTCGCGGTACAGCGTTTCGCTTTCCTCCAGGCGACCGAGATCGGCGTACAGCAGCGCGAGGTTCCCGCGCGTGACCGCGCCGCGGTCGTTGTCGCCGTCGCGCGCCTCGACCAGTTCGCGATACAGCGGCTCGGCCTGCGCGTAGCGGCCGAGGTCGTGCAGCACCAGCGCGAGGTTGTTGACGCTGTCGGAGATCCGCGGGTCGTCGCGCGGCAGCAACGCACGGCGCTGCACCAGCGCCTGCCGGAACAGCGGTTCCGCGGCACGGAACTCGCCGGCCGCGGCGCGGATGCGCGCGAGCTGGTCGAGCAGGTCGGCCGACGTCGGCGTGGGACCGTCGTCGAGCGCATGCCGCAATCGCAGCGCGCGGTCCACGCTGGCCGCGGCGCGATCGTACAGACCGAGCTGCGCATACAGCCGTCCCAGCGTGGCGAGGAAGCGCGCATGCGCATCGGGGTCGCCCTCCAGGCGCACGGCGGCGCGCTCGGCGCCGCGATCCAGCAGCGCCTGCGCGGTGATGCTGCGTCCGGCATCCGGCCCGGGTTCGGCGACTTCGAACAGATCCGTCAGCAGCGCGGTCGTGCGTTCGGCGCGATCGCGCTCCACGCGCGCCTGCGCCAGCAGCACCAGCACCGTCGCCACGAAACCGATTGCGCCGACCAGCAGCATCGCGACCAGCGCCGCCGCCAGCCGGTGCCGTCGCAGGAACTTGCCTGCGCGATAGCGGAACGTGGCCGGCCGCGCCGACACCGGCAAGCCGCGCAGCCAGCGATCGAGATCGTCGCCCAGCGCACCGGCGGAGTCGTAGCGGCGATCCGGCGCCTTCTCCAGCGTCTTTTCCAGGATGCGATCGAGATCGCCCGACAGCGTGCGCGCCAGCGCTGCCGGCACGGTGCGCCGCTGCGCCGCACGCGCCTGCGCGGCGGGCGTCGCCGCGTCCGCCAGCACGCGCGCGCTGGCGCGCATCGGCGTGCGCTCGACGATCGCCTGCGCGAGCTT
Organism: Lysobacter sp. DMC97; assembly: GCF_056313745.1. Taxonomy (NCBI): domain Bacteria; kingdom Pseudomonadati; phylum Pseudomonadota; class Gammaproteobacteria; order Lysobacterales; family Lysobacteraceae; genus Lysobacter; species Lysobacter sp. DMC97. Next base: position 36,190 of record NZ_JBQUZR010000007.1, on the reverse strand, counting down.
CGCCGGATTCGAGGCGGCCTCCTCGCCGTGCGGGGACACGCCGACGAGCAATTCGTGCAGCAGCACGCCCAGCGCGTGCACGTCGCTGGCCGGGCGCGCGGGTTCGCCGAGGATCTGCTCCGGGCTGGCATAGGCCGGCGTCATCCAGCCGAGCCGGGTGACGGTGCCGATGGCCGCGACCGCGCCGACGTCGTCGCCGAGCAGCTTGGCGATGCCGAAATCCAGCAGTTTCGGCGCGCCGTCCGCGGTCACCAGCACGTTGCCGGGCTTGAGGTCGCGATGCACGACCAGGTTGCGATGCGCGTCGTGCACCGCTTCGCAGACGCGCGCCACCAGCGCCACGCGCTCGCGCACGTCCAGTCGTGCACGCGCGCAGTATGCGTCGATCGGCTCGCCTTCGACGTACTCCAGCACCAGGTACGGACGACCGTCGCGGCTGCGCCCTGCGCCGAGCAGACGCGCGATGCCCGGATGCGACAGCGTGGCGAGGATCCGGCGCTCGGTCTCGAAACGATCGGCCAGCAAGGCGGCATCCACGCCATCGCGCAGCAACTTGATCGCGACCGGCGGGCCATCGCCCCTCGCCGGACGCGCCAGATGCACCGCGCCCATGCCGCCTTCGCCGAGGCGACGCTCCAGATGCCAGCCATCGATCGTGTCGTCGCCGAATGCATGCAGACTGCCGTGCGCACGCACGGCCTCCTTCGCCGCGGCTTCCAGCGTGCGTTCGATCGCACCATCGGCGCGCGCGTCGGTGGCGAGCAGATCGCGCACTTCCTCGCGCAGCACGGCATCGGGTTCGTTCGCGACCAGCCACGCCTCGCGCTCGTCGCGCGGGCGCGCGAGCGCGCCTTCGAACGACCGCGCGATCCGGCGGAAGCGCGCCGCATCCGCGGATTCAGTCATCGACCGACTCCGGCGCACGTTCCAGGCGCTTCGCCAGCCACGCGCGGGCGAGCCGCAGGTCGAGCACGACCGTCGGCGCCGAAACGCCCAGCAATTCGGCCACTTCCGCCACCGACAGCCCGAGGAAACAGCGCAGTTCCACCACGCGCGCCTTGCGCGCATCGCGGCGCGCCAGCGCTTCGAGCGCGCGATCGAGCGCCAGCAGTTCCAGTGGATCGCCTTCGATCGCGGCGAGGGTCGCGGCGGCATCGTCCAGCGCGACCACATGCGCGTCGCGCCCGCCGCGACGCTCGGCGCTGCGCGCGCGGGCGTGGTCGACGAGGATGCGTCGCATCGTGCGCGCGGCCAGCGCGAAGAAATGCACGCGATCGCGCCAGCCCGGCACCGCGCCGCCGGACAGCCGCAGGAAGGCTTCGTGGATCAGTGCGGTCGCGCGCAAGGTGTGGTCGGCGCGCTCTCCGCGCAGTGCGCCTTCCGCGATGCGATGCAGGCGCTGATAGACATGTGTGATCAACGCGTGCGCGGCGGCGGCATCACCCTCACGCCAGGCCTGCAGCAGGCCGGTGATCGGTGCGTCGCGGTCCGTCGTCGCGACCTTGTCGTCGCGGTGGATGCCGCCAGCTTCCTGCATGACGCCTCCTTCAGCTGCGACGCTCGGCCGCGCATACGCAGGCGTACGCGAGCATGCGTGGGCGCGCACGATGCGCGCGAAGTCGCCGCCAGCATCGGGAAACGCGTGTCGCGACGCAAGCCCGCGCCGTTCGTCCCCCCGTTCGCCGACCGTTCGTCCGACAGCCGTGAAGAAATCGTGAGATCGGAGAACGCATGTCACGAAACTCGACGGACATCGTGGTCACCGGGTTTGACAAGCCCTGTCACGCAAACGATTCTCGCCGCGGGCGCAGAAGCGCCCTTCGCGCAGTAGCCCCTACCGCATCAAGGGAGAGTGAAGCCGGCACGGCTGCCACGCGCGGACACCATCACTCAAGCACATGGAGAGTTAACGAGTATGTCCATCCAACAGAAGACCCTTCGCCGCCTGGCCCTCTCGGCCGCCGTCTGCGGCACGCTGCTGTCGGCTTCCGCCTTCGCCGCCAACCGCTTCGACGCCTCCGGCCTGGCCGCCAACGGCCCGGTCGACGGCTTCATCGTCACCTATCGCGACGGCAGCGTCGCCAAGCGCGACAAGACCCAGATGGTCAACCGCGTCGGCACCGCCGCCAACCGCGCCTTCGGTCGCGCCAAGGCGACGTCGGTCCGCTTCGAGCGCACCCTGGGCACCGGCGCCGACCTCGTCCGCACGGGCCGCAAGCTCGATCGCGTCGAGGCCGAGACCCTGATGCGCAACATCGCGGCCGATCCGGACGTGGTGTACGTCGAACCGAACATCATGCTGCAGCCCACGCTGACCCCGAACGACACCTACTACAGCCTGCAGTACGGCTTCCAGAACGGCGTCGGCGGCAGCAACGCCAACCTGGCGTGGGACACCGGCTTCCGCGGCGCCGGCAAGATCGTCGCCGTCATCGACACCGGCTACCGCCCGCACGTCGACCTGGCCGCGAACATCATCAACGGCTACGACTTCATCTCGAACGCCGCCACCGGCAACGACGGTGACGGCCGCGATGCCAGCGCGCTGGATCCGGGCGACTGGACCGTCGCCAACCAGTGCTACGCCGGCTCGCCGGCCAGCAACTCCAGCTGGCACGGCACGCACGTGGCCGGCACGGTCGCCGCCGTGACCAACAACGCCGCCGGCGTGGCCGGCATGGCCCACCAGGCGAAGGTGCTGGCGGTGCGCGCGCTCGGCCGTTGCGGCGGCACGCTCGCCGACATCGCCGACGCGATCACCTGGGCTTCGGGCGGCACCGTCGCCGGTGTCCCGGCCGTGGGCGCCAACAAGGCCAGCGTCATCAACATGAGCCTCGGCGGCCAGAGCGTCTGCACCTCGACGTCCGCGATGCAGGTCGCCATCAACGGCGCGCTGAGCCGCGGCACCACGGTCGTCGTGGCCGCCGGCAACAGCAACCTCAACGTGTCGGGCTTCACCCCGGCCGGCTGCACCGGCGCGGGCCTGATCGTGGTCGGCGCGACCGACTCCGCGGGCGCCAAGGCCTCGTTCTCGAACTACGGCGCGGGCGTCGACGTCTCGGCCCCGGGCGTGCAGATCGCCTCGACGCTGAACGCCGGCACCACCGTGCCGGGCGCGGACGCCTACGTGTACTACAACGGCACCTCGATGGCGTCGCCGCACGTGGCCGGCCTGGTCGCGATGATGCATTCCAAGCCCAGCGCCGACTGCCTGCCGGCAACCTGCGAAAGCATCGTCAAGGCCAACATCAAGGCCTTCGGCGTCGCCCCGCCGCAGCCGATCGGCACCGGCATCATCAACGCCCAGAAGACGATCAACGCCACGCCGTAAGCGTCGCGCCGCATCGTTCCGCAACACACGAACCCCGGCCTGCGCCGGGGTTCGTCTTTTTTGCACACGCGATGCGGAACGGGCGATCAGTAGTAGACGCAGCCGTTCCAGTCGCAGTCGCCGACCCACCACCACATGCCGGCATTGCACTCATACAACTTCGCCCAATATTCGCTGGCCGGGAACCGGTAAACGATCCTGACGGTCATGCCCTGGTTCTCGTCGGTGCAGGGTGCGGTGGGTTCGTCCGCGGCAGCGGCGTGGCCGCCGAAGCTCATGGCCGCGGCGAACAGGGTGGCGGCGAAGCCGGTGAGCAGAGTCTTGTGCATGACATGTCCTTTGTCCGGAAGCCGCCGCGGGTCCGACGTCGGCAGCGGCGATGCCGCGACGCCGCCGCCCGCGCGCGGCGGCACGACGCAGGCGACAGCGGCAGCCTAGCCAACCTGCGCGGTGCGGGACGCGACATTCGGCACAAATGCACCGGACGCCCGGCGCAGGGGCCTTGCCGCAGGACGAAGCGGGCATCATCGACGCGCCGGAGACGATCGACGCCGCATCGCGAGCGCAGCGTCGCAGCGTCCGCAGCACGACGAACCCCGGCTTGCGCCGGGGTTCGTTTTGTTCGAGCGTGCGATGCAGGACGGGCGATCAGTAGTAGATGCAGCCATTCTGGTCGCAGTAGCCGACCAGCTGCCAGCTGCCGGAATCGCACTGGTACATGCGCGCCCAGTAACCGGTGCGCGGATTCCAGTAATCGACCGTCGTGATCTCGCCCTGGTTTTCCTCGGTGCACGGCGTGGTCGGGCCCGACGGAAGAGCGGCGGCGGCGCGACCCGGGGTGCCCATCGCCGCGGCGAACAGGGTGATGGCGACCGCGGTGAGCAGAGTCTTGTGCATGACATGTCCTTTCGTGTGGAAACCGCCGAGGGATCCGATGCCGGCAGCACGACATGCGTGCGGCATCGCCGCCCGGGCGCGACGGCACGGCACGGGCGACGATCGCAGACTAGCAATCGGCCGTCGCGCGAGACGCGACGTCCGCCGCAGTTGCGCCCGCCGGCCGCGGCCTCTCCGCCATGCGACGCCCCCGACGTTCGCCGAGGGCGTCGCGTCCGCGATCGAACGGATCAGAGGTAGAGACAGCCCATGGCGTCGCAGTAGCCGATCAGCACCCAGTTGCCGGCATCGCACTGGTAGATGCGCTGGGTGATGCCGTCCGGCAGCCGCCAGGTGTCGACGGTGGTGATCTCGCCGTCGTTCGCCGACGTGCAGGGCGTGGTCGGATACATCGGGTAGGCGGCGGCAGTGCCGCTGGCGCCCATCGCCGCGGCGAATACGACGGCGGCGGCGCCGGTGAGCAGGGTCTTGTGCATGGCATGTCCTTTTTGTCCGGAAGCCGCCGTGGTCCGGCGCCGACAGCGGCGATGCCGCGACGCCGCCACCCGCGCGCGACGGCACGACGCGGGCGACAGCGGCAGCCTAGCAACGGCCCGCACCGCAAGACGCGACGTTCAGCGCAATTGCGCCAGCCGCGTCGCCAGTTTCTTCGCCGACACCCCGCCCTTCGCGCCCAGTTCCTGCGCGAACAGCGAGACCCGGAACTCCTCGAGTTCCCAGCGCAGCACCTGCCAGCCCGGCTGCACGTCGACGCCGCGGTCGCGTGCATCCGCAAGCGCGTCCGCGAACGGCTTGAGTTCGAGCATGCGCGCCTGGTCGCGCACGGGATCGCGCAGCGCGCGTTCCGCGCGCAGGGCCATCGCCTTCAGCCAGCGCGGATATTCGGCCAGCGCGTCCGCCGGCGTGTCGCGCAGGAAGCCCGGCGCCGCCAGCCCCGCGAGTTGCGCCTGCAGATCGTCGAGGTTGGCGCGCGCCCAGCCCATCAGCTTCGAATCGAGCGCGGCGCGCACCTCGGCGATGCGCGCGAGGATGACCTCGGCCTGCTTCAGCCGATCCATCGCTTCGCCGAACAGCGCCTTGCCGGCGGCGTCCGCGCGGCGCGCGAACGCGTCGGGATCGCGGATCGCATCGAGTCCCTCGGCGGCGAGCGCGGCGAACGCACCCTCGACCAGATCCTCGCGCAGGCGATCGCTGTCCTTCAGGCCGTCGCGCCGCGGCGCCTGCGACTCGATCGCCGCATAGAGCAGCGCGATCTTCGGCTGCACCGGCAACTGCCGGCGCGCCTGCTTCATGCGTTCCGCGAGCGCGAGCCGCAGCAGCCGGCGCACGCCGCGCGGATGATGCATCTCGGCCTCGCGCCGGTCGGCATGCACCGCCAGCGACACGCTGTCGCCGTCGTCGTGCAGCGCCGGATACGCCGGCACGCCGCCGGCGCCGGGCACCGATGCGGGAATCGACGTCGCCGGAAACGTCGTCAGCCCGCGCTGCGCCAGGCCTTCGGCCGCACGCGCCGAGAACGCGTCGGCCGCGCGTTTGCCGAAGCGTGCGCGCAGGTCGTCGAGATCGCGCGATTCGGCGAGCACGTGGCGCGCGTCGCCGCGATTGCCCGGCGCGTCGAGCAGGCGCAGGTTGGCGCGCAGGTGCGCGTCGATCGACGCGACGTCGAAATCGAGCGCGGAGAGTTCGACGCCGCCGAGCTTCTTCAGGAAGCGCGCGAGCGCGCCCTCGAAACTATCGGCATCCGGCTGCGGGAACGCTTCGGCAAAGGCGCGCGCGAAATCCGGCGCCGGCACGAAGTTGCGGCGCAGCGTCTTCGGCAGCGACTTGATCAGCGCCGCCGCCTTGTCCTGCACGAAGCCCGGCGCCAGCCACGACAGCCGCGCCGGATCGAGCGCGTTGAGCAGATGCAGCGGCACCGCGACGGTCATGCCGTCGTCGGGCGCGCCGGGCTCGAAGCGGTACGACACCGCGAGGCGCGCGTCGCCCAGCGGCAGCACCTTCGGGAAGCGTTCGGCATCGCTGGCACCACCGACCATCAGGTCGTCGAACGACCACTCCAGCTTCGCCTTCTCGGCTGCCGGCAGCTTCGCGTACCACGCGTCCAGTGCCTGCGCGTTGTGCACCTGCGGCGGCAGGCGATCGAGATACCACTGCGCCTGCCAATCCTCGTCGACGACGAGCCCGGCGCGACGCTGCTTGGCTTCCTCTTCCTTCGCCTTCGCCAGCGTCGCGAGGTTGCGCGCGAGGAACGCGCTGCGGGTGTTGATCTCGCCGGTCACCAGCGCGTCGCGGGCGAAGATCGTCCGTGATTCCTCGGGGAACAGCGCGCCGTAGTGCACCGGCTTCTTCGGCGCCAGCACCAGCCCGAACAGGCTGATCTGCTCGCTGCCGACCACGCGGCCCTGCGAGCGCGCCCAGTGCGGATCGTGATGGCGGCGCGCGAGCAGGTGCGGCAGTTCGTCGATCGCCCATTCCGGCTCGATCGCGGCGTTGGTGATCGACCAGACCTTCTCGGTGTCGAGCAGTGTCGCCGACAGCACCCACGGCGGTGGCTTCTTCGCCAGCGGCGAACCCGGGAACAGCGTGAACTTGCGCCCACGCGGGCCGTCGTAGAGCCCGCGCTCGCTGCGGTTGCCGAGCTGCGTCGGCAGGCCGGCGATCAGCGCGCGATGCAGCTTCGCGTAGTCGACGGCGGTGGCGTCGTCTCCACCGGCAAGCGCATCCGCCATCGCCACGGGTTCGGTAGAGCGGCCTTCAGGCCGCTGCTTTTCAACGTCACGTTCAAGCGGGCTGAAGCCCGCTCTACCAGGAGCACGTGGATTGCGGGCATCACGGCCCACCGCACCATCGCCCCAATCGAGCTCATCGCACTGCAATTTCAATTGCCGGTGCAGTTCGCGCCATTCACGCAGGCGCAGGAAGCCGAGGAACTGCTTGTCCGCCCACTTGCGCAGCTGCGACTGCGTCATGTCCTCGTGGGCGACGCGATACGCCTCCCACAGCTTGAGGATGCCGATGAACTCCGACTTCGGATCGGCGAACTGCGCATGCGCGGCGTCGGCGGTGCCGCGCTGGTCGGCCGGGCGTTCGCGCGGGTCCTGGATGCCGAGGAAACTCGCGATCACCAGCATCTCGCGCAGGCAGCCGTGCTTGTGCGCGGCGATCAGCATGCGCGCCAGCTTCACATCCACCGGCAACCGCGCCATCGTGCGGCCGATCGCGGTGAGCTTGCGCTCGGTGTCGATCGCGCCGAGTTCCGACAACTGCTGCCAGCCGTCGGCGATCGCGCGCGGGTCCGGCGGTTCGAGGAACGGGAAATCCTCGATGCGGCCGAGGCCCAGCGACAGCATGCGCAGGATCACGCCGGCAAGCGCGGCGCGGCGGATCTCCGGATCGGTGTAGGCATCGCGGGCGAGGAATTCTGCTTCGGAGTACAGGCGGAAACACGTGCCCGGCGCGATGCGCCCGCAGCGGCCCTTGCGCTGGTCGGCGCTGGCCTGCGAGATCGGTTCGATGTGCAGGCGATCGAGTTTCTGCCGCGGGCTGTAGCGCTTCACGCGCGCGAGGCCGGGATCGACGACGTAGTGGATGCGCGGCACCGTCAGCGAGGTCTCGGCGACGTTGGTCGCCAGCACGATGCGCCGCTGCGGGCCGGGGTTGAACACGCGGTCCTGGTCGCGCGCCGACAATCGCGCGTACAGCGGCAGCACTTCGGTGTGGCGGTACTTGCGCTTCTCCAGCGTCTGGTGCGCGTCGCGGATCTCGCGCTCGCCGGGCAGGAAGATCAGCGTGTCGCCGAAGCCACCGCCGCGCGCGATCTCGTCGCAGGCGGCGACGATGCCGTCGAGCACCGAACGACCGCCCTCCGCGTCGCCTTCTTCATCGCCCTCGCCGCCCAGCGGCCGCCAGCGCACGTCCACCGGATAACCGCGGCCTTCCACGCTGACGACCGGCGCGTCGTTGAAATGCTTCGAGAAGCGCTCGGTGTCGATCGTCGCCGAGGTGACGATGACCTTCAGGTCGCGCCGCTTCTGCAGCAGCTGCTTGAGGTAGCCGAGCAGGAAGTCGATGTTGAGGCTGCGCTCGTGCGCCTCGTCGACGATGATCGTGTCGTAGGCCGACAGCCAGCGGTCCGACTGGATCTCGGCCAGCAGGATGCCGTCGGTCATGAACTTCACCGCGGTGCGCTCGCCGACGGCATCGTTGAAACGCACCTGGTAGCCGACGAGGTCGCCGAGCGGCGCGTTCAGTTCCTCGGCCACGCGCCGGGCAACGGCACGCGCGGCGATGCGGCGCGGCTGGGTGCAGCCGATCATGCCGGCGGCGCCGCGGCCGGCGGCCAGGCACAGCTTCGGCAACTGCGTGGTCTTGCCCGAACCCGTTTCGCCGGCGATCACCACCACCGGATGGGCGCGGATCAGCTCCACCAGACGATCGGCCTCGGCGGCGATGGGCAGCGCCGGGTCCACGGCCACCGCGGTCGGCAGCGACGCCGCGCGGGCCTCGCGCGCCGCGACCGAGGCCGCCAGCGCCTGCGCGAAGGCGTCCCGGGCCGCGTCGTCGGCCGGGCGGCCGCTCCAGCGCGACCACAGCCCGTGCAGGCGTCCGCGGTCGCGGGTCAACGCGCCGTCGATGGCGGTGCGGCCCTGCCGCAGGGCGGTCTGTCGGGCCTGATCAATAGAAGACATGAATCATTTCAATCCGAACAATCGACTTCATCTGTTGAAGCCGTCTCACTAGTCTGGCGCATGTCCCGCGCGGCGAGGAGTACGCTGCGCCCCATGTCCCCGGACATGTCCCCCGAGCACGTCCCCTGAAACGGAGTGAGCGCCATGAGCAAGTCCCGGAAATCCGGCAAGCAGACCCCGCCCGCCGCCGACGGCGCGCCACAGATCGACATCGGTCTCTCGGCCGGCGACCGCAGGAAGGTCGCCGACGGCCTCTCCCATTTCCTGGCCGACAGCTACACCCTGTACCTGAAGACCCACAACTTCCACTGGAACGTCACCGGCCCGATGTTCAACACCCTGCACCTGATGTTCGAGGGCCAGTACACCGAGGAATGGACCGCGCTGGACGCCGTCGCCGAGCGCATCCGCGCCCTCGGCTACCGCGCGCCGGGCACGTACGGCGAGTTCGTGAAGCTCAGCTCGATCGCCGAGGACAGCGAGGTCGGCGCCGCCGACTGGCGCGAAATGGTACGCCAACTCGTCGTGGGCAACGAAGCCGTGTGCCGCACGGCGCGCAAGGTGTTGAAGACCGCCGAAGGCGCCGGCGACGATCCGACCGTCGACCTCATGACGCAGCGGCTGAACATCCACGAGAAGAACGCCTGGATGCTGCGCTCGCTGCTGGCCTGAGCCGACGCTGCACTCAATCCGTGCAATCCGCCTGCGCGGCGCGCCCGCGCAGGCCGGTCGACAGGTAGTAGCCGAGCAGGCCGTCGACCGCCGCGTCGTCGCCCGGCCGCAGCAGCGGCGCGGCGTCGCGCTTCCAGCCCGCGATGCAGGTCGCATCGCGGGTCGGCGCCGCCGCACAGGCGAGCAGGTTGTTGAACGCGCGGCGGTAGGTGTCGAAGCCGGCGCGATCCATCGGCGCCCCATGCCCGGGCACCAGCGTCACGAAGCCGGTATCGGCCAGATCCGCGAACGCCGCGCGCCAGCGCGCCGGACAGGCGGTGTCGAAGAACGGCGCCGGCAGCGTGACCAGATCGCCGCTGGCGAGCACGCGCGATGCCGGGTCGTACAGCCACACGTCGCCGAGCGTCGCCGCCCGCTCCGTGCCGAACACGAACGATTTTCCGGCGACGATGCGTTCGCCCGAAGCGGTGATCGTCACCGTCGGATGCGCCTGCGCGGCGGCATCGATCCGCGCGATTTCGTCGTCCCGGTCCGCACGCTGCGCCGCATCCGTCGTGCGTCCGCGCATGTCCACGAGCTGCGCCCGGTAGCGGGCAAGGAAACCTTGCAGCGCGCCGTCGAGCGCGTCGCCCATGTACGTCTGCGCCTGCGGCCAGCGCGCGCGCAGGCGCGGGTTGCCGCTGATGTGGTCGAGGTGCCAGTGACTGTTGACGATCGCCGCCAGCAGTCGACCGTCGGCATCCAGCGCGGCAATGATGCGATCGGCCTGCGCGGCGTGGCGGCCGGTGTCGAACACCACCGCTCCCTCGGGCGCGAAGAACAGCACGCTGTTGCCGTCCGGCTGCGCACCGGGCACGTAGCGGCCTTCGATCAGCTGCACACCATCGGCGATCCGCTCCGGCGCGACGGCATCGTCGCCCTGCACCGACGCGGGTCCGCCGGCCCCCAGCAGGCACAGAGCGGAAAGGACGAGGCTGCGACGGCGTGCTGCGGTGATGCCCATGGCGATCTCCCCGGAAACATCGCGACCCTGCGCGCAGCCGCGCAGGGTCGCATGTGCCGGAGGTCGGACCCGGCGCGAACCACCGGATCCGGCACACCACCGCACTCAGGGCATGCGGTGCTGGTTGAAGAAATCGATGTAACCGGCATACGCGGCGATCGGATCGTCCTTGTAGCGCCCATCCGCGTCGTAGGTGCAGTGCGCGCTGTTGCCGAAGGCCACCGTGTAGGCCTGGCACAGTGCGGGCCCGAAGTTCGGATAGTGGATCGAATCCATCAGCAGCATTTCGGCATAGGTGACCCGACGCGGCACCACTGGCGCGTCGTAGATCAGCCGCACCGGCGGATCAGGATCGGCGCCGGCAGTGACGCTGCGGATCGCGCTGCCGAACTGCGCGTGATTCGGGTGCTCGGCGTTGAAGTCGGCGATGAAGTCCGGGCGATCGGCCTTGACGATGAACAGGTTCGCGAATTCCGTGCCGTCGTAGCTCGTCTGCGCCTTGACGCCGTAGACCGCGTTGACGCGGGTCGATTCGCGCGCGACCGGGTCGTTGCTGTTCGGTCGCGCCATGTCGTCCTGCAGCGCCGTCCAGATCGTCAGCGTGCCGCGCGACTGGCCGACGAAGAAGACGTTGCGCTTGTCGATGCCCAGCGCGTCGGCGTTGGCACGGATGAACTGCAGCGCGCGCGCAACGTCGTAGTGCGGCACGCCGGGATCGTTGGGACCGTTCGGCAGATCTTCGTTGACCACCGGATGGCGGAACTCGATCGATGCGAACGAATACCCGGCGCGCAACGCCGGAACGACCAGTGCCTCGTACATGTGCGTTCCGGGCGTCAGCGCCTTGCTCATGCCGTTGGGATGCGCCCAGATGATCAGCGGCACCGGCGTCGTCGACGGCGCGCGGTAGAAATCGAAGTTCTGCTTGATCCAGGCATTGTGGAGCGTCGGCTCCTGCCAGGTTTCCTTGCCGTAGCAGAGGTCGGGCCCCTGCGCACCCGACGGCAGCGCCACCGGCTTGCAGGCCTGCTGCGCCTGCGCGGCACCGGCCAGGCAAAGCAGTCCCAGCAGCGCAGCGCTTGCACGCCGTGCCCACGAAACGTTCGCGATCATGTGTTGTCCTTGCGTGATGGAGGAATGGCCCGTCCTTTCGGGCCGGCACCATCAACGCGCCATCGCACGCAGCGTTGACGCACGAAGCGCGACGCGATCACCATCACTGGAAAAGCGAAGGCCCCGCAGTGCGGGGCCTTCGTCGACACGTCGCGATGCGCGATGCTCAGCGCTGGTCGGCCGGCACGTAGTCGCGACCGGCATAACCGGTGTAGATCTGGCGCGGACGGCCGATCTTCGCTTCCGGGTCGTTCTGCTGTTCCAGCCAGTGCGACACCCAGCCGGCGGTGCGCGCGATGGCGAACATCACCGTGAACATCTCGGTCGGGATGCCCAGCGCCTTGTAGATGATCCCGGAATAGAAGTCGACGTTCGGGTAGAGCTTGCGCTGCACGAAGTACTCGTCCTTCAGCGCGGCCTCTTCCAGCTTCATCGCCACTTCGAGCAGCGGATCGTTCACGCCGAGCTCGTTCAGCACCTTGTAGCACATCTCGCGGATGATCTTGGCGCGCGGGTCGAAGTTCTTGTAGACGCGGTGGCCGAAGCCCATCAGGCGGAAGCCCGAGTTCTTGTCCTTCGCCTTGTCGACCGCCGACTGCACGTTGTCCGGGCGGCCGATCTCTTCCAGCATCTTCAGCACGGCTTCGTTGGCACCGCCGTGCGCCGGCCCCCACAGCGCGGCGACGCCGGCGGCGACGCACGCATACGGATTGGCGCCGGTGGAACCGACGAGGCGCACGGTCGAGGTCGACGCGTTCTGCTCGTGGTCGGCGTGCAGGATGAAGAGCAGGTCCAGCGCCTTCGCCGCGACCGGGTTCAGCTCCAGCGGCTCGCTCGGCACTTCCTTCATCATGTGCAGGAAGCGGGTGACGTATTCGAGGTTGTTCTTCGGATAGCGGCTGGGCCAGCCGATCGAATAGCGGTGGCAGGCGGCGGCGATGGTCGGCACCTTCGCGATCAGGCGGATCGCGGCGAGGCGGCGCTGCTCGGCGTCGTCCAGGTCCAGGGTGTTGTGGTAGAAGCTCGCCATCGAGCCGAGCATGCCGACCAGCATCGCCATCGGATGGGCGTCGTGGCGGAAGCCGAACAGGAAGGTGCGGAAGGCCTCGTGCATCATCGTGTGATGCGTGACCTCGTGCTCGAACGCGGAGAACTCCTTCGCGTTCGGCAATTCGCCGTTCATCAGCAGGTAGGCGACTTCGAGGAAGCTCGACTTCTCGGCGAGTTGCTCGATCGGGTAGCCGCGGTACAGCAGCACGCCGGCGTCGCCGTCGATGTAGGTGATGGCCGAACGGCAGGACGCGGTGGCGGTGAACCCGGAGTCGTAGGTGAACAGCCCGGTGTCCTTCGGCAGCTTCGCGATGTCGATGCAGCCGTTGCCGAGCGTCGGCGCATGCACCGGCAGCACGACGGACTTGCCGTCGACGTCGACGGTCACCTGGGTGGGGATGTTGGAATCCTGTTGAGACACGGCGCACTCCCGGAAACGTTGGATGAACTGGAACCGCAGGGCCGCTGCGACGGTCCCTGCGCGTTCGGGGGAAGGAAGCCGCAACCGCGGTCGCGACAGCAGGCGATTATCGCATACCGTCCCGCATGTGCCGCTCCGGACTTTGGTCGGAGGACGCGTCGCCGGCCATGCGCGCACACGAAAACGGCCGCCCGTAGGCGGCCGTCGATGCGTGCACTTCGAACGTACGGATCACGCCGCGAGCGTAGGGTCGGCGGTGCCGACCCCGTCGCGCGGATGCCGCGCTGCGCGACGCTTACTTGCCGTAGCGCTTGCGGAACTTGTCGACGCGACCGCTGGTGTCCACGATCTTGTGCTGACCCGTGTAGAACGGATGCGAAGCCGACGAGATGTCGACCTTGATCAGCGGATATTCGTTGCCGTCATCCCACTTGACCGTTTCCTTGCTGCCAAGGGTCGAGCGGGTGAGGATCTTGAACTCCGAGGTCACGTCCTGGAACACGACCTGACGGTATTCGGGATGGATGTCGGCCTTCATGGCAGGGTACCGGAGTTGGGCGGAAAGCCGGGCATTATAGCGGCGCTCCGCTGTCCGGCTCAAGTCCGGACCCGACCGCCGGCCCAACCCGGCCCGACGCGCCTCATCCGGCCCGCAGCGCCCGCCGGATCAGGCCCTCGAAAGCGGCCTGGTCGCAGGCCATCAGCAGCTCGGCATTGTCGGCCCGGCCGCTGCGGCGGCCCCAGTCGACGACGGTGGCGCCGCGGGTCTCCACCCCGTTCAGCTCGACCCGCAGCGGCCGGCGCTCCAGCGTCACGGCATCTTCCGGCGCGATGACCAGCGCCATCGCTAGAGCATCCGCGGCGTGCCAGCGCTCGCCGCGCAGGCCGGCGGACCACTCGCGGGTCTTGCGCGAGATCGCCTCGTAGAACCGGGCGCGCGGATGATCGGCGCGCAGCCAGGCCTCGACGTCGGTGTGCAGGAAACCATGGCGGATCACCGCCTCCCAGTCGGCCACCTCGACGATCTTCCCGGCCGCGGCGAAGGCCTCGAACACCACCCACGCCGCCTCGGGGTCGAAACCGATGTTGAACTCGGCGGTCGGCGTGGTGTTGCCCTGCCCCGTCACCGCGCCGCCCATCACCACGATCCGGCCGATGCGCTGCGGCAGCGTCGGGTCGAGCTTCAGCGCGACGGCGAGGTTGGTCAACGGCCCGAGCATGCACACCACCAGCCGGCCGGCATGCGCGTGAGAGAGGCGGATCATCGCGAGTGCGGCATGCTCGGCTTCGGCCTGTTTCGCGGCCGGCGCGTAGCCGATGTCGCCGAAGCCGTCGCGGCCGTGCACGTACGAGGCATCGGGCGCGGCGTGCAGCAGCGGCGCATCGCAGCCGGCGAACACGGGAATGTCGACGTCGGCGACTTCGCAGAGCTTCAGCGCGTTGGCGACGGTGTGCTTGAGGCCAACGTTGCCGGCGGCGATGGTCAGCGCGACGACCTCGTGACGCGGCGCGTCGAAGGCCATCAGCAGGGCGAGCGCGTCGTCCACGCCCGGGTCGGTGTCGATCAGCAGAGGGAGTTTGTCGTTCATCGAGGGATTATGCCGATGCCGGGGCGACGACACAGCCCCGCGGGCTAGAATCGGGCACTCGCGCCACCGGAGCCGCCCATGCGCCCCACCGTCACCCCGTTCTTCCACGCCGACAGCTGCACCTGGACCTACGTGGTCGCCGACGACGCGACGAAGCAGGCGGCGATCGTGGACCCGGTGCTCGACTTCGACGCGAAATCCGGGCGTACCGGCACGACCTCGGCGCAGACGCTGGTCGATCACGCGCAGGCGAATGGCCTCGACGTGCGCTGGATCCTCGAAACCCACGCGCATGCCGATCATCTCAGCGCGGGCCACTGGCTGAAGTCCGCGTTCCCTGCGGCGACGCTCGCCATCGGCGAAGGTATCCGCAAGGTGCAAGCGACGTTCCGGCCGATCTTCGATCTCGGCGCGGATTTCGCGACCGACGGCTCGCAGTTCGACCATCTGTTCGCGGACGGCGAACGCTTCGCGGTCGGCGCGATCGACGCCGAGGTGATCGCGGTGCCGGGCCACACCAACGACAGCGTCGCGTATCGCATCGGCGATGCGCTGTTCGTCGGCGATTCGATCTTCATGCCCGACGGCGGCACCGCGCGCTGCGATTTCCCCGGCGGCGACGCGGGCATGCTGTACCGCTCGATCCACCGCCTGTTCGCGCTGCCCGACGACACCCGCGTGTTCGTCTGCCACGACTACGCGCCCGGCGGCCGCGCCTACGCCTGCGAGACCACGGTCGGCGCGGAGAAGGCGGGCAACATCCACGTGCGCGACGGCGTGGACGAAGCGGCCTTCATCGCCGTGCGCACCGCGCGCGACGCGACGCTGGCGATGCCGGCGCTGCTGCTGCCGTCGGTGCAGGTCAACATCCGCGCCGGACGCCTGCCCGAGCCCGACGCCAACGGCGTGCGCTACCTCAAGCTGCCGCTCGATCGTTTCTGATCCGCTCACGCGATCAGCGCCGCGCCGCGGCGGCTTCGATCGCGCGATGCAGCGCGTCGGCATCGCCCTCGGCGTAGTCGGATTCGACGTAGGCCACGCGACCGTCGCGATCGATCACGAACACCTTGCGCAGGTCGTAGCCGGCCTGCGCGTCGTAGCTGCCGTAACGGCGGGCGATGGCGTAATCGGGATCGTTGACGTAACGCAGGTCGCGGGTTTCCAGCACGCGGCGCCAGCCGTCGAGCAGCGCGGGCGTGGACGCGCTGACCGCAAGCCGCACGACATCGCCGCGCAGCGGATCGTCCTTGGCGAGCAGGCGATCCATCTCGTCGAGCTGCACCGCGCAGGACATCATCCGCCGGCGTTCGCGCGCACGGGCGGCCTCGATCTTCGCTTCCGTCGAACCGGCCTGCAGCGGCAGCGTGCCGCTGTAGGCGGCAGGATAGAACGCGAGGACCACGACCTTGCCGCGCAGGTCGGACAGCCGCGGCGCAGCGGCCCGGGAAGGCGGCCTCGGCAGGCCGCGCGGCGCGGGCGTGTCGATCGCGAAGTCCGGCGCCTGATCGCCGACGACCGGCGGCGGCGTGCCCGGATCGGCGGCGATCGGGTCGGGCGTGCCGAGCAGCGCCTTCACCGCCGCCTCCAGCGGCTTGAGATGCTCGCCCTGGGCCCGGTAGCCGTCGTCGCGCCAGCGCACGACGTCATTGCCGTCGAGCAGCAGCACGGTCGCGTCGGCATCGTCGGCGAGCGGCAGCGGGCGGCCGGTGGCCTGCGCGATGCCGGCAAGCGCGGCCGCCTCGACGACGGGCGCGCAGTCGCTGTCGGCGGACAGGGGCGCCGACGGTTCAGCCGCGCCCGTGACGAACACCGTGCGGATGCCCGGCCCGTGCGCACCGGGCGGCAGGGCATTGCCGAACCGGAAGTACTGCTGGAAGGCGAGCCTGAGCATGCCGCCGTACGTGCTGTGCGCCGGCATCAGCACCACCAGTTTCGGTGCGTCCTTCCAGTCGGGGGCGGGATCGCCGCAGAACAACGAGACGGGCACGTGGTCGCCGACGGCGCCGGGCGCGGCCGCTGCCGGACCGATGCCGCAGGCCGCGAGGAGCAGCCCGCCCAGACCGAGCGTCCGCATGGCGACGAGGGAACGGGACATGCGGGCTCTCCTTGCGACGGGGATTCGGACGGGTGCGCGAACGATTGCCGTCGCCGGATGAACCGCCCCCGAATCCGTCGATCAGGGCGCGGCGTTCGCTGCAGGCAAACCAAGCGCCTGCCGCACGCCGGGTTCCGTCGAGGTCATGCCTGCGCTGCGCCCGATGTCCACCGCGTCCGCGGGCGTCATGCCGCGTGCGGCCAGCGCCAGCGCGAGCAGGCCGCCGGCGCGGTTGCCGCTGGCGCAGTGCACGAGCACGGGCCCGCGGGTGTCGGCGAGCAACGCGGACAGGGCCATGGCGTTCTCCGGCGTGACGCCCGCGTGGCCGGCGATCGGCAGCGCGAGGTAGCGCATGCCGGCGGCCTCGACTTCGGCGCGTTCGTCGCGATCCTTCAGCTCGCCCGGCGTGCGCAGGTCGATGACGGTGCGCACGCCGCCGCCGGCGAGTGCCGCCCAGTCGCCGGCCGCGGGCTGGCCCGCGGTGTAGACCTGCGGCTGCGGATGATGCAGCGCGAGGCCGGACGGCGCGGTCGCGGGCAGCGCGGCGGGCGCCTGCCGCGGGTGGCGGCTCGTGCACGCGACCGCCAGCACGGCGATCAGCATCGACGAAACGAAGACACCTGCAAGGCGCAGCGATGGACGCGACATGGACGACTCCTGGAAGGACGAGGGATCAGCCGGCATGCGCACGCGCCCAGCGCACGATGTCGGCGGTGCCGATCGCACCGGACTGGCGCGCGAGCTCGCGGCCGTGGCGGAACAGGACGAGCGTGGGAATGCTGCGGATGCCGAAGCGCGCACCGAGGTCGGGCTGCGCCTCGGTGTCGATCTTGGCGAGGCGGAACGCCGGCTCCAGCGTGCGCGCGGCAGCCTCGAACTGCGGCGCCATCGCGCGGCAGGGCGCGCACCACGGCGCCCAGAAATCGACCAGCACCGGCAGGTCGGACTGCACGACGTGGCGCTCGAATGCGACGGCGTCCAGCGCCAGCGGATGCGCCGCGAACAGCGGCTGCCGGCAGCGTCCGCAGACCGGGCCGTCGGCGAGGCGGGCCGCGGGCACGCGGTTGAGGCCGTGGCAGGCGGGACAGGCGATGTGCAGGGGCGTGTCGGTCATGGAGGACTCCGTTCGTTGGGCGCCGTCGCCGGCATGCCGACGACGGTGGTGGCCGTCGCCACGCGCATCAACCCCGGACGCCACTGCGTCCACCGGGCTTCCGGCGGACGTTCAGCCCGCTGCGGCGCCCGGCACGTGCACCGCGCCGTCGGCATCGACGATCTTCACGTCGACCGACACGCCCTCGCGCACGCTCTGGGTGACGATGCAGAACTGCTCGAACTGCGCCAGCACGCGGTCGAAGTGCTCGAGATCGGCGGCCTTGTCGGCCAACCGGATGGTCACGTCGGCATGCGGGATGCGCCAGCGCCCTTCGGCGTTGCGCACCCGGTGCGCGACGATCTCGGCACGGATCGGCGACGGCTCGTTCTTGAACTTGCGCAGCGCGAACAGCAGGCTGGCGCTCAGGCAGTTGGCGACGCTGGTCAGCAGCATCGCCGACGGGTTGGGACCGCCACCGGCGCCCAGCGGCGCGGATTCGTCGGTGTGCAGCGCCTCGAGCGCGGTGCCCTCGAAATTCACCTTGAAGGCGTAGGGGCCTTCCTGTTCCAGCACGATGTGGATGTCGGTCGCGTCGCTCATGCGCGGATTCCTCTCAGGGAGATGCGGGGACTTCCACCCACAGCGCGCCGCGCAGGTCACCGGCCTCGAAACCGGTGGCGGTGTCGCCGGGGTAGTGACGGGCCAGGGCGGCACGGGTGTCGTCCGCCAGCGCCTTGCCGTGGCATGCCAGACACACCGGCTCGACCGCGATGCCACGCATGCTGCGCAGCACGATGCCCGCGGGCAGGCCCTCGGTCTGGGCGCGCTGCAGCGCGGACACCGGCGTCCCCGCCGCGGCCTCGCGCTCGAACGCGGCAAGCACTTCGGCCTGCCATGCGGCCGGCGCGTTGGCGGGACTGCGCTGCCGGCCGGCCACCGGCACCCGGCCGAGGCGGACGCCGTATTCCGCGGAGACTCGCGCGGCGATCTTCGGCGCCTCGTCGTGGCAGAAGTCGATGGCCCCGACCGTGCCGTCTGCGGCGAGCTTCGCGCCCAGCGCGGACTTCAGCGCACCGGCGAAGGCGGCACCGGCCGCCTTGGCGCGCTCGGCGGGCGCCATCGGCACCGCGACCGTTGCCTGCGGCGCCACGACCGCCGCCGACGGCGCTGCCGGCACGGCCGTCCGCGCGCACCCGGCGATGGCCAGCACCAGGGCGCAAGCCTGCGCGCAAGCGGCGAAACGCGAACCGATCATGGCTTGATCTCCGGTGCGGCGGGCGCGGCGGGCGCGGCCTTCGCCGACAACAATACGAAATACAGCAGCGGGATGACCACCAGCGTCAGCGCCGTGCTCACCAGGATGCCGAAGATCAGCGACACCGCGAGGCCGTTGAAGATCGGGTCGTCGAGGATGAAGAACGCACCGAGCATCGCCGCAGCGGCCGTCAGCACGATCGGCTGCGCGCGCACCGCGCAGGCCTCGATCACCGCCTCGGCCGGCGTCCTGCCCTCGCCCACCGCTTGGTTGATGAAGTCGACCAGCAGGATGGAGTTGCGCACGATGATGCCGGCCAGCGCGATCATGCCGATCATCGAGGTCGCGGTGAACTGCGCGCCCAGCAGCGCGTGCCCGGGCATCACGCCGATCACGGTCATCGGGATCGGCGCCATGATCACCAGCGGCACCAGGTAGCTGCGGAACTGGGCGACGATCAGCAGGTAGATCAGCACCAGACCGGCGGCGTAGGCGATGCCCATGTCGCGGAAGGTCTCGTAGGTGATCTGCCACTCGCCGTCCCACTTGATGGCGTAGGTCGCGGTGTCCGCGGGCTGGCGGATGAAGAACTGGCCGAGTTTGTGGCCATCGACGGCGTTGTCCGACACCTGCCCGACCACGTCGAACATGCCGTACAGCGGGCTGTCGAGCGCGCCGGCTTCGTCGCCGGTCACGTACACCACCGGCAGCAGGTCCTTGTGGTGGATCGCGCCGTCCCACGTGGTGCGCACGGTCTTCGTCACTTCGGCCAGAGGCACCGCCTGGCCCTGCCCGCCCTTCACCGACAGCGCGAGCAGGCGATCGAGCGACGCCTGTTCGGCGACCGGCACGCGCAGGCGCACGGGCTTGGGCTGGCGCGAGACGCCGTCCTGCACGAACGTCGCGTCGTAGCCGCCGACCGCGGCGGCCAGCGTGTTGGCGATCGTCGACTGGTCGACGCCGAGCTTCGTCGCGCGCTCGCGATCGACCACCAGCACTTCGCGCGGCGCCGGCGCTTCCACCGTGGTGTCGATGTCGACCAGTCCTTCGGTGCCGTGCAGGCGCTTTTCGAGCGCCAGCGCGACCTTGCGGCTGCCGGCATAGTCGGGGCCGTAGATTTCCGCCACCAGCGGCGACAGCACCGGCGGGCCGGGCGGCACTTCCACCACCTTCACCGACGCGCCGTAGCGGCGACCGATGGCGTCGAGCCCCGGCCGGATCGCCAGCGCGATGTCGTGGCTCTTGCGCGTGCGGTGGTGCTTGTCGACCAGATTGACCTGCAGGTCGCCGACATTCGCACCGCTGCGCAGGAAGTACTGGCGCACCAGGCCGTTGAAGTTGATCGGCGCCGACGTGCCGGCATAGCCCTCGAAGCTCTCGACTTCGGGCACGGTGGCGACCTTCGCCGCGAGTTCGGTCAGCAGCGCGTTCGTCGTCTCCAGCGTGCTGCCCTCGGGCATATCCACGACGACCTGGACCTCGGACTTGTTGTCGAACGGCAGCATCTTCAGCACGACGAGCTGCACGACCGCGAGGCTCGCCGCCAGCAGCACCAGCGCGGCCATGCCGGCGAACAGCAGGCGACGACGACGCGGCGCGCGATCGCCGGACAGGAACGGCGTCATCACCTTGTCGAACAGGCGATGCAGCCGACCTTTGTCCTGCGCGCCGTCGCCGTGCGCCTCGTCATGCGCGACATGCGGCTTCAGCAGCTTCAGCGACAGCCACGGCGTGACCACCAGCGCCACCGCCAGCGACAGCACCATGCCGGCCGAGGCGTTGATCGGGATCGGCCGCATGTACGGGCCCATCAGACCGCTGACGAACGCCATCGGCAGCAGCGCCGCGATCACCGTGAACGTCGCGAGGATGGTCGGCCCGCCGACTTCGTCGACCGCGGGCGGGATCGCTTCGAGCAGCGTCCTGCCGCCGCGCGCCATGTGCCGGTGGATGTTCTCCACCACCACGATCGCGTCGTCGACGAGGATGCCGATCGAGAAGATCAGCGCGAACAGCGACACGCGGTTGAGCGTGAAGCCCATCGCCCACGACGCGAACAGCGTCAGCGCGAGCGTCAGCACCACCGCGGCACCGACCACGACCGCCTCGCGGCGGCCCAGCGCGAACAGCACCAGCAGCACCACCGACAGCGTCGCGAACATCAGCTTCTGGATGAGCTTCTTCGCCTTGTCGGTGGCGGTCTGGCCGTAGTCGCGCACGATCTCGACGTGCACGCCTTCGGGGATCAGTTCGCCGCGCAGCGCATCGAGGCGGGTCGCGATCGCGGAGGTGATGTCGGACGCGTTGCTGCCCGGCTTCTTGGCGATGGCGATCGTCAGCGCCGGCGCGGCGCCGGCCTTCGGCCCGCCCTTGCCCGCGGGCGTGCCGTGCCAGACATAACTCGACGGCACGTCGATGCCGGCGCGCACGTCGGCGACGTCGGCCAGCGTCACCGGCTTGCCGCCCTGCACGCCGAGCACCAGCGTGGCGACGTCGTCGCGATCGGCGAGGAAGCGGCCGGCCGTCACCGGCACCGCACGATCGCCGCCGACGCGTTCGCCGACCTGGCGCACGACGTTCGCGGCCTGCAGCGCCTGCGCCACTTCGCCGACGCTCAGCCCGAAGGCCGCGAGCCGGGTCGGATCCAGCGTCACCGCCACCACGCGATCCGGCGCGCCGATGGCGTAGACGTCGCGCGTGCCGGGCACGCGCTTGAGTTCGGTTTCCAGTGTGCGCGCGACCGCGGACAACTGCTCGACGCCGGTGTCGGGATCGTCCGACCACAGCGTCAGCGCCATCACCGGCACGTCGTCGATGCCCTTGGGCTTGATCAGCGGCTGGCCCACACCGGTGCCCGCCGGCAACCAGTCGGCGTTGGAGAACACCTGGTTGTAGAGGCGCACGATCGCCGGCTGGCGCTCCACGCCCACGGTGTATTCGACGGTCAGCACCGCCATGCCCGGACGGCTGATCGAATAGACGTGCTTCACGCCCTCGATCTCGGACAGCTTCTGTTCGAGCGGATAACTCACCAGTTGCTCGACGTCGCGCGCGGTCGCGCCGGGGAAAGGCACGAACACATTGGCCATCGTGACGTCGATCTGCGGCTCTTCCTCGCGCGGCGTGATCAGCACGGCGACGAGGCCGAGCATCAGCCCCATCAGCGCGAGGATCGGCGTCAGCGGATTGGCCTGGAACGCACGCGCGATGCGGCCGGAAAACCCGAGCCGCGGCGTCGCGTCGCGGGAAGCGGCGTCACTCATGCGTCGCTCCCGCGGCTTCGCGCTGCGCGACCACCGCCTGCAACGCCGCCTGCGGATCGCGCGCGATCGCATCGCCCGCATGCAGGCCGGCCAGCACTTCGACGCTGTCGCCCGACGCATCGCCCAGCCGCACCTGCCGCAGCAGCGCGCGGCCGTCCTTCACCACGTAGACCGCAGCGAGCTCGCCGCGCCGGTAGATCGCGGTCGCCGGCACGCGCAGCGTGCGGGTTTCGATGCGGATCGGGAACGTCACCTTGGCGGTGCGGCCCGGCGCCGGCGGCGTATCGAGCGCAGGCAGCAGCACGCGCACCGTCACGCTGTGGCTGGCGGCGTCGGCGGCGGGAAACACGATGACCTGGCGTGCATCGACCGCGCGGCCGTCGTCGAACACGACGCGGGCGCCGGGCTGCGCGCGGATGGCGTCGGCCGCGGACTGCGGCACGTGCACTTCGATGCGCAGGTCGTCCGGCGCGTACACGATGAGCAGGCGCTGGCCGGGGCCGACGGTCTCGCCCGGTTCGACATCGCGCGCGGAGACGATGCCCGCGTACGGCGCGCGCACGGTGGTGTAGTCGGCGTTCTGTCCGGCCGAGGACAGCTGTGCGCGCGCGGCATCGCGCGCGGCGTTCGCGGCATCGCGCGCGGCGCGTGCCTGGTCGAGCTGCGCGCGCGAGACGTACTCGCCCTTCGACAACGCGGCGTAGCGCTGGAACTGGCGCTCGGCCTCGGCGGCCGACGCCTCGGCCGCGCGCAGCTGCGCGCGCGCGGCGTCGACACCCGCCTGCTGTTCGACCACGGTCAGGCGCAGCAGCACCTGGCCCGCGGCGACGCGATCGTTCACGTCGGCATCGACCGCGGTCACGCGCCCGCCGGTCTGCGCCGACAGCACCGCTTCGCGCACGGCTTCGACGGTGCCGTCCCAGGTCTGCCCGCCGCTCGCGGCATCGGCCGCGACGACCACCGTGTCGAGCTTCGGCAGCGGTGCCGTTTCGGGCGCGGCGTCGTTGCCCCCGCATGCGGACAGCGCGAGCGCCAGCGCCGAGGCCAGCGCGATGCGACGGAAGGACGTGTTCACTTGAAGGCGCATCCGCTGGCAATCCCGAGTTTGCGGAAGAGGATCGCCGCCGGGCAGAAGCCGGTGACGCTGGACTGCAGCAGGTTCACGCCGATGAAGGCGGTGAACAGCCAGAACCACGGCGAGACGAAATGCGTGAGCGCGAGGCTCAGCAGGATCATCATGCCGGCGAAGGCGAGGACGGCACGGTCGAGATTCATGTCGATGCTCCGGACAAGGCGAAGGACGTGGGGGAGGAAGGCATCACTTCAGGCGCTCGATGCCCAGCGCGCTGAGCACGTATTTCTCGTAGATCGGCTCGCTGGTGCCGTTTCGCATCTTGTAGAGGAAGTACTTCTCGAACGCGATCTTGGCCAGGTGCACCCACTTGCCGATCTTCGTCCAGGTGACGTTGCGCGGCGGGATCTGCGGCAGCGCCACGAACGCGGCGCCGGTGTCGCCCATGTCGGCCAGGCAGACGGCGTTCCAGGTGCCTTCGAACACGGGCGGTTCGCCCTTCAGTTCGGCCTGGATGTTGCGCACGATGGTGGTGACCATCGACTCGATCATGAAGCCGGTCTTCGGCGCACCGGTCGGCACCGGCGTGACTTCGACCGGCGGGATGGCGACGCAGACGCCGGCGGCGAAGATGCGCGGATGCTTCGGGCTGCGCTGGTGCTTGTCGACGATGACGAAGCCGCGCGGATTGCACAGGCCTTCGACCGCCGCCACGGCGTCCACGCCACGGAACGCCGGCAGCATCATCGAATACGCGAACGGCAGCACGTGCTCCTTCGCCGGTTGTCCCTGGTCGTCGCATTCGTTGACGGTCATCTCGCCGGCGCGGACTTCCTTCACCCGGGCGTTGACGACCCACTTGATGTGGCGCTGGCGCATCTCCGATTCCATCAGGCCCTTGGAATCGCCGACGCCGCCCAGGCCCATGTGGCCGATGTAGGGCTCGCTGGTGACGAAGGTCATCGGCACCTTGTCGCGCAGCTTGCGCTTGCGCAGGTCGGCGTCGAGGATCATCGCGAATTCGTAGGCCGGGCCGAAGCAGCTGGCGCCGGCCATCGCGCCGACCACGATCGGGCCGGGCGCCTTCAGGAAGGCCTCGTAGGCCTCCCAGGCGTGTTGCGCGTGCGGCGTGGTGCAGACCGACTGGGTGTGGCCGCCGTCCGGGCCGCTGCCGGGCACTTCGTCGAAGGCCAGCTTGGGGCCGGTGCAGACCAGCAGGTAGTCGTAGTCGAGGACGGTGCCGTCGCCGGTCACGACCCGGTGCGTGTCGGCGTCGATCTTCGCCACGCCGTCGCTGCGGAAGTCGATGCCCTTCTTCACCAGATGTTCGCCCGCCTTGAGGGTGATGTCGTCCGGCTTGCGCCATCCGACCGCCACCCACGGATTGGACGGCGTGAAACTGAAGCGCTCGCCGTCGCCGACGACGGTGATGCGATGCGCCTTGCCGAGGATGTCGCGCAGTTCGTAGGCCGCGCTCATGCCGCTGAGACCCGCTCCGATCACGACGATGTTGCTCATGGCCCCTCCCAGGGTGGATTTGATTTGTTTCTAATTTAGAATTACCTTAATTAGACTTTGCTAGACTGTCAACCACCCCCCCTCCACCGGAAGCTCCCCATGACCTACACCGCCCAGGATCTCGTGGCCCAGGCGCGGGCCGTGATCGAGGAAATCGACCCCGACCGCCTGCGCGCCCTGCAGGCCGCCGGCGCCCCCGTCATCGACGTGCGCGAGCCGGCCGAATTCGCCGAAGGCCACCTGCCCGGCGCCGTGAACCTGCCCCGCGGCGTGCTGGAGTTCCAGGTCGACGGCCACCCGGCCGTGGCGACCGGCGCGGACCCGCACCTCTCGCACCGGCGCGCGCCGGTGATCCTCTATTGCCGCACCGGCGGCCGCTCGGCGCTGGCGGCCGAGGCGTTGAAGCGGCTGGGCTTCGACCGCCCGCTGTCGCTGGCCGGTGGCTGGCTGCGCTGGGTGGACACCGGCGGCGAGGTCGAGGGCCCCGCACGATGAATGCAGCACGCCGCCGCACGGCCGCGGACGCGGCTTCCATGGGCGAACGGATGCAGGCCCAGGCCGAACAGGCCGCGGAGTTGCTGAAGGCGCTGTCCAACCCGCAGCGCCTGCGGGTGATGTGCCTGCTGATCGACGGCGAGAAGACCGTCGGCGAGATCAATGCCGAGGTCGACCTCAGCCAGTCCGCGCTGTCGCAGCATCTCGCGGTGCTGCGCGAAGGCGGGCTGGTGCAGACGCGGCGCGAATCGCAGAGCGTGTACTACTCGGTCGCGACCGGGCCGGTGCATCAGTTGATCCGCACCCTGCACGACATCTACTGCCCGACCCCGGAAGGCGACGGCGAAGGCCTCTGCTGAAGCTCAGGCGCCGGCGTAACGCGCGGCGCCGCCGACCCAGCGCTGCATGATGCGGTCGGCCACGTCCGGCGCGGCGCGCAGCAGCGCGTCGCCGATCCGCTGCACGGTCGGCAGCAAACCGGCGTCGCGGCCGAGATCGGCGATGCGGAACGCCGCCAGCCCCGTCTGCCGCGTGCCCAGCAGTTCGCCGGGGCCGCGCAATTCGAGATCCTTTTCGGCGATCACGAAGCCGTCGTTGGTTTCGCGCATCGTCTCGAGCCGCTGCTTCGCCATCCGCGACAGCGGCGTCTGGTAGAGCAGCACGCAGCTCGACGCCGCACTGCCCCGCCCAACGCGGCCGCGCAACTGGTGCAACTGCGCCAGGCCCAGCCGCTCGGCGTTCTCGACGATCATCAGCGACGCGTTCGGCACGTCGACGCCGACCTCGATCACCGTCGTCGCCACCAGCAACTGCAGCTCGCCGGCCTTGAACGCGGCCATCGTCTTCTGTTTCTCCGCCGGCTTCATGCGGCCGTGCACCAGCGCGATGCGCAGCCCGGGCATCTGCTTGACCAGCGTGTCGTAGGTGCTCTGCGCGGCCTGCGCGACCACTTCGTCGCTGTCGTCGATCAGCGTGCACACCCAGTACGCCTGCCGGCCTTCGCGGCAGGCGGCGCGGATGCGTTCGATCAGCTCCGGGCGGCGTTCGGCGCTCAGCACCACCGTCTGCACCGGCGTGCGCCCGGGCGGCAGTTCATCGATGGCGGACACGTCGAGATCCGCGTACGCGGCCATCGCCAGCGTGCGCGGGATCGGCGTGGCGGTCATCACCAGCTGGTGCGGCACGCAGTCGCCGCGATCACCCTTGTCGCGCAGCGCGAGGCGCTGGTGCACGCCGAAGCGATGCTGCTCGTCAACGATGGCGAGCGCGAGATCGTGGAAGGCCACGCCTTCCTGCATCAGCGCATGCGTGCCGACGACCATCTGCGCGGTGCCGTCGGCGATCTCCGCCAGCACCGCCGCACGCGCCTTGCCGCCGACCTTGCCGGCCAGCCAGGTCACGCGCACGCCCAGCGGTTCGAGCCACGCCCGCAGGTTCGCGAGGTGCTGTTCGGCCAGCAGTTCGGTCGGCGCCATCAGCGCGGCCTGGCGGCCTTCGCGCACCGCCAGCAGCGCGGCCATCGCCGCGACCACGGTCTTGCCGCTGCCCACGTCGCCCTGCACCAGCCGCAGCATCGGCATGGATTTCGCGAGGTCTTTGCGGATCGCTTCGAACACCCGCACCTGCGCGCCGGTGAGCGCGAACGGCAGCGTCTCGCGCAGGCGCGTCGCGAGCGACACGTCGCGCAGCGGGCGCGCGCGGTGTGCCTGCGCGGCGATGCGCTGGCGCCGCAGCGTGAGGTGGTGCGCCAGCAGTTCTTCCAGCGCCAGACGTCGTTGCGCCGGATGCGTGCCGGCCAGCAGCGCCTGCACGTCGCTGCCCAGCGGCGGGCGATGCAGCGTGACCAGAGCGTCGCGCAACGACGGCAGACCCGCGCACAGCGATTCGCGCGCCAGCACCTCGGCCGGCAGCAGTTCGAGCGCGCGTTCGTCGGGCAATCGCTCCAGCGCCTGCGCGATCAACCGGCGCAGCGTCACCGGGCCGATGCCTTCGATCACCGGATAGACCGGATCGAGCCGGTCGCTCAGTGCGGCCGCATCGTCCGCATCCAGCACGCGATAGCTGGGATGCACGATCTCCAGTCCGTGCTGGCCGGGCCGCGGCGTACCGTAGGCGCGCACGCGCGCACCGACGGCGAACTGCGACACCTGCTGCGAACGGAAATGGAAGAAGCGCAGCACCAGCGTCGCGCCGGAATCGTCGCCGATCGCCACGCGCAGCATCGGCCGGAAGCGGTAGCCGCGCTCGACCGCTTCCACCCGACCTTCGACCTGCGCCGGCCGGCCGGGCTGCAGCATGCGCACCGGCGTCAGCTCGGTGCGGTCCTCGTACTGCCGCGGCAGGTGGAACCACAGGTCCTGCAGCGTCGTCAGCCCGCGCGCGGCCAGTTTCTCCGCGACCTTCGCGCCCACGCCGCCCAGCGCCACGAGCGGCTGTGCGGCGGGATCGAGCTGCGGAACCGGGCGGGACGGCGCGCGGGCCATGCGCGACTGCGCTTGAAGACGCGGCTCAGCGCAGGACGAGGATCGCGTCGACCTCGAACTTCGCGCCGCGCGGCAGCGCCGACACCTGGATGGTCGAACGCGCGGGATACGGCGCATCGAACACGGCTTCCATCACCGCATTCACCGCGGCGAACTCCGACAGGTCGGTCAGGTACAGGCCGACGCGCACGATGTCGTCGAACGAACCGCCGGCGGCCTCGCAGACCGCGCGCAGGTTCGCGAACGCCTGCTGCGCCTGCGCGGTGATGTCGCCTTCGACGATCAGGCCGGACGACGGATCCAGCGGGATCTGGCCGGAGAGGAACACCATGTCGCCGGCGCGGGTGGCCTGCGAATACGGACCGATGGCGGCGGGAGCGTGCGGGGTCTGGATGGGTTCGCGGGGCATGGGCATGCTCGACTGATGGATGGGATCGTAGTTTACGTGGTAGGTCGGGCCTTGGCCCGACATCACGAGACCGCCGTTCGCAGCGGACGACGATCGGAACCGACCGCCAGTCCGAGGCGATGAGGGAGCCGCTTCAAAAGAGGTGCGAAACGATCGGACGCGTCGCGATGGCGGGCCAAGGCCCGCCCTACATCCGCTGCACGCCGTGCACCACGCCCAGCCGGCGCACGCGGCGGATGACCTCGGCGAGGTGCCGGCGGTCGGCGACCTCGATGCCGAAGCGGATCGCCGCGATGTTCTTGTCGCGGTCGAGGTATTCGACGGCGTCGATGTTGGAATCGGCCTGCGCGATCGCGGCCGCGACCTGCGCCAGCACGCCCGGGCGGTTCTCGACCTCGATGCGCAACGCGACCGAGTAGTCGCCGCTGACTTCGCGATCCCAGCCGATCGCGACCCAGCGCTCGGGGGATTTGCGGTATTCGGCGACGTTCGCGCAATCCATGCGGTGCACGACGATGCCGCGACCAGCGGTGTGATAGCCCATCACGTCGTCGCCGGGGATCGGCATGCAGCACTGCGCGAAGGTGACCACGCCGCGCTCGGCGCCGGTGATCAGGATCTTCTCGCCGTGGCGGACGGCGGCCGCGGGATCGAAACCGTCCGGCTTGTCCGGCAGGCGGTGCGCCAGCACCTGCGCGACCTGCGTCGGCATGCGGTTGCCCAGCGCGATGTCGGCCAGCAGCGCTTCCAGCCGCGGATAGCGGTGGTCGGAGAGGAACGCCTCCAGCCGCGTCGCCGGGATGCGGTCGAGCGAGGTGTCCATGCCTTCCAGCGCGCGATCGAGCATGCGGTGGCCGAGTTGCACCGCGTCCTCGTGTTCGAGCTGCTTGAGCTGGTGGCGGATCGCGGTGCGCGCCTTGCCGGTGACCACGAACTCCAGCCACTGCGGCTTCGGCGCCGCGGATTTCGCGGTGATGATCTCCACGCTCTGGCCGCTGGCGAGCTTCGTGCGCAGCGCGACCAGCCGGCGGTCGACGCGCGCCGCCACCGCATGGTTGCCGACGTCGGTGTGCACCGCGTAGGCGAAATCCAGCGTGGTCGAATTGCGCGGCAGCGCCATGATGTCGCCCTTCGGCGTGAACAGGTAGACCTCGTCCGGGAACAGGTCGATCTTCACGTTCTCGAGGAATTCCAGCGACGACCCGGTGCCGCGCTGCGATTCGATCAGATTCGCCACCCACAGCTGCGCACGGTTCTGCGCGCTGCTGGACTTGCCCTCGCCGTGCTTGTACGACCAGTGCGCGGCGATGCCGCGTTCGGCGATGAGGTCCATTTCCTCGGTGCGGATCTGCACCTCGATCGGCGAGCCGTACGGCCCGAACAGCACCGTGTGCAGCGACTGGTAGCCGTTGGCCTTGGGGATCGCGATGAAATCGCGGAAGCGGCCGTCCAGCGGTTTGAACACCGAATGCACCACACCCAGCGCGTGGTAGCACTCCGGCACCGTGCGCAGCACCAGCCGGAACCCGAACACGTCCATCACCTGGTCGAAGGTCTTTCCCTCGGCGCGCATCTTCGTGTAGATGCTCCACGGCGATTTCACGCGACCGACCAGCCGGAACTGGAAGCCTTCCTTGCCCAGGCGCTGCGCGAACTGCGCCTCGATCTTCGACATGGCCTCGCGCCGCACCAGCGGCTGCGTGCGGATGCGCCGGCCCAGCACCGCATGGCGCCACGGATGCAGCGCGCGGAAGCCGAGGTCCTGCAGCTCGGCCTTGATCTTGTTCATGCCCAGCCGCTGCGCGATCGGCGCGTAGATCTCCAGCGTCTCGCGCGCGATGCGCGTGCGCGCTTCCGAACTCTGCGCGCCGAGCGTGCGCATGTTGTGCAGGCGGTCGGCCAGCTTGATCAGGATGACGCGCAGGTCGCGCGCCATCGCCAGCATCATCTTGCGGAAGCTCTCGGCCGCCGCCTCCTGGCGATCGCGGAACTGGAGCTTGTCCAGCTTGGTCACGCCCTCGACCAGTTCGGCCACGGTCGCGCCGAATTCGGCGGTAATCTCCTCGCCGGTCAGCGGCGTGTCCTCGATGGTGTCGTGCAGGATCGCCGCCACCAGCGTCTCGATGTCCACGCCCTGCTCGGCCAGCACCGTCGCCGCCGCCACCGGGTGGGTGATGTAGGGCTCGCCCGACTTGCGGGTCTGGCCCGCATGCGCCGCGGCACCGACGCGCCAGGCGCGGATCAGCGTGGCCTGTTGCTCGGCCGGCAGGTACGCCGCCGCCACTTCCAGCGCACGCACGTAGTCCGGCAGCTCCGCGTCGGGCGCGGGCGTGGGACCGGACTGGATCGGCTCAAGTTGACTCATCCCGGAAGCCTAAGGGGAAACGCCGGAGATTGGGAATGGGTCTCGCCGGGACCGTGCATGCGCCATGCACCGCGGCGTCACGGGGCCATGAACGACGAAACCCCGCCGGGGCGGGGTTTCGG
Organism: Lysobacter sp. DMC97; assembly: GCF_056313745.1. Lineage (NCBI taxonomy): Bacteria > Pseudomonadati > Pseudomonadota > Gammaproteobacteria > Lysobacterales > Lysobacteraceae > Lysobacter > Lysobacter sp. DMC97. Next base: position 5,253 of record NZ_JBQUZR010000007.1, on the reverse strand, counting down.
GATGCTGCGCAACGATTGACGCCGGTGATTACAGATCGTCGCCCTTCGACAGGTCGTCGTCGGCGACGACTTCGGCGGCGGCCCACTCCAGCGCCTCGCGCTCCTTGCGCTCGCGCTCGGCCTTCTCGACGGCGTCGATGTAGCCGTTGTCGATGCGGCGGGCGGCGATCTCGCGCAGGGCCAGGACGGTGGGCTTGTCGTTGGCTTCGCTGTTGTCGATCTGCGGATCGACCCCGTTGGCGAGCTGGCGGGCGCGCTTGGCGGCCATCATGACCAGTTCGAAGCGGTTGTCGACGACTTGCAGGCAATCTTCAACGGTGATGCGGGCCATGGGGCTCCCGGCGGCGCGAGGCCGTCCGTCATTGTGTGGGAACCGGAGATTGTAGCGTTTTCAGGGGGTTGTGGACAAGTCCGGCGCCACCCCGATCCCAGGCCTGCCGCGAGGCCGTCCACGCCCCGGCGTGGCCGATCCCGCGGCGCCATGTCCACGGAATTTGCCCCGCCCGGCGCAAACCGCGAAAATCGCGGGATTCCCGCAGGAGTCCGACATGAGCGAGCCCACGCAGCAGGCCGAGATCGAACGCGACGTCATGGAGTACGACGTCGTCACCGTCGGCGCCGGCCCGGCCGGGCTGGCGTTCGCGATCCGCCTGAAGCAGCTGAATCCGGAGCTGTCGGTCTGCGTGATCGAGAAGGCGTCGACCATCGGGGCGCACATCCTGTCCGGCGCGGTGATCGAGACCGGCCCGCTCGACGCCCTGCTGCCCGACTGGCGCAAGGCGCCGCCGCCGATCTGCGTGCCGGCCACCGAGGACGAATTCTGGCTGCTGACGAAGACCGGCGGCCGCAAGCTGCCGGTGCCGCCCGGCATGAACAACCACGGCAACGTGATCGTCAGCCTCGGCGCGATGTGCGCCTGGCTGGCGCCGCAGGCCGAGGCGCTGGGCGTGGAGATCTATCCGGGCTTCGCTGCCGCCGAAACCCTGCACGACGCCGACGGCAAGGTCGCCGGCGTGCGCATCGGCGACATGGGCGTGGCGAAGGACGGTTCGCACAAGCCCGGCTTCACCGCCGGCATCGACATCCGCGCCAAGGTCACCGTGCTCGCCGAGGGCGCCCGCGGCCACCTCACGAAGCGCCTGATCGAGCGTTTCCAGCTGGACAAGGACAGCGATCCGCAGGGGTATTCGATCGGCATCAAGGAACTGTGGCAGGTGCCGGAAGACCGCGTCACGCCCGGCAAGATCGTGCACAGCTTCGGCTGGCCGGCCGACAGCCACACCTACGGCGGTAGCTTCCTGTACCACCTCGACAAGGGCCGGATTGCGCTCGGCTACGTCAGCGGCCTCGATTACCACGACCCGGATTACAAGCCGTGGGAAGCCTTCCAGCAGTGGAAGAACCATCCGATGGTGAAGCCGCTGCTCGAAGGCGGCAGCATCGTCTCCGCCGGCGCACGCGCGATCGTCACCGGCGGCTGGCAGTCGCTGCCGAAGGTCGAGATGCCCGGCGCGCTGCTGATCGGCGACACCGCCGGCCTGCTCAACGTGCCGAAGGTCAAGGGCACGCACCAGGCGATCCGCTCGGGCATGCTCGCGGCCGAACACCTGGTCGCTTCGCAGCTGGCGCCGGAAGGCTTCGACGCGAAGCTGCGTGCCTCCGACGCGATGGTCGAGCTGAAGAAGGTGCGCAACATCAAGCCCGGCTTCAAGCGCGGCCTGTGGTTCGGCATGCTCAACGCCGCGTGGGAAACCGTCACCGGCGGCGCCTCGCCGTGGACGCTGAAGAACAAGGCGGACTGGTCGTCGCTGGACAAGCTCGGTGCGCACGAGCAGCCGAAGCGGGACTACGTCGACCGCACGCTGGCGCCGCGCGATCGCCTCGCCGCGGTGTACTTTGCCGCGACCGAGCACGACGAGGACCAGCCGGTGCACCTGAAGGTGCGCGACACGTCCGTCTGCGTGACCCGATGCGCCGAGGAATACGGCAACCCGTGCACGCGCTTCTGCCCGGCCGGCGTGTACGAGATCGTCGCCGACGAGGCGGGAAAGCGCCTGCAGATCAACGCCGCCAACTGCGTGCACTGCAAGACCTGCGACATCAAGGATCCGTACCAGATCATCGACTGGGTGACGCCGGAAGGCGGCTCCGGGCCGAACTACCAGAACCTCTGAGCACATCCGCTCGGCACAAGCAGAAACGCCCGGGAATCCCGGGCGTTTCCTTTTGGCAAATGGCGGAGGATCAGCGTCTTGCCGCCGCCACCGGCTCCTGCCCGGGCGCCGGCATCTGCTGGCCGGAGGTCTGTGCGGCCGGAGACCTGTCCATCTTCTGCAGGCTGTCGCGCAACGGCGTGCCTTCGGCCTGCGCACGATCGATGTGCGCCTGCTTCGAGGTCGCGCCCGCCGGATCGCCATCGCCAATGAAGAGGTTCTGCTTCCCGCCCGCGGTCGGATTGCCCATGGCCACGTAGTCGATGTTGCGGAGGCCGTTCTCCTTCGCCAGCACGGTCAGGCTGGCGGCGGTCTCCTGCACGGGCAGCTTCGCGCCTTCGCCGTTGAGCTTCTGCACCCCGGTGACCGCCTGTTCGTAGAGCCCGCGGTTCTCGGGGCGCAGGAGGACCGACTGCCTCTCGCGGAAATCCGCGACGGCGTTGTCGACCGAACGTCCGGGGTCGAAGCCGCTGTCGGCACGGGTCACCGGCCGCGACGGCTTCGAGCCGCCACCGAAGTGGATGGTGATGCCCACGCGGCCGTAGGTTTCGTGGGTCTCTGGGCGATAGCCGGCTTCGGCCGTGAACTGGTAGCGATCGCTGCCGGTGGTCGAGACCTTCGCGCCGAACTCGGAGACCCGGAACGGCCCCGTGCTGTTGTCCAGGCGGGCCACGCCGCTGTACTCGAGGTCCTTGTTCCTGAAGTTGATCGAGCCGCCGACACTGGTCACCGGGCCGAACTTGCCGTCGAATCCCACCGATCCGGCGCCGTCGCTGAAACCGAGCTTGCCGCCGACGCCGAACGTGTTGCCCAGCCTGTCCTTGGTCAGCGTCGCGTTGAGCTCGTTGCCGTTCGGGAAGCTGGCACCGAGCTTGTAGTTCGACGCGCCGTTGGGTTCGTCGATGCGGAAGCTCGCCAGACCCTTGCCGTCGCGCCAGACGCCGAACGCGGCGTCGGCACCGTAGACCTTGCCCGCCGGCGACTTCGACAGATCGAAGTTCAGCGTGTCGCCGTTGTCGAAGCGGAGCTTCGAGTTCAGCGACGACGTCTGCGCGGGCTCGTCGACGCGGAACGCACCGCTGCCCGTGCCGTTCTGTCCCAGGCGGAACGTCGTTTCGGCACCGTAGATCGCGCCGTTCTTCGTGTTCGTGTAATCCGCACCGAGGCCGAAACCGTCGTTCCACTTCAACTTGGTGTTGAACATCGACGTGCCGGCGGGCTCGTCGACGCGGAACGCCGCGGTGCCGTTGCCGTCCTTGCCGAGCTTGAAACCGGTGTCGGCGCCGTAGATCTGCCCGGCCTTCGTGTTGCCGTAATCTGCGTTGAGGTGGAAGTCGTCGTTGAACTTGAGCTTCGTGTTGAACAGCGACGTGCCGGCCGGTTCGTCGACGCGGAATGCCGCGGTGCCATTGCCGTCCTTGCCGAGCTTGAAGCCGGTGTCGGCGCCGTAGATCTGCTGACCGTCGCGATTGCGAAGCCAGTCTGCGTTGAGATGCGTGTTCGCGTCGAACTTCAGCTGCGTGTTCGCCTGCGACGTGCCGGCGGATTCGTCGACACGGAACGCGGCGGTGCCGCTGCCATCCTTGCCGAGCTTGAAGCCGGCGTCGGCGCCGTAGATCTGCTGGCCATCGCGATTGCGCAACCAGTCGGCGTTGAGATGCGTGTTCGCGTCGAACTTCAGCTGCGTGTTCGCCTGCGACGTGCCGGCCGCTTCGTCGACGCGGAACGCGGCGGCGCCGCTGCCGTCCTTGCCGAGCTTGAAGCCGCTGTCGGCGCCGTAGATCTGCTGGCCATCGCGATTGCGCAGCCAGTCGGCGTTGAGATGCGTGTTCGCGTCGAACTTCAGCTGCGTGTTCGCCTGCGAGGTGCCGGCGGATTCGTCGACGCGGAACGCCGCGGTGCCATTGCCGTCCTTGCCGAGCTTGAAACCGGCGTCGGCGCCGTAGATCTGCTGGCCATCGCGATTGCGCAGCCAGTCGGCGTTGAGATGCGTGTTCGCATCGAACTTCAGCTGCGTGTTCGCCTGCGACGTGCCGGCCGCTTCGTCGACGCGGAATGCCGCGGTGCCATTTCCGTCCTTGCCGAGCCTGAAACCGGTGTCGGCGCCGTAGATCTGCTGGCCATCGCGATTACGCAGCCAGTCGGCGTTGAGGTGCGTGCTCGCGTCGAACTTCAGCTGCGTGTTCGCCTGCGTGGTGCCGGCCGCTTCGTCAACGCGGAACGCGGCGGTACCGTTGCCGTCCTTGCCGAGCTTGAATGCGCCGTCCGCTCCGTAATTCTGCCCAGTCGGCGTACGGTTCCAGTCGGCGTTGAAGAGATTGCCGTTCGCGAACTGCCATTGGCTGCCGATGCGGTAAGTGTCCGCTTGCGGCAGCCCTGAAGCGTCGAAGCGCAACGTATCGCCACCGCCGAGTCCGAAGCGTCCGTTGAGAGCATATTGATCGATCGCGAAACCGGGATCGGTGCGCAAGCGGAGTTGGGCGCCGAGCTGATCGCCACTGCGGAACAGGTAGTCGGCATTGCCCTGGTACAGCCCGGGAGATGGCTGCGACCCGGAACCGGTCAAAGTGCCGCCGAACAGCGGCGCCCGGAAACTCAGCGGCGGATCCACGTTGGCCGGCGTCTGCGCCGCTGGCGTCTGGCTGGACGCCGGATCATTCTTCGGGTCAGGCATGACCATCTCCTCGCCCCATTCACGGGGATTATTGATCACCCGGCAAGGGTTCTCGATGCCTGCCACGAAGTCAAGGACGTCATCGCTTCCGAATCGCCCAAAGAAGAACCCCCCGCAGCGTTGGCTGCGGGGGGTTCGGTGTAAGACCCTGGCGATGACCTACTCTCGCATGCTGAGTGCACACTACCATCGGCGCGTGCGCGTTTCACTTCCGAGTTCGGGATGGGATCGGGTGGTTCCACGCAGCTATTGTCACCAGGGAGAGGGTGGAGGGTCGCCGGCTTCCGGAGAAGCAGCGCTCACGCTCTCATTGGGTCTTGGGACGTAACGAGGTTGTGCCGAACGTCGACGTGTCGGTCGAGGTAA
>NZ_JBQUZR010000006.1:0-441074 GCF_056313745.1 Lysobacter sp. DMC97 | reverse complement strand
CCGAGAGCTGGGTCTGGCTCTCCGAAGCCAGAAGGCTGCTCAGGGGGCTGAGCGAGGGGTGATTCGGCAACACCCTCAAAGAAAGTCACCAAAGAAACACTCAGGGCCACTTCAAATCTGCCGTCGGGAACGCGGCCGGGATTTTTCGACGAGGCGTCCTGCCTCGTCGAAAAACGGCGGGCTTCCTGCCCGCCGCCCTCCGGGTCTCCGATTGGGGGACAGTGCGCTGCCTGGACATGCTTTCGGGACGATGCAGGCCAGAAGTCAAAGCGAGACACAAACGGAAACGGGCCCCGCAGGGCCCGTTCCGTGAAGCGATCGCGCTGGTCGCGGCTCAGTTCACCCAGTGCCCCGGCACCGTCGGCGCGGTCAGCAACACCTGCGCGGAGAGCGGCTTGTCCGCGTCGAGCAGGCGCAGGGCATCGGCGAGGACCGAGGCCGATTCGCGCAGCAGCGGATCGGGGCGCTTTTCCGCGGCCTTCTCGCGCGCGGCATCCTGGACGATGTCGCGCTCGCTGGCGGTCAGGCCGTCGTCGGTGTCGTCGGCCAGCGGATCGAGATCCAGGCCCATCGCCTTGCGCTCGGCCTGCCGCTGCTTGCGCTTGGCGGCGTCGCGGTCGCGCTCGGCGCGGCGCTCGGCTTCGTTCAGCGAAATCCACTTGCGCGCGTTGTCCTCGCGGAACTGCGCGATGTCCTCGCTCCACCACTTGAACTCGGTGTCCTTGGCCATGCGCGCGGCGTGCAGGCCTTCGAGCTTGGGCAGCAGCGGGCCGAAGTCGCCGTAGCGGGTGTAGGGCACCGCGGCGATGCGGGTCCACGGCAGCGCGTTGTCGTAGGTGCTTTCGCCGAACTCGCTGGCGTCGACCGTCACCGGGAACTTGATGTCCGGCACCACGCCCTTGTTCTGCGTGCTGCTGCCGCCGGGCAGGAAGAACTGGGCGATCGTCAGCTTCACCTGGCCGAAGCGCTGGCCATCGGGGCGCGGCCAGCGGTCGAGGTCGACCAGGTTCTGCACCGTGCCCTTGCCGAAACTGGTCTCGCCGATGATCAGGCCGCGGCCGTAGTCCTGGATCGCGCCGGCGAAGATCTCCGACGCCGAGGCCGAGCCGCGGTTGATCAGCACCGCGAGCGGGCCGTCCCACGCCACGCCGGCGTCGGTGTCGCCGTCGACCTGCACGCGGCCGCCGGATTCCTTCGCCTGCACCACCGGGCCCTTGTCGATGAACAGGCCGGTCAGCGCCACGGCTTCGTTGAGCGAGCCGCCGCCGTTGTTGCGCAGGTCGATGACCACGCCGTCGAGCTTCTGTTCGCGGAAGCCCTTGAGCAATTTGGCGACGTCGCGGCTGGCGGAGGCGTAGTCGTCGGAGTTGCGGCGACGGCCTTCCCAGTCTTCGTAGAACGCCGGCAGCTTCACCACGCCGATGCGGCGCTCGGGCTGGCCGTCGGTGCCGGGCACGGTGATGACCTCGCCTTTCGCCGCCTGTTCTTCGAGGCGGATCTTGGCGCGCTTGAGCACGATGCGGTTCGGCTTGCTGTCGAGCACGGCCTCGGCCGGCACGATGTCCAACCGCACCTGCGTGCCCTTGGCGCCCTTGATCTTGTCGACGACGTCGTCGATGCGCCAACCGATCACGTCCTCCATCGGGCCGTCGGTGCCCTGCCCGACCGCGACGATGCGATCGCCGGCCTTCAGCTTGCCGCTGAGGATCGCCGGGCCGCCGGGGATGAGTTCGCGGATCACCACCACGTCGTCCTGCTTCTGCAGCTGCGCGCCGATGCCTTCCAGCGACTGGCTCATCAGCTGGTTGAAGCGCTCGGCCTCGCGCGTGTCGAAGTAGTCGGTGTGCGGATCGATGGTGTTGGTGTAGGCGTTGAGGAAGGTCTGGAACGCGTCGCTGGCGTTGAGCTGGTCGACGCTCTTGGCGGTCGAGGCGTAGCGCTTGTCCAGCGTCTTGCGGATGTCGTCGGGCTGCTTGCCGGCCAGCTTCAGGCGCAGCCAGTCGTTGCGCACCGACTGCTTCCACAGCGCGTCGAGTTCGGTGGCGTTCGCGGCCCAGGGCGCGTCCTTGCGGTCGTAGTTCCAGCGGTCCTGGCCGTCGAAGCGGAAGATGTCCTCGTTCAGCATCGCACGCGCCCGGGCGATGCGCTCGCGGACGCGGGTCTGGTAGAGGGTGAAGATGTCGAACGCGGGCGTGACTTCGCCGCTGCGGATCGCATCGTCCAGCGTGGTGCGGTAGCGCGACAGCTGGTCGACGTCGGCGGCGGTGAAGTACAGCTTGCCGGGATCGAGATTGTCGAGGTAGCGCTTGAAGATCTCCGCGGACAGGGTGTCGTCGAGCGCGCGCGGGCGGTAGGCGTAACGGCTGTCGGACAGCAGGCCGTAGACCAGCTTCGAGGCGTTGGCCTGTGCGGCCGAGGGACTTCCGGCGTCGGCTTGCGCGGTGATCCACGCCAGCGGCGCGGTCAGCGCGAGGGCGAGCAGGGAAACCGGCAGGGCTTTGGAAACTTTCATCGGCACTCTCGGGGACGGAACGCGGTGGGGGCGGCATGCGCAGGGGCGATGTCCGGACCTAGCATGCACCCGCATGGGACCGCTGCAAAGTGTCGGAAGTTGCAGGTCGCACCGTTGGTCATGCCGCCCGTCGCGCAGGCGGAACCGACCGGTGGACGCCGTTGCGGACGTTCAGCCGGGAGCAGGTCGCGCGACCGTTCAGGCCGTGCCGCGGGTCAGGCGACGACGCCGGCCCCGGCCGCCTGGCGGTCGGCGTGGTACGAGCTGCGCACCATCGGGCCGGACGCCACGTGCTGGAAGCCCAGCGCCATGCCGTAGTCCTCCAGCGCCTTGTATTCCTCGGGCGTCCAGTAGCGCAGGACGGGATGATGGTGCGCGCTGGGCTGCAGGTACTGGCCGATGGTGACCATGTCGACGTCGTGCGCGCGCAGGTCGCGCAGGGTGGCTTCGACCTGTTCCATCGTCTCGCCGAGGCCGAGCATGATGCCGCTCTTGGTCGCGATGTCCGGGTGCTGCGCCTTGAACCGCTGCAGCAGGGTCAGCGACCACTGGTAATCCGCACCCGGACGCACGTTGCGGTACAAGTCGGGCACGGTCTCGAGGTTGTGGTTGAACACGTCCGGCGGGCTGGTCGCCAGGATCTCCAGCGCCCGCTCCATGCGGCCCTTGCCGCGGAAGTCCGGGGTGAGGATCTCGATCTTCGTGCCCGGGCTGCTGGCGCGGATCGCAGCGATGCAGTCGACGAAGTGCTGGGCGCCGCCGTCGCGCAGATCGTCGCGGTCGACGCTGGTCACCACGACGTACTTCAGGCGCATGTCGGCGATGGTGCGGGCGAGGTTCTGCGGTTCCTCGGCGTCCGGCGGCCTGGGCCGGCCGTGGGCGACGTCGCAGAACGAGCAGCGGCGGGTGCAGACCTCGCCGAGGATCATGAAGGTCGCCGTGCCGTGGCCGAAGCATTCGTGGATGTTCGGGCAGCTGGCCTCTTCGCAGACGGTGACGAGGCGGTTCTCGCGCAGCTTGCTCTTGAGGTTGGCGACCGCGTTGCCGGAGGGAATCCGCACCCGGATCCACGACGGTTTGCGCAGCACCGGCGCCTCGGCGAACTGCACCGGCGAGCGCGCGATCTTGTCGGCGGCGACCTGCTTGGCGCCCGGTTCGAGCGACGCGGGCGCGTCGCCGACCACGGTCAGCGGGATGGACTTCTCGGAAGACGGCAGCGTGGACATGTCAGGCGGCCCGTGGGGTGGCGTGGAGGGCGGACAGGGCGTCGAGATCGGGCGCCGGCGCCGGCACCGCGCGCAGGCCGAAACGGTCGGCGAGGTGCTGCACCAGCGCGGGCTTGACCGCGTCGAAGGCGGCCGGGCCGCCGAGGTCCTGCATCGCGGTCACCTGCAGACCGGCGTAGCCGCAGGGGTTGATGCGGTGGAACGGCGACAGGTCCATGGCGACGTTGAAGGCGAGGCCGTGGAAAGTGCAGCCGTGGCGGACGCGGATGCCCAGCGCGCCGATCTTGGCGTCGCCGACGTACACGCCCGGCGCGCCGTCGCGGCGCTGCGCGTGGATGTTCCAGTCGGCGAGGGTGTCGATCATCGCCTGCTCGATCCGGCAGACGTGCTCGCGCACGCCCAGCTTCAGCCGGCGCAGGTCGAGCAGCGGGTAGATCACGATCTGGCCGGGGCCGTGGTAGGTCACCTGCCCACCGCGATCGACCTTCAGCACCGGGATGTCGCCCGGCGCCAGCACGTGTTCGGGCTTGCCGGCCTGGCCGAGGGTGAAGACGGGGTCGTGCTCGACGACCCAGAGTTCGTCCGGGGTGTCGTCGGTGCGGGCGTCGGTGAAGGCCTGCATCGCGCGCCAGACGGGCGCGTAGGCGACGCGGCCGAGGTCGCGGACGAGCACTTCACGGGCAGGCGCCTCGCGCAGCGGAACGTCGCGCGGCGTGCCCGCGGCGCCCGCGCCCGGCCCCGCCGCGTCACAGGCGGTCACAGGGTCCACTTGATGTCCGGGTCGGCGCGCAGCGCGGCGTGCGCGGCCTCGTAGCGCTGGCGATCCGCGGCCTCGATGCTCAGCCGGATCGACACGAACTTCCCGCCCGAGGAGTTGCGCGCGGCCACCGTCTCGCGCAGCACGCCGATGCCGATGGCTTCCAGCAGCAGCGGCACGCGCTCTTCCAGGCCGACGCCGGCCGGACCCATGGCGGTGATCTCGAACACGCCGGGGAACTGGAAGCCGTGGTCGGGATGGTCGGACTGGATTTTCATCGCGGCATTATGGGCCCGGGGGCGGGGCAACCCAAGTCCGCGGCCGGGCCGCGACCCGGTCCGCTCAACGTGGCGGCGATGCGGTGGCGCGCCAGCGGGCGAACGCCGGCGGGCCGGCGAAGAACACGTTCAGGTCGACCGGGCCTTCGATGCCGTCGACGTGGCCGCGGTTGTGGTACTGCCACACCCGCCACTGCGCCAGCGGACCGGGTTCGCGGAACAGCGAGCGGCGCCACAGCGGGCGCGGCGGCAGCGCGGCGGCGTTGGCGTCGAGGAAGTCGCCGGTGACGTACAGGACTGCACGCCGGCCGTAGATCGGTTCGACCCTGGCGAGGAAGGCGTCGAGTTCGCGGCGCAGTTCCTCCGGCGGCGGCCGGCGGCCGCAGTTGCCGCCGAACTCGACGTCGACCGCCGGCGGGAGCGCGTCGGCCTCGACCGGCACCGCGGCGAGGAAATTGTCGGCCTGCTCGGCGCCGGGCCGGCAGAAGGTGAAGAAGTGGTAGGCGCCGACCGCGAGCCCCGCGGCGCGGGCTTCGCGCCAGTTGCGGGCGAAGGCGTCGTCACGGTAATCGCCGCCCTCGGTGGCCTTGAGGTAGGCGAAGGCGACGTCGTCCGCGGCGACCTTCGCCCAGTCGATGGCGTGCTGGTGGTGCGAGACGTCGATGCCGCGCAGCGGGTAGCGCTCGGGATCGGGCCGGTATTCGCGGAACGTCCGCCAAGCGGCGAAGCCGATCGCCGCCAGCGCCGCCGCGGCGACCAGCAGCGCCAGCGCCGGGGAGAACGCCGGCGACCGTCCCGCGCGGCGACGCGCCATCCGCGCCTCACCAGCCCGGCAGTTGCGCCGGATCCAGCCCGCCGACCTCGAACAGCGCCTTGCGGGTGCCGTGGCCCTTGGCCGGGAAGGCGATCTCGATCGTCTTCGCCGACTTCGCCAGGCGCCACAGCGCCTTCTCGTCGTCGACGAACATGGCGATGGCCTCGTCGGTCTTCGGCCGGGTGCCGGCCATCGACTTCGGCGAGCCGCCGTCGATGCTGACCTGCAGGCGGCAGCCGCCGTAGCAGTCGAAATCGCCGCGGGTGATCACGAGGTAGCTGCTGCGACCCCAGTCGGGATGGTCGCGGAAGATCAGCTGCACGCGGCCCGGGCCGCTGCCGTCGACGTCCACGTCGTCCTTCTCGTACACGCTGGCCGAGCGCTGCTGGCCGCCCTTCACCGGCGTGGCGACGTAGCTCCACAGCGCGGCGAGCCGGGAAGCCTCGCGCCCGGCTTCGGCCTTCGCCTTCACCTCGGCGTACTGCGTCTCGACGCGGGCCGCGGCGGCGGTGCCGGCGTGGTCGTGCAGCAGCAGGTCGGCCTGGGCCTTGGCCAGCGTCCAGTTGCCACGGGCGACGGCGTCGTCGAACGCCTTCGCGCCTTCTTCGGCGGCGGCTTCGTTCGCGGCGGCCTGTTCGGCGGCGGCGGCCTTCACGGCCTCCGGGTCCTCGCCGCAGCCGGCCAGCAGGGCGACGCCCAGCGCCAGCGGCAGCAGGCGCGTCAACGCGGGGCGCGGGAACATCGCTTTCGGCATCTCAACGCTCCGTCAGGGTGACCCGGCGGGCGCGCCGTGGTTCACCAGCAGGTCGATCGCGCCCGCGGTCTCGCCGGGACGCTCCATCAGCGACATATGGCCGCAGCCTTCCAGCAGCACGCGGCTGGCGTTGGGCATGCGTGCGCCGTACAGCAGCAGCGCGCTGGGATCGATCACCGCGTCCTCGGCGCACCACAGCAGCAGCGACGGCTGGGCGATGTTCGCGGCCTCTTTCCCCGGGAGGAAGGCCTCGTCGCCGCGGCCGATCCGGTTCAGCACGCCCTGCTCGAACGCGGCGTCGCGGCGGCGCTGGGCGATGTAGATGCCGCTCACCGGCCACGGCAGGTACGGCATCGCCGCCGGGTCGTGGAAGGCGGTGTGCAGGTAGCGCTGCAGCGAGTCCTCGTCGGTGACCGCGAACGGATTCTTCCCGGCCAGCACGTCCTCGCCGAAGGCGTTGTCGTCGAAGCGCACGCCGGCGGCATCGAGCAGCGCCACGCGGCCGACGCGGTCCGGATACCGGGCCGCGGTCAGCGCGGCGATGCCGCCGCCCATCGAATGCCCGACCAGCGTGACCGGCTTGCCGCCCGACACTTCAGGCAACGCGAGGAAGTCGGCCAGCCGCTGGCTCTGGGCGACGTAACCGTAGTCGCCGCCGGGCTTGCGCTCGCTCTGGCCCCAGCCGGGCAGGTCGGGGATCACCAGCCGGTAGCGGCCGCCGAAGGCGCGCGCCATCCGGTACCAGTTCTCCTTGCTGCCGGTGTAGCCGTGCACCAGCACCAGCGTCGGCGCGTCGGCACGCTTGGCGTCGATCTCGGTCCAGACCCAGCGATGCCCGCCGGCGACGCTGTCGCGCGCGCTGCCGCCCAGCAGCAGGCGCTGCTTGGCGAATTCGATGCGGATCACCAACCCGGGATCGCGCCAGACCGCGAACGCCATCGCGAGCAGGATCGCGCCCGCGATGGCATTCGCCCAGCGCGCCTGGCGCGGGGTCACGCGCGCCACGGCGACGCCGTTACTTCGCCGGCGCCGCGGGCGGCGGCGTGGCGGCGGCCGGGGCCGCGGCAGGCGTCGTGCCCGAATCCGCCGCCGGCGCGGCGGCCGGCGCGGCGGCCGGCTTGGCGTTCTCAATCGTCTTCTGCACCGAGCCGGTGGTGATCGGGTGGTAGCCCGGCTTCGCCGCCTCGAACACCTGCTTCGCCAGCGCCAGGCCGGCCTCGGTCTGCACCAGCGCCTCGTAGGTCGGCATGATCAGCTTGCGGCGACCGACGCGCTCGAGGAACGCGGCGATGGCGTCGTTGGCCTGGGTGTAGCCGTTGCGCACCGCCAGCGGATACCAGCGCTGCGCGATCTCGCCGTTCGGGGTGCCGGTGAAATGGTAGGCGCCGTCGAGCTGGGCCAGCTGCGCCGGGGTCAGCGTCTCCGGCAGGCTCTCGATGAAGTGGACCCATTCCTGCGTGGTCCATTCCTTGGTCAGCGCCTCCGGCGGCAGCTGCTGCGTGCCCAGCCACGCGATGCGCGCGGAGTCGACCACGCCGAAGCGGCGGGCCTGCACCTGCGGCGCCGTCGACGGGATGCCCGGCTCGTACAGCCACGCGTCGAACTCGGCCGGCGTCACCAGACCCGGGTTCTTCGCCAGCAGGTTGGCCTTGGCGTACTTCGCGAACTGCTGCGAATCGATGCTCTGGAAGGCGAAGTGGTCGAAGTAGCCGCGCAGGAACGGATCGAACTTCTCGCGGCCGTAGCGTTCTTCCAGGAACTGCATGAACCACGCGCCCTTGGTGTAGACGGTGGCGCTGCTGTTGTCGTCCGGGTCCTTCAGCGTGCCGGGCTTCTCGGCCAGCCGCTGGTACTTCTCGTCGAGGTCGGCGAATTCCTTCTTCAGCTCGTTGCGGTCGATCACCTTCTCCATGTCGGCCACATCTTTGCCGTACAGGGCTTCGGTGATGCGGCCCTCGACGTAGGTGGTGAGACCTTCGTTGAGCCAGGCGTCCTTGGCGCTGGAGAAGGTGACGAGGTTGCCCGACCAGCTGTGCGCCAGCTCATGCGCGACCAGCGACACCAGCGACTTGTCGCCGACGATCACGGTCGGCGTGGCGAAGGTCAGGCGCGGGTTCTCCATGCCGCCGTACGGGAACGACGGCGGCAGCACCAGCAGGTCGTAGCGGTCCCAGCGGTACGGGCCGTACAACGACTCGGCGGTGGCGATCATCTTCTCGGTGTCGCTGAACTCGGCCACGGCCTTGTCGACCATCGCCGGCTCGGCCCACACGCCGCTGCGCGGCGAGATCGGCTTGAACACCAGGTCGCCGGCGGCGATCGCCATCAGGTACGACGGGATCTTCTGCGGCATCTTGAACGTGTAGTCGCCGTCGCGGACCGCATTCGGGTCGTTGTCGGCGCTCATCAGCACCATCACGTCGGGACGCGAGGTGACGTGCGCGGTGTAGGTGTAGCGCACGCTCGGCGTGTCCTGCAGCGGCACCCACGAGCGGGCGTGGATCTGCTGCGACTGGCTGAACATGAAGGGCAGGTGCTTGCCCTCGGTCATCGACGGCTCCAGCCACTGCAGGCCGGAGGCGCTCGGCGAAGTCTTGTAGGTGATGCGGACTTCCGGGTTGCGGGCCGGCGTGTCGATGGTGAGCTTGCTGCCCAGCACCGGGTCGGCGGCGGCCAGCTTGAACGTCAGCGGCGCCCAGCCGCCCTTGCCGTCAGCGCCCTCGACCTTGTCGATGGTCAGGTCGCGGGTGTCGAGGGTCAGCGCCTTCGCGGCCTTGTCCTTCCAGTCCAGGTCCAGCGTGGCGATACCGGCGAGGGTCTTGCTGTCGAAGTCGACGGCGAGGTCCAGCGCGAGGTTGGACACCGCGACGGCCTTGGGATCGGCGTAGGAATGTTCGTCCAGCGGCGCCGCGGGGGCGGCAGCGGCGGCCGGCGCGGCCGCGGGGGCGGCAGCGGTGTCGGACTCGGATTGGCAGGCGGTCATCGACAAGGAGGCGAGCAGGGGCAGGGCCAGGAAAGAGGCGCGCATGGGCGGACACGGGGCGGACGGGGAAGCCGCCAGTGTACCCGCCCGGACCGGGACCGGTTCCGCCGGACCTACCCCCAACCTGACGGCCACCCCAACGGCGCCGCCGCGGTCGCGGTCGCCGCTGGCCGCACGTCGACGGCGCGGCCGTTGTATCGACTTGCCGGTCACCCGGCGCGACAATGCCGCAGCCGCGCCGGGGGCGCACCGGCGACTTCCCGAACATCCCATTCCGAGGCCATCGTTCGCCATGATCCGTTCCGTCCGTTCGTCCGTCCTGCTGCAGGCCAGCCTGCTCACCCTCGCCCTCGCCGCGGTGGTGGCACCCGCCGCCAACGCCAAGAGCGCGCAGGACGAGCGCAAGGAGAAGGTCGCGCAGATCCCGACCTGCGCCAAGCCGCTGGGCACGATCTCGGTGCTCGAACCCGAAGACGCCACCGACTGGTGGAGCGGCCAGCAGCTGCCGGCGCCGTCGAAACTCATCAAGGTCTTCATCAGCAAGTCGCGCTGCTTCACCCTCGTCGACCGCGGTGCCGGCCTCGACGCCGCCCAGCGCGAGCGTGCCCTCGGCGCCAGCGGTGAACTGCGCGGCCGCTCCAACGTCGGCAAGGGCCAGATGAAGGCCGCCGACTACGTGATGGTCCCCGACCTGATCTCCGCCAACAGCAACGCCGGCGGCAACGCGATCGGCGGCCTGCTGGGCGGCCTCGTCGGCGGGCGCGCCGGCGCGGTGCTCGGCGGCGTGGACCTCAAGCGCAAGACCGCCGACGTGGTG
Organism: Lysobacter sp. DMC97; assembly: GCF_056313745.1. Taxonomy (NCBI): domain Bacteria; kingdom Pseudomonadati; phylum Pseudomonadota; class Gammaproteobacteria; order Lysobacterales; family Lysobacteraceae; genus Lysobacter; species Lysobacter sp. DMC97. Next base: position 430,933 of record NZ_JBQUZR010000006.1, on the reverse strand, counting down.
CTGACCGTCACCGACGTGCGCTCGACCGAGCAGGTCGCGATGGCCGAAGGCAGCGCCAAGAAGACCGACCTCGGCTGGGGCGCCGGCGGCGGACTGTTCGGCTACAGCGGCTTCGGCGCCGCGGGCGCCAGCGGCTACGCCAACACCGAGATCGGCCAGGTCATCACCCTCGCCTACCTGCAGGCCTACACCGACATCGTCGCCCAGCTCGGCGGCCTGCCGGCCAACGCCTCGGCCGCCAACGCCCAGCAGGCGGTCACCGTGGCCAAGCCCGCTCGCCTGTTCACCACGCCCAAGGGCACCAAGGTCGTCCGCAGCCTCGACCCGGGCATGATGCTGTACCCCACCGGCAACAAGGAGGGGATGATGTGGGAAGTCGAGGACGAACTCGGCAACAAGGGCTGGGTCTCGTCGACGCTGATCGAGCTGTCGCGCTGATCGCGGCTTCACGCATCACGCAAGGAAAAGGGCGCTTCGGCGCCCTTTTTCGTTGCTCCGCGGAAGCACCGGCTCAGGGCGCCCGGGCATCGATCCGCCAGCAGGCCGCATCGAAGCGGACGACATCGCCCTGCACGAAGGGCGCGAACGCGGCCTCCACGACCGCTTCGACCTGCGCGCGCAACGCGTCGTCGGCGAGCGTGTCCAGACGCCGGGCGAGCGGCCCCATCCGCGCCAGGTACACCGGCAGGTCCGCGGCCGCGAACGTGCAGGCGACATCGACCGGCACGATCGCGATGTCCTGCCATCCGCCCGCCGCGAGCACCGCGCGGACCCGCGCCGGGTCCGCGAAAGCGAACTGCCCCGGTCCGTCCGGCCGGCGCAGGGCCGGCCCCGGCAGCAGCGGTGCCGCCGCGCGCTCGGCGGCCGTCATGAACGGATTGTCGGCGGCCTCGCGCCACGCCACGCAGCGCAGCGTCGCCCCGGGGCGCGCGGCCGAACGCAGGTGCACGAAGGCCTCGGTCGGATCGTCGAAGAACATCACGCCGAAGCGCGAGATGATCGCGTCGAACGCCCCTGGCGCGAACGGATGGCGTGCGGCATCGGCCTGCACGAAGGCGACCGGCACAGCCTCGGCCTCGGCGCGCGCCTGCGCCAGGGCGATCATCGGCGCGGACACGTCGACGCCGGTACAGCGGGCCCCGGCGCCCAGCGCCCGCGCCGCGGCGAGGGTGACCGCACCGGTGCCGCAGCCCACGTCGAGGACGCGCCCGCCGCCGGCGGCGACGCAGGCCTCGACCAGCATGGGCTCGAACGGCGCGAACATCCGGTCGAGGATCGCCTGGACCTCCACCCAGGCATGCCCGGCCGGGCCGTTCCAGAGGGCGGCCTGGTCTTCGGGACCCGGATCGATGCCGGGGGCGGGGGAGTCGTGCGTGGGGGCGTGCATGGCGATGTCCCTTGTCGGACGCTGGCGGAAACCGCACTCTGCCAATTCAAGTCGACTTGAGGTCAAGCCCATGCCGGACCTGGATATCGCAGAGGTCGCGCGGCGCTCCGGCCTGCCCGCTTCCACCCTGCGCTACTACGAAGAAAAGGGCCTGATCGCCTCCGTCGGGCGGCGTGGCCTGCGCCGCCTGTTCGATGCGGACGTGCTCGATCGCCTGGCGCTGATCGCACTCGGCCGCGTGGCCGGCTTCCCGCTGGACGAGATCGCGGCCATGTTCGGCGAGGACGGCAAGCCGCGGATCGATCGCGGCGCGCTGGAGGCGCGCGCGACGTCGCTGGACCACACCATCCGCCGGCTCGGCGCGCTGCGCGACGGGCTGCGGCATGCGGCCGTGTGTCCGGCACCGAGCCATCTGGAATGCCCGACGTTCCGCCGCCTGCTGCACGCCGCGGCAGAAGGGCGACTGGAAACCGTGGCACCGCCGGTGCCGCCCGCACGGACGCGCAGGCCGCGAACGCCGGCTACAGCCGCGTCTTCACCAGATCCAGCAGCGCATCCGCCAGCACCGTCTTCGGCCCGGGGCCAAGGGCGTGCGACGTCTCGGCGTCGATGACGGTGAGCGCGTTGTCGTCGCTCTCGAAGCCGCAGCCGGCGCGGCCGACCTGGTTGGCGGCGATCATGTCCAGCTGCTTGCGCACCAGCTTGTCGCGGGCGTAGTGCTCGACGTCGTTGGTCTCGGCGGCGAAGCCCACCACCACCCGCGGGCGCTGCGCGTGCAACGCCACTTCGGCCAGCACGTCGGGCGTGCGCACCAGTTCGACGGTCAGGCCGTCGCCCGATTGCGCGGTCTTCTTGATCTTCTGCGGCGACACCACGCGCGGCGTGTAGTCGGCGATCGCGGCCGCGCCGATGTAGACGTCGGCCGGCAATGCGCCCAGCACCGCGTCGCGCATCTGCGCGGCCGAGCGCACGTCGGTGCGGCGCACGCCCGCGGGCGTGCACAGCGTCACCGGCCCGGCCACCAGCGCCACCTCGGCGCCGCGGCGGGCGGCGGCGGCAGCGATCGCGAAGCCCATCTTGCCGCTGCTGCGGTTGCCGATGAACCGCACCGGGTCGAGGTCCTCGAACGTCGGCCCGGCGCTGACCAGCACGCGCACGCCGGCGAGGTCCTGCGCCACCGGCGCGGCATCGGCCTGCGCCAGCGCGGACACGATCTCCGGCGGCTCGCGCAGCCGGCCCGGGCCGAATTCGCCGCAGGCCTGGGCGCCGTCGTCGGGCCCGATCACCTGCACGCCGCGGCCACGCAGCGTCGCCACGTTGGCCTGCGTGGCCGGGTGCAGCCACATGCGGTTGTTCATCGCCGGCGCCACCGCGATCGGCGCGGTCGTCGCCAGGCACAGCGTGCTGACGAGGTCGTCGGCCAGACCATGGGCGAGCTTGGCGAGGATGTCGGCGGTCGCCGGCGCCACCACCACGCGATCGGCCCAGCGCGCCAGTTCGATGTGACCCATCGCGGCCTCGGCGGCCTCGTCCCAGAGCGTGCCGCGCACCGGCACCCCGGACACCGCCTGCAGGCTGGCGGCGCCGACGAAGCGCTGGGCGTTCGCGGTCATCGCGACCTGCACCTCGGCCCCGGCCTCGCGCAATCGCCGCACCAGTTCCACCGCCTTGTACGCGGCGATGCCGCCGCACACGCAGAGCAGGATGCGTCGACCGGTCAGCGCCATCGCGGGGTTTTCCTACGTCCGAACAGACCGACAGCTTACCCGATGCCGCGCCGGCGCCCGACGGTGCGGCATTGGCTGCGAGGCGACGCTGACCGCCCGTTCACCGGAACCGCCCCATGCACATCCGCGACTGGCCCGAGACCGAGCGTCCCCGCGAGAAACTCCTGCACCGCGGCGCCGCCGTGCTGTCCGACGCCGAACTGCTGGCGCTGTTCCTCGGCTCGGGCGGGCGCGGCAGCGACGCCGTGGCCGACGCCCGCACCCTGCTCAACGACCACGGCCCGCTGCGCCGGCTGCTGGAACGCTCGCCGCAGGAGTTGCTGAAACTGCCGGGGCTGGGTCCGGCCCGTGTCTGCGCGATGGTCGCCGCGCTGGAACTGGGCCACCGCCACCTCGCCGCCGGGCTGGAACGCGGCGATGCCCTCACCGACCCGCAGGCCGCCGGCCGCTACTTCGCCCAGCGCCTGCGCGGCCTGCCGCACGAGGTCTTCGCGGCGCTGTTCCTCGACACCCGGCACCGCGCCCTCGGCTTCGAGGAACTGTTCCGCGGCACCGTCGACGGCGCCGAGGTCCATCCGCGCGAAGTGGTCCGCCGCGCCCTCGCCCGCAACGCCGCGGCGGTGATCGTCGGCCACAACCACCCCAGCGGCAACGGCGAGCCCAGCGCCGCCGACCGCGCCATCACCCTGCGCCTGAAACAGGCCCTGGCGCTGGTCGAGATCCGCCTGCTCGACCACTTCATCATCGGCGACGGCACCCCGGTGTCACTGGCGGCGCGGGGGTGGGTGTGAGGGGCTGCTTTTCCGGGCCACTGGCCCTTCGTCCGCCGCCTGCCAAACCACGTCGTCTCCTGTCATCCCGAGCGCAGCGAGGGACCTGCTTTCCATGAAAGGGACAAGCGAAACCGAACGCTATTCCGTCTACATCCTCGCCAGCCGCGCCGGCGCGCTCTACATCGGCATCACCGGCGATCTGATGCGTCGGATCGCCGAGCACCGCGCGGGAACGGCATCCGCACACACCCGGCGCTACCGGATTCATCGTCTCGTCCATGTCGAGACGACCGACGACGTGCATGCCGCGATCGCGCGCGAGAAACAGCTCAAGGGATGGCGGCGCGAGAAGAAACTGGCGTTGATCCGGGAAAGCAACCCGGTCTGGGACGATCTGGCGGAGCCTTGGCCGGGGTCGTTGGGGCCGAGCTCGAAAGCAGGTCCCTCGCTGCGCTCGGGATGACAACGGATGGTCGCTCGGCCGCACCAGCAAACAGCGCGGAAAGCCTGTGAAGCCACGGTTCCGGCTGAAATTTCGAATGTCATCCCGAGCGCAACGAGGGACCTGCTGTCCATCGGATCGGACCGCGCATGCCGAGCCCGGCGCCCGACGGCAGGTCGCCCCGCCGGGGACGGGCTACAATGCCCGATCCCCGCATCACCGCCGTTTCCGGCCGAATCCCCAGTGAAATCCCAGCTTCGCGCCCTGATCGAACAGGGCATCGCCAATCTCCGCGCGCAGGGCACGCTGCCCGCCGATCTCGCCACCCCGGACTTCGTGGTCGAGCGCCCGAAGGACCGCAGCCACGGCGACTTCGCCACCAACGTCGCGATGACGCTCGCCAAGCCCGCGCGCAGCAATCCGCGCGCGGTGGCGCAGGCGCTGATCGACGCCCTGCCCGCGAACGACGACATCGCCGCGGTGGAGATCGCCGGACCGGGCTTCCTGAACTTCCGGTTGTCGCCGGCCGCGTGGCAGCGCCAGCTGCGCGCGGTGCATGCGAACGGCGTCGACTACGGCCACAACGCCTCCGGCGGCGGCCGCACCGCGGGCGTGGAATACGTGTCCGCCAATCCGACCGGCCCGCTGCACGTCGGCCACGGCCGCGCGGCGGCGATCGGCGACTGCATCGCGCGCGTGCTCGACGCCAACGGCTGGAACGTGCGCCGCGAGTTCTACTACAACGACGCCGGCGTGCAGATCGAGAACCTCGCGAAGTCGACGCAGGCGCGCGCGCGCGGCCTCAAGCCCGGCGCCGACGGCTGGTCCGACGACTTCTACCAGGGCGACTACATCGCCGACGTGGCGAAGGCCTATCTCGACGGTGCGTCCGTCGAGGTCGACGGCCACGTCATCACCGGCGCGTGCGATGCCGAGGACTACGACGCCATCCGCCGATTCGCCGTCGCCTACCTGCGCCGCGAGCAGAACCTCGACCTCGCCGCGTTCGGCGTGAAGTTCGACGTGTACTACCTCGAATCGTCGCTGTACGCCGACGGCAAGGTGGAAGAGACCGTGCGCGAGCTGATCGCGCATGGCCACACCTATGAAGAAGGCGGCGCGCTGTGGTTGCGCACCACCGATTTCGGCGACGACAAGGACCGCGTGATGCGCAAGTCCGACGGCACGTACACCTATTTCGTGCCGGACGTGGCCTACCACCTGACGAAGTGGCAGCGCGGCTACGAGCGCGCGATCACCGAACTCGGCGCCGACCACCACGGCTCGCTGGCCCGCGTGAAGGCGGGCCTGCAGGCGCTGGACTGCGGCATTCCCGCCGGCTACCCCGACTACGTGCTGCACCAGATGGTCACGGTGATGCGCGGCGGCGAGGAGGTGAAGATCTCCAAGCGCGCCGGCAGCTACGTGACGCTGCGCGACCTGATCGACGAGACCGGCGCCGACGCCGTGCGCTGGTTCCTGATCGCGCGCAAGCCGGATTCGCAGTTGGTGTTCGACATCGACCTCGCGCGTTCGCAGACGCTCGACAATCCGGTGTACTACGTGCAGTTGTCGCACGCCCGCATCTGCGGCCTGCTGCGCCAGCTGGACGAACGCGACCTGGCGTTCGACCTCGACGCCGGCCTCGCCCAGCCGGTCGATCTCGCCGACGCGCCGCTGCGCGACCTGCTGATCGACCTCGCCCGCTTCCCGGAAATCGTGGAAGTCGCCGGCCGCGAGTTGGAGCCGCACCAGATCGCGGGCTACCTGGTCGAGCTGGCGCAGGCGTTCCAGTCGTACTACAACGACCACCAGTTCCTGGTCGACGAGGCCGACGTGCGCAACGCCCGCCTCGCACTGGCGCTGGCGGTGCGGCAGGTGCTGGCGAATGGCCTCGGTCTGCTGGGCGTGCACGCCCCGGAGAAGATGTGATGGCGGCCAGGCGCGGCAAGTCGCAGGCGAAGCGCAACAACGGCGGTGGTGGCGGTGGCGGCGGCATGCCTGGCTGGGCGTGGCTGGTCATCGGCCTCGCGCTGGGCGTGGGCGTGATCCTGTTGAAGCCCGACCTGTTCAAGGGCGGCGCGGAGGGCTTCTTCCGCGCCACGCCGAAGACCGACGCGCCCGAGGCCGTCGCGACGAAGGACGATGACGCGCCGATTGTTCCGGAAACGGCCACCCCGAAACCGCCGCCGGCCGACGATGCGCCGAAGGACCAGGACTACGACTTCTACACGCTGCTGCCCGGCAACGAGACGCCGCTGAGCGACCGCGAGCTGGCCGAACGCGCCCGCGCCGAGGCCGCGAACCGCCCGCAGACGCCTCCGCCGCCGAAGCCCGCAACCGATCCGGGCACCGCCCCCGATGCGGCCGATCCCGCCACGCCGCCGCCGGCGATCGACACCCCAACCACCAACCCGGTGGCGCAGACGCCGGCGAAGCCGCCGAAGCCCGCCGCGGGCACCGCGCCGGCCGCCATCGACGCCCCCGCCGACAGCCCGCGCAACGACGCCCGCTACCTGCTGCAGGCCGGCGCCTTCGCGGCCTCGGGTGACGCCGAGGCGCTGAAGGCGAAGATCGCCTTCCTCGGCCTGAGCGCCCGGGTCGAATCCGGCGAGGCGCAGGGCAAAACGGTCTACCGCGTGCGCATGGGGCCGTACGGCACCGCCACCGAACTGACCGAAGCCAAGCGCAAGCTGTCCGCCGGCGGCCTGCCAGCGATGGCGATCAAGGTGAAGTGACGGGCCCGCGGCCTGCCTTCCGGAGCCGGCCATGACCCCGTCCACGCTGTTCTACGTCCTCGCCGCCCTCTGGCCCGCCAGCGAAGCCTGGATCGGCGCCCGCCACCGCGCCGGCGGCAGCGACGCCACCCGCGATCGCGGCACCCTGCACCTGCTGCTGGTCGTCATCTACGCCAGCGTCGCGCTGGCGGTGTGGCTGTCGATACGCGGTGTCTGGCCGTTCCCGCCGGCGCTGCGCGCGCCGCTGTTCTTCGGCGGCTGCGCGGCGATGGCGCTGGGCATCGCGCTGCGGCTGTGGTCGGTGCGCACGCTGGCCCGCTTCTTCACCATCCAGGTCGCGATCCGCGACGGCCACCGGCTGATCCGCACCGGCCCGTACCGCCTGCTGCGGCATCCGTCGTACACCGGCTCGCTGATGACCTTCCTCGGCTTCGGCTGCGCGCTGGGCAGCGGCGCCGCACTGCTGGCGGCCGGCGTGCCGGTGACGCTGGCGTTCCTGCGCCGCATCCGCGTGGAAGAGCGCGTGCTGGCCGACGCCTTCCCCGCCGACTATCCCGACTACGCCCGCGCGACGTGGCGGCTGCTGCCCTTCGTCTGGTGACCGGCGCCGCATCGTCAACGCATACAATTCCGGCATGAACACCATCCTCATCACCGGCGCCACGTCCGGATTCGGCCGCGCGGCCGTCGAACGCTTCCACGGCGCCGGCTGGCGCGTGATCGCCACCGGCCGCCGCGCCGAACGCCTCGATGCCCTCGCCGACGCGCTCGGCCGCGAACGCCTGCACGTCGCTGCGTTCGACATCCGCGACGAGGCCGCGATGCGCGCCGCGCTCGATGCGCTGCCCGGCGACTTCCGCGGCATCGATGTGCTGGTGAACAACGCCGGCCTCGCGCTGGGCACCGCGCCGGCGCAGCGCGCGGACCTCGCGCAGTGGAAGCAGATGATCGACACCAACGTCACCGCGCTGGCGACGCTGACCCACGCGCTGCTGCCGACGCTGATCGAACGCAAGGGCGCGATCCTCAACGTCAGCTCGGTCGCGGCGACATATCCGTACCCCGGCGGCAATGTCTACGGGGGCACCAAGGCCTTCGTGTCGCAGTTCTCGCTGGGCCTGCGCAGCGACCTGCACGGCACCGGCGTGCGCGTGACCAGCATCGAGCCGGGCATGGCCGAAACCGAATTCACCCTCGTCCGCACCCGCGGCGACCAGGCCGCGTCGGACACCCTGTACAAAGGCGCCGACCCGATCCTGCCCGGCGATATCGCCGAGACCCTGTTCTGGATCGCCACCCTGCCCCCGCACCTCAACATCAACCGCATCGAAGTGATGCCGGTGCGGCAGTCGTTCGCGGGGTTCCAGGTGGCGCGGGAAGGCTGAGCGTCGCGATGCCCATCGAATACATCGTAAAGCGAGGACAGCATGCCGGCGTGACACTGACGCCGCATCGACATCGCGATGGATGCTATGTAGTAAGCAAAAGTCGATTCCAGCGCGACTATGTCCGAGTGCATACGCTTGAGGAAGTGTCTGCATACGTGGCACAAGGCTACTCCGTACGGATGAGCGCAGCCGCACACGGGACATCCACAAGCCTCGTTGCTCCGCCCAGCCTGATCATCCGTTGACCCGCGGTTCCTGCGTCGCAGGCACATCCCACTCAGGATCGGGCTGTTGTGCGGCGTAGCGCAGCATTGCGGCGGCAAACAGCGGGGTGATGGTTCGCTGGTCGAGGCGGCGCTGTATGTACTCGCCCAAACCGTGTCGACGCCTGACCTCTGCGCTAACGCTGAGCAGAACGTCATCGCTTTGCGGACGGCCGGACTACCCGCGTCTCGCCGGCGAGGCATTCGGCGATCACGCGGTCGACCCATGGCCTGTCGACGAGGTAGGTGCTGCCGTGGATGTCCTCGGGCGTCGGCACGACGTCGGTGTCGAGGTCGATGCGCGCCTTGGTGCGATACCAGCCGAGCCGGAGATCGTCGATCTGCAGGTCCGCGTCGGTGCACGTCGCCGGCCAGTCGATCAGCAGGATGGCGCGCTGCTGCGGCCAGTAGACGCGCAGGAAGGCTCCACCGTCGTGCTCTTCCACCGGCCCGAGGTGCAGGCGCTGCGGCACCCGAGGATGGACGTCATCGACGATCGCGCGCAGCAGCGCATCGACGCAGCGGAAGCCGGCACGCTGGCTCGGCAGGCTCGCTTCGGTGCGGTTGCCTGCCTTCGCCACGCACAGACCGGCGCACGTCGTGAGCGTGAGCGTGAAGATGGCAGCGATATGGATCGAGCGTGTCACGCGCTGCCTCCCGGAATCGTCGCGGATGATGTCATGCCTGGCGACGAGATCGCCGAAGGACGCCGCAGCACGCGATCACGCAACCGCAACGCCGGCCGTTCCACCGCGTAGTGCAGCACCGCGGCGGCGAGCAACGAGGCGACGCCATAGGCCAGGAATGCGACGACGCCCCGACCTTCCAGCGCTTCGCCCCATTGCCACTCGACGAGGCCGTACACCGGCTTGTGGATGAGGTACAGGCTGTAGGACACGGCCGCGAGCCAACCGGCGCCGGGCACCGCACGACGGCCGATCCAGCTGCCCGGCTGCGCGGCGACGAACACCAGCAGCGCCAGCGCGGCGGACAGCACCGGCCAGCCGACGCTGTTGCCGAGCAATCCGGTGCGTTCGCGGAACAGCCAGAAGGCCAGCGCGAGCGTCGCCAGTCCGGCGAGAAAGACAAGGTTCCCGTGTGTCGCCATGCGCGCCCATTGCGCGGGCCGCCACGTCTTCCACACCGCCAAGGCGACGCCGGCGAGCAGGCCGTCGAGGCGGTTCCACGTCGGGTAGTAAATGTCCTCGACGAACCAGTTGCGATCGCCGCCGAGTGCGCTGTCGTGCAGCCAGATCGCCGTGCGCAGCGCGATGCCACCCAGCACCAGCGCCGTGAAGAACGCGACGAGCGCTTTGCGCGAGCCGCGTCGCGCGAACGCGACCGCCAGCAGCGGGAACAGCAGGTAGAAGTGCTCCTCCACGCACAGCGACCACGCGTGCGAGAACGCGGCGTTGGCGGTGTAGTCGATCGACAGGTTCACGAAGAAGCCGGCGAACTTCCACCACGGTTCCATACCCGGCGCTTCGCGGAAGTCGGGCCACAGCAGGTACAGCGCCAGCACCGCCCAGTAGGCCGGCAGGATGCGGAACGCGCGCCGCAGCCAGAAGTCGCGGAACGACAGCCCTTCGCCGCGCGCCAGCGGCGCCAGCACCTGCTGGCCGATCAGGAAGCCGCTGAGCACGAAGAACAGGTCGACGCCCATCCAGCCGTAGCGCGACAGCCACGACCAGTGCTCGCCGAGGTCGCCGACGAGGAACGAGTGGAACAGCATCGTCCAGACCACGGCGATGGCGCGGAGCAGGTCCAGGCCCGGCAGGCGCATGCGGAGCGTTCCTCGTGCGGACGCACCCGCCGCGGACTCGCGACGCACCGATGCGCGTGACGCGCCAGTCTACGGCGGCGCCACGCGACCGGACGCCACGTGACATGCGTTACGACAGCGGTTCGTCGCTCAGGTACGTGTACGCGGTGAGGCCGTTCTCCAGCGCCTCGTTGAGCCGCGCGGCCTCGCTCTTGCTCAGGTCGACGGCGCCGACCTTGGCCCGGTAGATACGGCGCAGGTCGTCGACCTTGTAGCCGACGTAGTCCAGCATCACGTCGACGGTGTCGCCGCGGCGCTGCTGGGCGATGCGGAAACCGTCGCCGTCGACCTTCACCTCGATCGCGTCGGTGTCGCCGAACAGGTTGTGGATGTCGCCGAGGATTTCCTGGTACGCCCCGACGAGGAAGAAGCCGATGCGGTAGCGCTCGCCGGGACGCGGCGCGTGCAGCGGCAGCGAGCTGTCCAGGTCCTCGTTCTCGACGTAGGTGTCGATCTTGCCGTCGGAATCGCAGGTCAGATCGGCGATCACGCCGCGACGCTCGGGCCGCTCGTCGAGGCGCTCGATCGGCATGATCGGGAACACCTGGTCGATCGCCCACACGTCGGGCATGGACTCGAACAGGCTGAAGTTGACGAAGTACTTGTCGACGAGGCGTTCGTTGAGCTCGTCGAGCAGGTCGCGGTGGCTCTTCTCGTCGTAGGTCAGGCGCGCGCGCACCGCGTGGGCGATGGCGTAGAACAGGTCGTCCAGCCGCGCGCGGGCGACGAGGTCGATCTGGCCCAGCGCGTACAGCGACAGGCCCTCGCTGTGGTGGTGCTGCGCCTCGTGGAAGAGTTCGACGGCCGGGCGACGATCGAGTTCGTCGTGGATCTCGCGCAAGTGGCGGATCACCGCGGCCTCGTCGTCGTGCGCCGGCGGCACGCGGCCTTCGGGCGCGCGCTCCACTTCGGACACGTTGGTGACCAGCACCGCGTGGTGCGCGGTCATCGCGCGGCCGCATTCGGTGACGATGCGCGGCGGCGCGATCGCGTGCGCCTCGCAGGCCTCGGCCAGCGGCTGCACGATGCTGGACGCGTACTGGGCGACGCCGTAGTTCACCGAGCAGTAGCTGCGCGAACGCGTGCCTTCGTAGTCGATGCCGAGACCGCCGCCGACGTCGACGTGGCTGATCATCGCGCCGAGCTTCGACAGCTCGACGAAGTAGCGCACCGCCTCGCGCATGCCGTTGGCGATGTCGCGGACGTTGCTGATCTGCGAACCCATGTGGAAATGCAGCAGGCCGAGGCAGTCGCTCATCCCGCTGTCGCGCAGGCTCTTCCACAGGTCCAGCACCTGCCGCGGCGAGAGCCCGAACTTGGCCTTGTCGCCGCCGCTGTTCTGCCACTTGCCGGCGCCCAGCGACGCCAGGCGCATGCGCACGCCGAGGCCCGGCTTCACGCCCAGCGCCTTCGCCTCTTCCATCACGAGGGGCAGTTCGGACGGCTTCTCGACCACGATGAAGGTCTGCAGGCCCAGCTTGCGGCCGATCAGCGCCAGCCGGATGTACTCGCGGTCCTTGTAGCCGTTGCAGACGATCAGCCCGCCCGGCCGCGACAGCGCCAGCACCGCCATCAGCTCGGGCTTGCTGCCGGCCTCCAGACCGAAGCCCTCGCCCGCATGCGACGCCAGCGTGCCGGCGACGCCGGCGTGCTGGTTGACCTTGATCGGATACACCGCGGTGTAGCCGCCGGCGTAGTCCCACTCCTGCTGCGCCTGCGCGAACGCGGCCTGCAGCCGGCCCAGGCGGTCGCCGAGGATCTGCGGGAACCGCACCAGCAACGGCAGCTTGGCGCCCGCGGCCTGCGCGGCGTCGACCACCTCGGCCAACGCCACGGTGCCGCCCGCGGCGCCCTGGGAGCGCACGACGATGCGGCCGGCGGCGTCGACGTCGAAATACCCTTCGGCCCAGTGCGGGATCGAATAGGTCTTGCGGGCGTGGTCGATCGACCAGGCGGTCATGGGCAGCGGTCCGGTACGGCGGGGGGACGCGCATTGTAGGGCGGGCCCCGGCCCGCCGGGGGCGGCGTTCAGCAAACCCACCCCGGCCCCGCCGACCCGCTCCGGTACAATGCCGCCCCCGTCGACAACCCCGGACCCGCCGCGATGACCGAGACTGCCTGGCACTACGAGCACTTCGAGCCCACCGGCTCGGCCATCGGCTACCGCATCACGCGCAAGCTGGACGAAGTGCAGTCGCCGTTCCAGAAGATCGAGATCTACGAGAGCACCGACTGGGGCAACCTGATGCTCATCGACGGCGCGATGATGCTCACCACGCGCGACAACTTCCTTTACCACGAGATGATGTCGCACCCGGCGCTGTTCACCCATGCGGCGCCGAAGAACGTGGTGATCATCGGCGGCGGCGACTGCGGCACGCTGCGCGAGGTGCTGAAGCACCCGGGCGTGACGGAAGCCGTGCAGTGCGACATCGACGAGCAGGTCACGCGGATGGCCGAGAAGTGGTTCCCGGAGCTGTGCGATTCCAACGCCGATCCGCGCGCTTCGCTGCTGTTCGACGACGGCATCGCCTACATGGCGAACCGCGCGCCGGGCAGCGTCGACGTGATCATCGTCGATTCCACCGATCCGGTCGGCCCGGCGGAGGGCCTGTTCAACAAGGCCTTCTACGAGAGCTGCTTCCGCGCGCTGAAGGACGACGGCATCCTGGTGCAGCAGTCGGAATCGCCGCTGGTGCAGCTCGACCTGATCCGCGAGATGCGCGGCGAGATGGGCAAGGCCGGCTTCCGCACGTTCGCGACCCTGCCGTTCCCGCAGCCGTGCTACCCGACCGGCTGGTGGAGCTGCACGCTGGCGCGCAAGGGCGCCGGCTTCGATTTCCGCGCCGAAGACGCCGACGCCCGCGGCTTCGCGACGAAGTACTACAGCGCCGGCATCCACCACGGCGCGCTGTCGACGCCGCCGTTCGTCGCCGCCGCGCTGGACGCGTAAGTTCCCCCGACCCGCCCGCAGGACTCCACCATGCCCGACGCCGCGACCGCCGCCCCGCAGACCGCCGCCGGGCGGGCGCCGCTGCCGCCGGGCTTCCTGCTGCGCCATGGCGCGATCCCGCTGGCGGCTTTCGCGATCGCGGTCGCCGTCATCCACTGGCTCGACATCGACTGGCGGCTGGCGACGCACCTCTACGCGCTGGAAGGCGGCGAATGGGCGCTGCGCAAGGCGTTCGTCACCGAGAACCTGATCCACAAGGTCGGCCACGACCTCAGCATCGCCGCGTGGCTGGGCGTGCTGATCGCCTGGGGGCTGAGTTTCCGCCGCCCCCGCCTGCGCCCGTGGCGCCGGCCGCTGGGCTACCTGCTGCTGGCGGTGCTGGCCGCCACCCTGTCGGTGTCGGCGCTCAAGGCGAAGTCGAACATGGACTGCCCGTGGGACGTGCGCGGCCTGGGCGGCGAGCGACCGCACCTGACGCTCTACGACGCCCGCCCCCACGACCTGCCGCGCGGGCGCTGCTTCCCGGCCGGCCACGCCAGCGGCGGCTACGCGTGGATGGCGCTGTACTTCGCATTCCTGATGATCCGCCCGCGCTGGCGCTGGCGCGGACTGGCGGCCGGGCTGGGCGTCGGCCTGACCTTCGGCATCGCCCAGCAGCTGCGCGGCGCGCATTTCCTGTCGCACGACCTGTGGACGGCGACGATCTGCTGGACCGTCGCCCTGCTGGTCTACCTGTGGCTGCGTCCGAAGACGGCGCCCGCCCCGGCCTGACCCCCATGCCGCCGACGGCCGGGCACGTTGTACCATCGGCGGGACGCCGCCCTCCGTCGCCACCGTGGCCGCACCCGCAGGACGCCTCAATCTCGATCGTCTCAACCTCGCGCTGATCCTCGCGTCGGCGCTGCTGGCGGTGCGCTGGCCGTTCGAGACCCTGCTGCTGGCGTACGCCGTGCTCGGGCCGCTGCACTACCTCACCGAAATCTCCTGGCTGCACGACCGCCGCTACTTCCTGCCGCGGAAGCACGACGTGTGGCCGCTGCTGCTGGGCGGCACGGCGCTGATCCTTGCCGTCGCCACGGTCGCCGCCGCGCGCAAGACCCCGCTGCGGCTGGCGATCGAGCACGGCGCGCTGTTCGCGCTGTTCGGGTTCGCGCTGGTGATGGTGCTCACCCCGCGCTGGCGCATGCGCCTGCTCGCGCTGCTGGTGCTGGTGCCGGCCTGCGCCCTGCTGGCGCGCGTGGACGGGTTCGCGACCTCGCTGGCCGGCTATCTGCCGACCGTCATTCACGTCTACGTCTTCACCGGCCTGTTCATGCTGGTCGGCACGCTGCGCCGGCCCAGCCGCGACAGCCGCGCCGCGATGGGCGCCTACGTGCTGTGCCCGCTGCTGTGCTGGTGGGCGCCACTGGCATGGAGTGCGCCGGCATCGACGTGGGCCGGGAACGCCTTCACCGGCACGCTGTCGAGCATCAGCCGCCTGATCCTCGGCGACGCCGGGCATGCGCTCGAAGGCACCGCGCTGCTGACCGACCCGACCGCCATCCTCGTCGCCCGCGTGCTGGCGCTGGCCTATCTCTACCACTACCTCAACTGGTTCTCGAAGGTCGAAGTCATCGGCTGGGCGCGGATGTCGCCGCTGCGCGGCGCACTCATCGGCGCGGCGTGGATCGGCGCCAGCGCGCTGTACTTCCGCGACTACCTGCTCGGCTTCACCGTGCTGCTGTTGCTGAGCTTCCTGCACGTCGTGCTGGAGTTCCCGCTGAACCACCGGTCGTTCCGCGAACTCGGCGAACGCCTCGCCGGCAACGCGACCGCACGCGGCGCCGGCTGACGACATCCGCAATCGCCGGGACGGGGTCGCGTCGCGTTCGCGCGACCGCAGCGGACACCGCGAGGGCCATCCGCCGATTTGCATCGCGGCGCGTGCCGCGTCGTGCGCATTGCGCGAAAAACCCCGGAAAACATGGCGCAAACGCCGACCGATGAACGCGCGGTGATCGAATCCGGCAGCAACGCGCCGAATAACATCGTGCTGACATCCACTCGCCAATAGTCCTCGCACCGGACGCGACGCGACCGGGCGATCCGAATCCCTCCCCCGCTTCGGATCGCATCCCCCAGAGCACGAGGAACATGCACATGAAAGACGCGATCAAGAAGGACCACAGCATCGGTGAAGGCGCCGGCGCCGCCACCGGTACCCTCGCGGGCGCCGCCATCGGATCCGCGGCCGGTCCGGTCGGAACCCTCGTCGGCGCGGCCGTAGGTGCCGTGGCGGGCGCGAAGCTCGGCGGCAGCGTCGCCGAAGCGGTGAACCCCACCGAATACACCGACCACTTCCGCACCCGCTACGAAAGCGCGCCCTACTACCGCAGCGGCCGCAACTGGTCGGACTATTCGCCGGCCTACCAGTACGGCTACGACCAGTACCCGTCCCACGCCGGCCGCAAGTTCGACGAAGTGGAGAACGACCTCGCCCGCGGCTGGGACAAGACCAAGGCGGAATCCCGCCTGGCCTGGGACGAAGCGCGCGACGCCGTCCGCGACAGCTGGCACTACATCGAGCGCAAGATGCCGGGCGACGCCGACCGCGACGGTCGCTGATCGACAGGGTTTTCCCTTTCGATGATCCATGCGAAGGCACCCGCTCCGGCGGGTGCCTTCCTGCATTCAGAGCGCGTCCGCGTCCATCTCGCCGGTGCGGATGCGCACCGCGCGTTCCAGGTCCCACACGAAGATCTTGCCGTCGCCGATCTTGCCGGTGCCCGCGGCCTGCAGGATCGCTTCCACCACCGCGTCGACGCGGTCGTCGGTGACCGCGACCTCCAGCTTGATCTTCGGCAGGAAGTCGACCACGTACTCGGCGCCGCGGTACAGCTCGGTGTGGCCCTTCTGGCGGCCGAAGCCCTTGACCTCGGTCGCGGTGATGCCGGCGACGCCGGCCTCGGCCAGGGCTTCGCGGACGTCGTCGAGTTTGAACGGCTTGATGATGGCCATCACCATCTTCATGGCGGAGCTCCTGCGGGCGTCGGGCTGCGGATCGGAGGTCGGGTGACCGCCGCCGAGGATACCCGCGGCGTCGGGCTTTTCCGACCCCTCGGCGCGGCGGAGTCCGATGGCGGTGCCGCAGCGCGGACGGGATGCTGGCACCCACGCTACAATCCACGGGACATGCCCATGATCGACCTCCGCCAGATCGACGACCTCGCCCGCCGCCTCGGCTCGCTGGTGCCCCCGGCCCTGCGCGAGGGTCGCGAGGAGATGCAGGAGAACTTCAAGGCCGCGCTGCAGGCGGGGCTGGCGAAGCTCGACCTCGTCACCCGCGAGGAATTCGACGTGCAGCGCGCGGTGCTCGCCCGCACCCGCGGCCAGCTCGACGAACTGCGCACCCTGGTCGACCGGCTCGAAGCCGAACTCGCCGCCCGCGACGCCCAGCCGCCCCGCGACTGAGGGCCGCCGCCATGACCCTTGCGCTCGTGCACACCCGTGCACGCGCCGGCGTGCGCGCGCCGGCCGTGAACGTCGAAGTCTTCCTCGCCGGCGGGCTGCCGCGCATGTCCATCGTCGGCCTGCCCGAGGCCGCGGTCCGCGAGGCCAAGGACCGCGTCCGCGCCGCCATCCAGTGCGCGCAGTACGACTTCCCCGCCCGCGTCATCACCGTCAACCTCGCGCCGGCCGACCTGCCCAAGGACGGCGGCCGCTTCGACCTGCCGATCGCGCTGGGCATCCTCGCCGCCGGCGGCCAGATCCCGCTGGAATCACTGCGCGACTGCGAGTTCCTCGGCGAACTCGGCCTGACCGGCGAACTGCGGCCGGTCGACGGCGTGCTGCCGGCGGCGCTCGCCGCCGCGGCCGCCGGCCGCAAGCTGATCGTCCCGGCCGGCAACGGCGCCGAAGCCGCGCTCGCGGCCGGGGTTGAAGCCTTCACCGCGCGCACGCTGCTGGAGGTCTGCGGCCATCTCTGCGGCCATCGCGCATTGCCGACGGCGGTCGCGCCCGAAAGCCGCTCCGACCACGGCCCGGACCTGCGCGACGTCCGCGGCCAGACCCGCGCCCGGCGGGCGCTGGAGATCGCCGCGGCCGGCGGCCACCACCTGCTGCTGGTCGGCCCGCCCGGCTGCGGCAAGACCCTGCTGGCCTCGCGCCTGCCCGGCCTGCTGCCCGACGCCTCCGATGCCGACGCGCTAGAAACCGCCGCCATCGCCTCGATCAGCGGTCGCGGCCTCGACCCGACCCGCTGGCGCATGCGCCCGTTCCGGTCGCCGCATCACACTGCCAGCGCAGTCGCGCTGGTCGGCGGCGGCACGGAACCGCGCCCGGGCGAGATCTCGCTCGCGCACAACGGCGTGCTGTTCCTCGACGAACTGCCGGAGTGGGATCGCCGCGCCCTGGAAGTGCTGCGCGAACCGCTGGAATCCGGCGTCGTCACGATTTCGCGCGCGGCGCGGCAGAGCGAATTCCCCGCGCGGTTCCAGTTGGTCGCCGCGATGAATCCGTGCCCCTGCGGCTGGGCCGGCGATCCGTCGGGTCGCTGCCACTGCCATCCCGACGCGATCCTGCGCTATCGCAGCAAGATCTCCGGGCCGCTGCTCGAACGCATCGACCTGCATCTCGAAGTCCCGCGCCTGCCGCCCGCCGAACTGCGCCCCGACGCGCCACCGGGCGAATCCAGCGACGTCGTCCGTGCGCGCGTGATGCGCGCCCGCGACGCTCAACTGCGACGCGCCGGCCGCACCAACGCACACCTCGACCAGTCGCAGACGCATGCGGTCTGCCGGCTCGCGCCCGACGACCAGGCGATGCTCGAAAACGCGATCGACCTGTTGCAGCTTTCGGCGCGTTCGATGCACCGCATCCTGCGCGTCGCCCGCACCATCGCCGATCTTGCGGGCAGTGCCGACATCCTTGGGCCGCACGTGGCGGAAGCGATCGGGTATCGGCGCGGGGAGCGGGCAGCGACATCACAAACACCGTGACGTCGTAGGGTGGGCTTCAGCCCACCATCGCAACGCATCCGCCGCGGCGGACAACGAACGAAACAAAACGCATGGCTTCGACCACCGTTGCAGTGGATCAAGCTTCATTGCGGTGGACTGAAGCCCACCCTACGGCCCTACTTGCAGAGCATGCAAGATGTCAATAAGAAAGTGGCGATATCAGAAGCTTGGCCTAGTGACTTGATCATTTTCAAACACACGCGAATTTCGCGGCTCGGTTGTGTCTATTTCAAGACGCTCTGCGAACAGACGAAGGTAGTCAATTCGTTCAACATCCTCATCGCGCTTCTTAGCGATCCGCTTTGCGGCACCGCCAGGAGAGCCGATAGCAATAATCTTAGCGCGCGGGTGCAACTGCATGAAGAGATCGCACTCCTCTTCAACCCCGTTCATGCCGCCAATAAAGACACCCGCCTCAAACTCCCCTTCCATCATGCTTTTCCGCATAGATAGAAGGCTTCTCTCTCGATCATTTTGGACTGCATCGACATAACGAACATTTGCGAAGCGTTCGTTCTCTTGAGGGAAATAGTCCTGAAAAAGTTTGCTCTGGAAGAGAAACACGGATTGCGCATACTGAACACCCAGGTCTTCGCACACGCTCCACACCATAGGTGTGATAGCCGGATGCCCGCCCCACACAATCGGACGCCTTCCTAGTGCAACGACAAGGAGTTCCCTTACCGCGAACTGTATGAGGAAAGGATCAGCATCCTCATAGTAGGTATCACGGCCCGCAACAGGAATGCTTGCTGATAGAAAAATGGCGCTCATGGCGTCTCCCACCCTGCGAATGTCCAGCCCGCTTCACTCGCTTTAACCCATCTTGCCGATGGAACATGCTCCTCCAGCCAACGAAGATGCTTTTGCCAATTAGGGCGAATTCCCAAATGATCGTATACGACCGCCGCATGGTCTCCCTGAGCTCTATCGAGCGCCTCCTGGGCTGTTAGAGAAGTTGGCACACCTATTCTGGGCTGCACTGCAATCTTTCGCCCTGTAGCCAGCGTTACATGAAGCGTTCGATTCGCACTGATACGAAGAAGCTTGCCTCCAATTTTGGTAACAGCATCTTGGACAGAAGTGATTAATGATATGTGCCTTACCGCTTGGCTTGTAATCCTCACCTTCTCAATCTGGTGGCAAATTCTCTCCACTGCCGATGCGGCCAAAGTGCCGTCCGCGTTGATTTCTGAACGTATCAACTCCACACGGCTAGCTGTTCCGGTATGGATCGAGGGCGTGGAATCGGGCCAATCGACACTGAGTATGCCAACCCCCTTTGAGAGAGCTCTGCCCCACTCGGCCATTGTCCAGCGACTTTCAAAGTATCCCGGCGTCTGCAACAGAACGAGAACGTCCGAATCACATAGCTGATGCCACAGCTCATCCTGGAACTCTTCCGCGACGTTCACGCTATGCGTATCGAGGAATACGTCAAAACGCCTTGCAGATATTTCACCGAATAGCTGGACTGCGGCTGGCGTTGACTCTGTTCTTTTGTAGCTTAAAAAAACCCTGCGCGTCCGCGACATGAGTCCCAAGCTACTCAATATGGCTGGCACGAGTTGCGCACTCGCTTTGTCGTAAAGCAGGCAGTTGATCGTTTTCAGCGAATCGGGTATTTCCGCCCCTACATGCTTCTCGCTTGATGCAACGGGCAAAATTGGAATTCTGGAAGTGTCGAAATGTGCCTGAAGGTCAGTCGCCACTACACTGGGGCCTCCAAAGAAGACGACTACCGCGGCCGACCTATCCTCCGGCTCAAATTTGCCCGGCTTTACCTGAAGGAGAAGATCCGTTCCGTATGTAAGCTGAAAGTCGTTAGCTGCCGCCTTCAATCCGGCCGTCAACAGGTCTACTTGCTCTTCAGTCGGGTCTCCGAGTATCGCTATCTCGTAGAGGGCCATATCACAACCTCACTAGGTAAGTAATTCGACAAGCCATTAGAGCGGGCGCAGCTTGTCTGTCGACAAGATCCACCGATCAAACCCCGCGTAGTCGCCTGCATTACGGTGCAAATAGAGAGTTCCGGCCGAAGACACGGTACGCCCCGATACATCGACATACGGATACAAGCCTAGATACTCAACCCCGACGAAGCTGGTCTGATTTTCGCTGCTGGCAATCGGCAAGATCGCCACGTTAGAATTGAAGCCGTCGAAATATCCAATTTCCCACGGCATCCAGCGCGAAGTGGTTGCATTTTCTGAATGCGCATAGAAAAGAGATTTACACTGACGCATCCGCATGCGAAGTTTTTCGGCAGTCTTCGCCGTTACGTTGCTGCGATCCAACAGAGGATCATCGATCCAATCAACGTAGACTGTTTTCCCTATTGATTCGAGAACAGACTTGACACCTAAAACCAAGTCGCTATCTAGCTTCGAGTGTGACAAGAAAATGTCAAAGCTGCTTCGCGTCGTGTTCCGCGCTTCGCGCAAGATTGTACTTGCACTTTCCATCGAAGCAGTAACCCTTGTGCGAGCGGCTTGCCTTACCGTTGCCTCAGAAAGTAATGCCATAGCGATTCCATCCAATTAATTTCTTTGCCATGTGGCATTCAGAGTGTAGACCAGCCAACACCAAATCGACTTTTTTCTTTACTCGAACAGCTTTTTCAGGTTTTCCCAATTCCACGCATAGAGTCGGCCCGCATCAGGAACTGCCGTGTAGTCACCGTCTCTATATCCAATGACCTGAACAATCTTGATATTTTCTTCGCGCGCCATAGCCACTTCCTTCAAGACACCGGATGCTTTGTGCGTTTTTGGCCCAACCATCACGACAACAATGTCGGAGTTCTTGATGGCAACTCTAGCCTTGTCCTCCCACGTCTTCATGGGGGCGGCTTCTTTCAGAGAAGTATCGATCACATCAAAAGGTGAGTCTTTTAACTTGGACTGACCGATGATGAAGTCCTTCAGGGCTTTGTCGTTATCGAAGTCAAAGCTAACGAATACACGCTTCTTAGCCATTGCTGCTTGTCCTTTAGTAGTAACCAGCGGTTGTAGGCCGTGGACGGTACCGGGCTCGAAGCACACGCCCCCCCGACTGCCTAGATGTTAAGTGACAGCCGCCCATATGCGCATTCGTTACGGTCCTCCAATCGGCTCATCCCGTCATATCTGACAGGGTCCCGTTCTGGTCCTGCGTAGCCGCTCCGCTCCGTCAGAAAACCCCTACCCCCGCTCCCGGCTTTCCCTGATAGGCCACAGCATGCGCCGGAGGCATGCTCTCTCCACCCCGGCAGCACGGCCGAAGCGTCCACGAGGACGCCGCTCCGCACCACTCATCGGCCGTGACCTTGAGCAAGTTGCGAAGCCGTGCCGGGGGACTCTAAGAACCCCTCCACCGCCCTTCTGTGGGCCTCCCGCGCGATCGTAGCCCCGAGCTCCCACCCGGCCCACGTGCCGGGCTCGATCAGGAGGGAGCGGGCCGCCTCCCGCTGAGATAGACCGAGCTCACGCCTCCTAGCGACCAGCCGACCGGCGAGTGTCCCCTTATCGACTGGCTCCGGGTCATAGCCGAGGAATCCGACAAGGACCGGGACGAACCGAATCTCTGGCTTCCTCTGCCCCGTTTCCCAATTGTGAACCGTCCAGGCGTTCACGCCGAGAAGCACTGCTGCTTTCTCTTGGGTGATAGCTAGCATGAATCGGCGACGGCGGATGTGCTCGCCCAAGCACTGCGGCTCGAAGTCCCATGCTTTCTGAATCAGTGACTTACGCCGAATCTGCACGTATGGCAAAAAGGCAACGCCTCTCTGCCCGTGCGGCTGGGCCGGCGATCCCTCGGGCCGCTGCCGCTGCCATCCCGACGCGATCCTGCGTTACCGCGGCCGCATCTCCGGGCCACTGCTCGAACGCATCGACCTGCATCTCGAAGTCCCGAGGCTGCCGCCAGCAGAACTGCGGCCCGATGCGCCGCCGGGCGAATCCAGCGACACCGTCCGCGCCCGCGTGGTGCGTGCCCGCGACGCGCAGCTGCGGCGCGCCGGCCGCACCAACGCGCACCTCGACCAGTCGCAGACGAACGCGGTGTGCCGCCTCGCGCCCGACGACCAGGCGATGCTCGAAAACGCGATCGACCTGCTGCAACTCTCCGCACGTTCGATGCACCGCATCCTGCGCGTCGCGCGGACCATCGCCGATCTTGCGGGCAGTGCCGACATCCTCGGCCCGCATGTGGCGGAGGCGATCGGGTATCGGCGCGGGGAGCGGGCCGCAACGAAGTGAAGGCCGTCGGCCTGCCTGCGATCCGAGAGCACCGTGCCTCGCACGAGGCGATGTCCGCTTTTGCATGGGCGATTCCGTCCGGAAGGAGCCTGACCCGCGCCCGCTGGCGCCGGTCGGCGACCTTTCCTTTCCGACGAACGGAGTTCGCGATCATGATCCTCACCAACCACTTCTCGCTGCCGGTGTTCTGGCGTGCCTTCCAGACCGGCGACACCGTGTACCTCGTCGGCCTGCGCGACGGCTGGGTCGCACCCGGCGGCACGACGCAGTACGACCACACGTCGGGCCAGTTCCAGGCGGAGTTCAAGAGCGGCGCGCCGGGCCATCCCTTCCTTCGCCACGCCGGCGAGAACTACCGCAACGACGACGAACTCGTCGTCACCCCTGAAGGCCAGGTCCTGCGCATCGAGCAGACCGTGCGCATCGATCGCGACCCGGGCGAACGCCGCGAAATCATCGGCAACGTGTCGGACTTCTTCGACCGGCTGGCCTTCGACGGCGACGCCACCGACGAGATCACGACCACCCTCAGCAATGTGGTCACGGTCAGCGGCAGCGTGACCACCAAGACGACGTCGAGCAGCAGCAGCGAGACCGCCACGGGCGCCGGTGCGGAAGTCACCGGGAACAAGAAAGACGCCTTCAAGGGCATCGACATCGGCGTGAAGTTCACCGGCAACGTCTCCGGCAAGGTCGCCCAAGGCACCACCCAGGAGTTGGCCACGAGCCAGGGCATCACCGGCGTCCAGACGACCAGCTTCAACCGCAAGATGTCGCTGCTGATCCGCGGCCACACGGTGACCGCCATCCACTGGGTGTGGGAACGCTTCTACGTCACCGGCCGCACGCTGGCCGGCGGCCAGGTGTTTCCCTGGGAGGTGACGACGCGGATCGAATCGTCGTACCGCGTCGAGCAGTACGCCAGCATCGCGGCGATGCCGCCCGATGTCTTCGAGGCCTATCGCGAGAAATTTCCCGCCAGCGGAGTCGCGCTGCTGCGGCCGGGGACACCGTTCCTGGTGGACGGCAACGGATGGATCGGCCTGCTGCGGCTGGACCAGATCCAGGGCAACGGCGCACTGCAGGGCACCGTCTACGGGCAGCCGCTGGCCGGCACGTGGACGCAGGCGGACGGAAACCTGTCGTTCGTCCGCACGATCCACGCCGACTACCGCCAGCACTGGCGCGCGCAGGTGCGCACCGACAGCGACATCCAGGGGATGTTCTCCGAGGAAATCCAGGGGCAGCGCCGGCCCGATGCCTTTCCCTGGCGCATGGCCGCGCGGCTGCGGGTGAACGGCAACGGCCATGCCGGGGTGCTCGAAATCCACGACATGACCGACGACGGCCATTTCACCGGTCGCCTCTACGACGACAACGTGACGGGACGCTGGGACCAGGCGTCGGGGCAGATCGTGTTCACTCGCGCGCCCGGCCATCCGGCCTACTCGCAGGAATGGAAGGGACAGCGGGTCGGGGAACTCACGTTCGCCGGGACCTTCCAGGAGCGGATCGGCACGGTCCTCGATCCGCGTGAGTACGGCTGGACCGCCCAGCCCTGAGACGGTGCGGGGTCGCTGCAAGGTCGCCCGATGTCCGGTTCCGGACGCATTCCGAGTCCGGCACGGAGCAGGCGCACCGGCCGAACCGCTCCGGACCTGCAGGCGTGGTGCCCGTCGCCGCACGCGGTTGCGGGCACCCGCTTCCCGACAAAGGGTGCGAGCATCGCTTCCGGACAATCGGGGAAAGGCAGCGGCAGGGACAGCGAAGAACGGAGCAACGATGGACGAGATCGAACTTCAACTGTCGCGCGCCGTGGCCGGCGAGGCCGGCGCGCAGGACCAGCTCTTTGCAGGCTGCTACGACGAACTCCGGTCGCTGGCCCGCTCGCGGCTGCGGCGACTGTCGCGGGCGGGGGATCTCGACACCCTGTCGCTCGTGCACGAGACCTACCTGCGCCTGTTGCCCGCGCCGAAATTGCGCGCCCTGCATCGCCGCGGCTTCTTCCTGTATGCGTCGCGCGTGATGCGCTCGGTGATCCTCGACACGCTGCGCGAGATGGCCGCGCAAAGGCGCGGCGGCGACCTGGAACGCGTGACGATGACCACACGCCTCGGCGGCGGACCGATCGAGGCGACGCCCGAGCAGGTGTTCGACATCGACGCGGCCCTGCAGGCGCTGGCGCGCGAGGAACCGCGCCTTGCCCTGGTGGCCGAGATGCGGTTCTTCGCGGGCCATACCGAAGTGGAAGTCGCCGAGGCCCTCGGCGTCACCGAGCGCACGGTCCGCCGCGACTGGAAGAAAGCCAGTCTGTTGCTGCGCACCCTGTTGGACCCCTGACCTCGACGGAGATCCGAACATGAAAACGAGCTGGAACATCCTCATCGCCTTCACGGTGGTCGCCTTGGGACTCACGGCCGGCGGCGTTGCGTTGCACGCATCGGCGGCACCATCGAAAAACGAATCCACGATGCGCAGGGCCCGCGCGGCGGCGGTCGAGCTGGTCCGGGCGCAGGAGCGCTTCCGCATCGCCTACCTCATGGACACCGGCGCGTGCACCAAGGAAGCCGCCTGCAGCACCGGCGTGCGCCCGAACATCGCCGGCCGGGATGCGATGGTGCTGCAGATCAACATCCGGACGGCCATCCAGGTGTGCGAAGTCGGATGCGACGAACGCTTCAAGCCCGATACGGACGCATGGAAGCAGTGCCGCGCCGGATGCTCGGGCAACGCACGGGTGCGGTAGGCGTCACAGTCACCATCGCATGTGCGACGACGGCGCCGCGTCGTCGCCGGAAGGCGCGAGCAGACGCCGCCAGGCGGAATCGGCCGGCAGGACGGCGAGGTAATTCTGCAATGCGACCGCCTCGCCGCGGCCCGAGGCCGATGCGGCATCGAGTTCGTGCTTCAGCCGCAGCGGGTGATTCTCGGGCAAGGCCGCACGCAGCAGCCTGCCGGCTTCGTCGTGCAAGGGCATGGCGTTCTGCGGACGCCCTGCACGCCGCTCGAGCACGCCGAGCAAATCCAGCGCCTGCGCGAGGTCCACCGGCGCCACGGGACCGTCGCGACCGTTGCCGCGGTGGCGCGCCGGCAGGTCCTGCAGCAGCGCACGCGCGCGCGGCGCGTCACCCGCCTGCAGCGCGATCTCGCCGGCCAGACGCTGCGCGCGCAGCCGCTCCACCGTGTCGATTGCCAATCCCTGTGCTTGCAACGCGGCCAGCACCCGTTCGATGTTCGCGCGTGCCGCGGCGTGTTCGCCCAACATCGCCTGCGCACGGGCCAGCGCCTGTCGTGCGAAAGCCGCCGACCACGCATCGTCGGCCGCGTCCGCGATCGCCAGCGCGGCCTCGGCTTCGCGTCGGGATTCGGCGAAGTGCCCCAGCGCGAACAGCGATTGCGCCGCCAGCCGGTGCAGCAGCGCCGGGTCGTCGTCCGTGCCGGGTTGCGCCAGCTTCCGGCGCACCTCGGCGACGACGCGATCGTGCCGCCCCAGGTCGCCGTCGAGGATCACCGACCAAAGCATCAATTCCCTGCGATCCGCCGCGCGCAAGGCGATGTGTGCGGCGGCGGCCCGCGCCTGTGCGAGCGCGGCGTCCGCCGCCTGCAATTCGCCGGCGTTGCGCAGCACCTGCGCCCAGTACAGGCGCGCCATTGCCGTTTCCGCATGGTCGGGGCCGAAGGCGCGCACGCTGGTCGCGACCGCCTGCCGGGCGTGCGAGAGCGCGAGTGGCACGGCGCCCTGGCGCAAGGCCACGCTGCGCAGGGCGTCGTGCGCATACAGCCGCGCACGCGCGCATCGCACGCTGTCGGCCTTGCAACCGGCCAGGGCCGCATCGGCGAGCCGCCGGACCCGCGCGTCGTCGGGTTCGTCCGCCTGCAGCAATTGCAGCGCCAACTGGGCCGAGGCGATGTGCAGGGAAGGATCGTCAGGTTCCGCCGTCGCCTGCAGCAGGCGCTGCGCTTCCTCCAGCACCTGCAACGCACGCGCAGGCTGGTCCAGCCTGCGGAACATCAGGCCGAGCTGCGACAGCACTGTGCCGCGCAGGACGTCCTGTCCCTCGAAACCGCTGCGCGCGCGCTGCAGGGCATGCTCGACCAGCTGCGGCGCGGTGATCGGCGCCTCGCCCTGACCTTCCATCGGCTCGGCGTCCTCCAGCACGTCGAGCAGGAACTCGCGGGCCTGGGCGAGGCGCTCGGCCTGCTGCCGCTCGCGCGCATGCTGTTGCCAGGCGATGCCGCCGGCCACGGCCAGCAAGACTGCAATGCCCACACCCGCTGCCAGCAACCTGCGATGCCTTCGCACGAACAACGCCGAACGCCGCGCCCACGTGGCCTGTGCCACCATCGCGGGATAGTCCTCGCGCACGCGGCGCAGATCGTCGGCGAAGCGATCGACCGACGAATAGCGTTCCTCCGGCGCGCATCGCAGCGCGCAGTCGAGCACCGCGGCCAGGTCGGGGCCGAGCCGGCGCTTCGCATCCGCATCCAGCGGCGCAGGCGCCTCCGGCAGGCGGCCGACCAGCAGGCGATGGGTGACGACGCCGAGCGCATAGACGTCCATCGCCGTCGACGCCGCACTGCCGTCGCGTTGCTCGGGTGCGGCATACCCGGGCGTGTGCGTTCCGCGCGCATCCTCCTCCGCGGCCGGTGCCCCACCCGCGACGTCACCGCGCGGCAGCCAGCGCGCGACGCCGAAGTCCAGCAACTTCACCTGCCCCGAAGCGTCGACCAGCATGTTCGCGGGCTTGATGTCGCGATGCACCACCAGCCGGGCGTGCGCGTGCGCAACTGCGGCGCACGCCTGCAGCAGCAAGTCGATCCGTTCGCGGCGCGACAGGCGATGCGACTCGGCATGCGCCACGAGATCGAGGCCATGCACCCACTCCATCACCAGGAACGGGCGACCGGCATCGTCGACGCCCGCGTCGTACAGCCGCGCGATGTTCGGATGTTCCAGCTGCGCACCGATCCGGCGTTCGTGCGCCATGCGATCGGCCAGTTCCGGCCCCTTGGCCAGGTCGGGCAGCTTCAGCGCGACATCGCGTTCGTACAGGCCATCGGCGCGGGCGGCGCGCCAGACACGCCCCATGCCACCGCGGCCGATCAGTTCCACCAGCCGGTACGGGCCGATCCGGTCACCCGCGCCCGGTTGCCCCCGTTCGTCGCCGGCGTCATCGCCGACGGCGGGCAGCGCCGGCGACGCCATCATCGGATCATCGGACGTGGGCGCCTGCAGTGCCGCCAGCATCGCCCGCAGGTGCGGCAGGAGATGCCGCTGCGCTGTGGGCACGCCCTGCATCCAGGCGTCCCGCTCGCCGGCGGGCAAGGCGGCGACGGCGTCGGCCCATCGACTGAGCAGAGCGACCTCGTCCGGCGTCGGTTTCATGGATGCGCACTCGCGTTGGCAGTCGGGACACGGCGGGCTTCGCGCGACGTGGTTCCGGCCCGCATCGCATGCACGTCGCCCAACGGTATTCCCGTCCCGGACCGGCCGGGGACGTCGCCGCGAACGCGGCGCAGGCCATGCCCCGATCGGCGCATCAGGCGCTCGAACGACACGGCATCGGCCTCGATGCGTGGGCATTTTCGCCGGCTGCGATGTCGTGGCGTATGCTCCGGCCATCCCACACCGGTGACGCACGATGACGCAAGCGCACGGCGGCTGCCTCTGCGGCGATGTCCGCTTCACCGTCACCTGGCCCAGCCTGTGGGTGGCGCACTGTCACTGCACGATGTGCCGGCGCGCGCACGGGGCGGCCTACGTCACGTGGTTCGGCATGGCCGGGGAGCGTGTGTCGATCGAGGATCGCGTCGGCGCACTGCGCTGGTTCGCGTCATCGCCGGGCGCCGAACGCGGCTTCTGCACGCACTGCGGCAGTTCGCTGTTCTTCCGCTCGACGCGCTGGCCGAGGGAACTGCATATCGCGCTGGGCAACCTCGACGGCGAGATCGACCAGGCGCCGATGGCGCACGTGTTCTGGGAGACCCATGTCGCGTGGGCAGGCGTCGATCCCGGCGACGGCCTGCCGCGCAAGCCGGCACCCGAGGTCGATTGACCGTCGACCGCGACGACCGGCGCATCGCCGGCCACCGCGTCGCGCATCACGCGGCAGCGAGCGCCTTGTGCATGCGCGCGAAGTCCTTGCGGTACTGCCGGGCGAGGCGGGTCTTCTGCGTCACGTTCAGGATCTTGCCGGACACCTGGAAGAACTTCTTTTCTTCTTCCTTCAGGTGGTGATGCACCTTCTCGGAGAGCTTGCGGGCCTTCGCCAGCCAGCCGCGATGATCGACGCCCATCTCCTGCATGTCCTCGATGAGCTCGTCCACTTCATGGTGCTCGGACAGTGCGTGGCGGGACGACGCCAGACCCGTGTCGCTCATCAGGATGGGGACGTACAGATAGCGCTCCTCCGCTGCGGCATGTGCGGCCAGCTTCAGCCGCAGCGCAGTGAAGAGCGCTTGCCGCGCCTCGGTGCCGGGCTTCGATCGCAGCAGCTTGCGGCACAGCGAGCGCTGGGTGTGGTGGCTTTCGCGCAGGGCGTCGTAGATCGTTTCGGACATGGTGTCGTTTCCTCGTCGCAAAAGGTCAGGGCAGGTCGCGGAGCGTCGGTTCGCGCGTCCATTGCCGCGTCCTGGCCGCCTTCACGAAGGCGGCGGGGCTGTCGGCACCGACGACGCCCGGGTCAGGAGCCACGCCCGCCGCAGCGAGCACCGGCTGCGCGCCGGCGTCCGCGGCGATCGCCTTGAGGTGGCCGAAGGCATCGCGCACGAAATCGACGGCCACCGCCTCCTTCGCGAGCGCAGTGCCTGCCGCCTTCGACAGCACGAGGCCGACGGCGTCGAACACCAGCGAGGGCGTTCCCGCCAGTTGGCCGTCGACCGGCTGGTGCCGACCGTTGGACAGCGTCGCACCGCCGATCTTCGGCGCCACCAGCTTCACGGTCGCGCCCTCGGCTTCCACCGCCTTGCGCAACGCCTTCAGCGCTGCCGCATCGGAGCCCTCGTCGATCAACAGCCCCACGCAGCGTCCGCGGAGCGTCGGCGGCGTCTTGCCGATCAGCCGCAGCGCCGGAGATGGCGCGAGGTCGACCACCGGCACGATGGGCTTCGCCGGAGACGGCAGCTTCGTCAGGCCGAGACCGGCGGCGACGCGCTGGCCCAGCGCTTCGTCGATGGTCCGCAGGTGCGCGATCACCGCTTCGCGGATGGCCGCGGTCTGCACCTTCGACAGTTCGAACACCAGCGCGAACGCCATGTGCGCCTGTTCGATGGCGCTCTGGCTGCGGTAGAACATCCGCGCCTGGCTGTAGTGGTCGGCGAAGCGCTCGGAGCGCAGACGACGCTTGGCGCCCTCGCCCGGCGGCTGCGCGAAGCTGCGGAATCCCGATGGCGTCTCGCGCGGCGCGTCGTCCGACAGCGTGTTCGGTTCGTAGTTCACGCGCCCGCGCGGCACGCGCATCTGCATGTGGCCGTCGCGCTGCAGGTTCGCGAACGGACACTTCGGCGCATTGATCTGCAACTGGTGGAAGTTGGGGCCGCCCAGTCGCGACAGCTGCGTGTCGAGGTACGAGAACAGGCGCCCTTGCAACAATGGATCGTCGCTGAAGTCGATGCCCGGCACCATGTTCGCGGGGCAGAACGCCACCTGCTCGGTCTCGGCGAAGAAATTGTCCGGCCAGCGATCGAGCACCATGCGGCCGATGGGCAACAGCGGGATCGTTTCCTCCGGGATCAGCTTGGTCGGGTCGAGGTGGTCGAACGGGAATTCCGCCGCCTCCGCCTCGGTGAACAACTGCACCGACAGCGTCCATTCGGGGAAGTCGCCGCGCTCGATGGCCTCGAACAGATCGCGTCGATGGAAGTCCGGATCGGCACCGGCCAGCTTCACTGCCTCGTCCCACACCGTGGATTGCAGGCCCAGTGTCGGCCGCCAGTGGAACTTGACGAAGGTGCTCGCGCCCTTCGCGTCGAGCAGGCGGAAGCTGTGGACCCCGAAGCCTTCCATCGTGCGCAGCGAGCGCGGGATCGTGCGGTCGCTCATCGCCCACATGATCATGTGCAGGGCTTCTGGCATCAGCGAGATGAAATCCCAGAACGTGTCGTGCGCGCTCGCGGCCTGCGGGAACCCGCGGTCGGGCTCCATCTTGACCGAATGCACCAGGTCCGGAAATTTTATCGCATCCTGGATGAAGAACACCGGGATGTTGTTGCCGACGAGATCCCAATTGCCTTCCTGCGTATAGAACTTCACCGCGAAGCCGCGCACGTCGCGCGGCGTGTCCACCGAACCGGCACCGCCGGCCACGGTCGAGAACCGGCAGAACAACGGCGTGCGCACGCCGGTCTCGGTCAGGATCTTCGCCGTCGTGTACTTCGACAGCGATTTCGTCAACTCGAAGTAGCCGTGCGCACCGCTGCCGCGCGCATGCACGATCCGCTCCGGGATGCGCTCGTGATCGAAGTGCGTGATCTTCTCGCGCAGGACGAAATCTTCGAGCAGGGTCGGGCCGCGATCGTACGCGCGGAGCGCGTTCTGGTTGTCGGCGACCGGGATGCCCTGGTTGGTCGTCAGGGGAGGATGCTCGCCTCCCGCGGTCTGGTGCAGTTCACCTGCGTTCCCGGCGCTCTGGCCGGCCGTTCCTTTCGATGCACGCGTGTTGGTCTTGCTGCGCGCCTGTTTCCTGATGACCATCTGACACCTCCTGCGTGAAGAGCGGGCGTCCGATGCGGCACGCCTGGAGAATCCCCCCGGCCTTGCGGCAGGGAGTATGCGCTCAATCACGAAGGAAGGATGACCGTCGTCACGCGCGACGGCTGCACGGGAAAACAGCCGTCACGAAGGCATCGTGTGGTGCAGCGCGCGTCGACGGATACGCCCGTCGACGCACGACCGTGCAACGCAGTACCGGCGGGCGACGCCCACCGGTACGTGGCATCAGCGGCAGACGCCGTCGTTGCTGGAGCAGCCCTTCGGCCGACTCAGCTCCGACTGCGCGCGGTCGCGCAGCTTCTGGCGCTGGGCGGCGGTCATGCACACCGACTGCATGCGGTTGGAACCGACGGAACGGGTGTATTCGCAGACCATGCGCTCGTCCTGCGCCTTGGCGACGGTCGCGTCGATCCACTGCAGTTCGTTGAACAATTCGGTGCGCTGGTCCGCCGGCATGTCGTCGATGGTCTGGCGATCGCCGATCATCTGCAGCACGCGATCCTGGTGCGCGATCATTTCCTCGCGATCACGCTTCTCCATGTCCTTGAACGGACCCTTGCCGGCGGCGACCTGCGCGCGCAGCGCGGTCTGCTGCTTGACGATGTCGCGGATCGTCAGCGTCTGCGGATCGACGGACGCCCAGGCGACGGCGGTGGCCGACAGGAGGGCCAGGGAAAGAACGAGGACTCGGAATTGACGCGATTTCATCGACACGGCTCCTGAACGAGACAGGGGAAGGAAACGGCTGAAGCGGGGGCGTCGTCCTGCGCGCGGCGTCTGCCAGGCAGGCGCTTCGTGTCGTCTATGACAGCGAATGCACAGATGTACACCGACCGCGTCCGTTTTTCCACCCCGGCGAGCGTGCATGGGCGGTATTTCCGGGCATGACCAACGTCATGGTGGGGATTCCCGCGCGTGCTTCGTTACGGGCTGCATCGCGTCGTCGCATGGGGATCACCGGCCCGCCGTCACCGCGCAATCGATCGCGACGATCGTTCATCGATTCATGTTCAGGCGACGGGCGACGCGTTCAGGATCGCGCCGCGGAAACGCGCAGGCCCGGCGGGTGGCCGGGCCTGCGTTGTTGCCTTCTGCTTCTGGACGACCTCAGGCTGCGGCGGCCGGGCGATCCTCGAACTGCTCTTCCTCGGTCGAGCCCTTCAGCGCGACGGTCGAGGACTTCCCGCCCTGGATCGTCTGCGTGACGCTGTCGAAGTAGCCGGTGCCGACTTCGCGCTGGTGCTTGACCGCGGTGAAGCCGCGATCGGCAGCCGCGAACTCGGCTTCCTGCAGTTCGACGAACGCGCTCATCTGGCGGCGCGCGTAACCGTGCGCGAGGTTGAACATCGAGTAGTTCAGCGCGTGGAAACCGGCCAGCGTGATAAACTGGAACTTGTAGCCGTAACTGGCGATTTCCTTCTGGAACTTCGCGATGGTCGCGTCGTCGAGGTTCTTCTTCCAGTTGAAGCTCGGCGAGCAGTTGTAGGCCAGCAGCTTGCCCGGGTACTTCGCGTGGATGGCTTCGGCGAACTTGCGCGCGAATTCGAGGTCCGGCTTGCCGGTCTCGCACCACACCAGGTCGGCGTACGGCGCGTAGGCCAGGCCGCGGCTGATCGCCTGGTCGAGGCCGTTCTTCGTCTTGTAGAAGCCTTCGACCGTGCGCTCGCCGGTGCAGAACGGCTTGTCGTTGTCGTCGACGTCGCTGGTGAGCAGGTCGGCGGCCTCGGCGTCGGTGCGCGCGACGATCAGCGTCGGCACGCCCATCACGTCGGCGGCGAGGCGCGCGGCGACCAGCTTCTCGACCGCTTCTCGCGTCGGCACCAGCACCTTGCCGCCCATGTGGCCGCACTTCTTCACGCTGGCCAGCTGGTCCTCGAAGTGCACGCCCGAGGCGCCGGCCTCGATCATCGCTTTCATCAGCTCGAACGCGTTGAGCACGCCGCCGAAACCGGCTTCGGCGTCGGCCACGATCGGCTGCAGGAAGTCGACGTCGCCAGTGCCTTCGGCGCACTGGATCTGGTCCGCGCGCAGCAGCGTGTTGTTGATGCGCTTGACGACCTGCGGCACCGAGTTGGCGGGATACAGCGACTGGTCGGGATACATCTCGCCGGCGATGTTGGCGTCGGCCGCGACCTGCCAGCCGCTGAGGTAGATCGCCTTGAGGCCGGCCTTCACCTGCTGCATCGCCTGGTTGCCGGTCATCGCGCCGAGCGCATTGATGAAGTCTTCGGTCTGCAGCGACTTCCACAGCTTCTCGGCGCCGAGGCGTGCGATCGAATGGTCGACCGGGATCGTGCCGCGCAGGCGCACCACGTCCTCGGCGCTGTAGGTGCGCTCGATGCCGGCCCAGCGCGGGTTGTTGGTCCAGTCCAGCTTCAGTTGTTCGGCGGTCGGCAGCGTGGTCTTCATGGGTGTGGTCCTGCGTGGGAGGTGAATGCGGAGGTTTGTTTGTAGGAGCGACGTGAGTCGCGACCTGGGCGCTTCCGTGTCGCGACTCACGTCGCTCCTACGAAAAGCGGAGCGGGTCAATCGATGCGTTCGTACGCCGGCAGCGTGAGGAAATCGGCGAGCACGTCGCGATGGGTGAGGTCGGACAGCATCTCGATCGCTTCGTCGACGCGCTCCGCGCCGACGACCGTGGCGTCGCCCTTGAGCTTCGACGGCAGGCCGATCAGCGCGCGTTCCAGCAGCGCGAAGTCCACCGGCGTGCCGTCATCGAGATGCAGCGGATCGCGGCCGTCGTCGGCGAAGTGCAGCCACTGCCACAGCTGCGCGCGGGAAATCTCGGCGGTCGCGGCGTCTTCCATCATCCCGTGGATCGGCACGCAGCCGTTGCCGGCCAGCCACGCCGCGAGATAGCGCACGCAGACTTCGACGTTGCCGAAGAAGCCGGCGACGGTGATCGTGCCCAGCGACGGGCGCAGCAGGGCTTCCGCGCTCGTGCGCACGTCCTCGCGCGCGACGTGCTGCTGGTGCGGGCCGGGCATGCGCGCGTCGAAGATGCGGCGCGCGGTCTCGACCAGCCCCGGATGCGCGACCCACGTGCCGTCGTGGCCCGCGGTCGCCTCGCGCAGCTTGTCGGCCTCGACGCGCGCGAACGCGGCGGCGTTGGCTTCCGGGTCGCGCGGATTCGGAATCTGCGCGGCCATGCCGCCCATCGCATGCGCACCGCGCTGGTGGCACGTCTTGATCAACAGCTCCGAATACGCCTTCAGGAACGACTGCGTCATCGTCACCTGGCTGCGCTCGGGCAGCACGCGGTCGCGATGCCGGCGCAGCGTCTTGATGTAGCTGAAGATGTAGTCCCAGCGGCCGCAGTTCAGGCCGACGATGCGGCTGCGCAGCGCGTGCAGGATCTCGTCCATCTCGAACGCGGCCGGCAGCGTCTCGATCAGCACCGTCGCCTTCATCGCGCCCTGCGGCAGGTTCAACCGCACTTCGATCTCGTCGAGCACCTCGTTCCACAGCGCGGCTTCTTCCATGCACTGCAACTTCGGCAGGTAGAAGTACGGGCCGCGATCCTTCGACACCAGCGCGGCGGCGTTGTGGAACGCGAACAGTACGAGGTCGAACAGGCCGCCGCCGATGCGCTGACCGTCGACGGTCACGTGCTTCTCGTCCAGGTGCCAGCCGCGCGGCCGCACGATCAGCACCGCGCGCTCGGCCTCGGGCTTCAGGCGGTACTGCTTGCCCGGCTTGCCGTCGATCGCGGGGGCGTCGAATTCCAGCGTGCCGGCCACCGCCGCGCGCAGCGCGGTCTGGCCTTCGATCAGGTTGGCCCACGTCGGCGAGGTCGAATCCTCGAAGTCGGCCATGTAGCAGTTCGCGCCGGAGTTCAGCGCGTTGATCACCATCTTCGGATCGACCGGGCCGGTGATCTCCACGCGGCGGTCCTGCAGCGCGGCCGGGATCGGCGCCACGCGCCAGTCGCCCTCGCGGATCGCCTTGGTGTCGTCGCGGAAGGCCGGCAACGCGCCGGCGTCGAATGCGGCCTGCTTCTCCTGCCGGGCCGCCAGCCGCGCCTGGCGCTGCGGCTCGAAGCGGCGATGCAGGTGCGCCAGCAGCGCCAGCGCGTCCGGGGTCAACAGGGCGTCCTGTCCCTCGGCATGGCCGAGGATCGCGATCCCGACCTGGGGTTGGAGAGGGTCGGCCTGCGGCTTGAGGACGGCGGACATCGCGGACTCCGGTAAGACGTGGGGAGCCCAACCATCCGCCCGGGTACTGTATTTGACAATACAGTTTTGGCAATGCTGATCATAAGATTTACTTATACGAAGGCTTCGACCAAAGTCGAAAACCACGCAAGCCGTTGATTTTGCACTGCAACATCGACCATCCGAGCCACCGTTCGTCCGAAACAGGATCGCCCCGATGACCGACGACGCCCCGCACAGCCCCCGTTTCGCCTACAAGGCGGACCGCCTCAAGCCCCTCCGCGCCTTCTGCCAGGTGGCCCGGCTGGGGTCGGTCTCGCGCGCGGCCGAGGCCCTGTACCTCAGCCAGCCGGCCATCACCCTCCAGCTGCAGGCGCTGGAACGCGAGCTGGGCGTGAAGCTGTTCGAGCGCGTGGGGCGCCGGCTCGCGCTCACCCGCGAGGGCGACGCCCTGTACGAATTGGCGCGGCCGCTGGTGGAAGGCATCGATCGCCTGCCGGCCGACTTCCGCGAGCAGATCAAGGGGCTGGACGCTGGCGAACTGCACGTGGCGGCCGGCAGTTCGACCATCCTCTACCTGCTGCCGAAGATCGTGGAGGCCTACCGCCGCGCCCACCCCGACGTGCGCCTGACCCTGCACAACGTCACCGGCGCCGGCGGCCTCGACCTGCTGCGCAACGATGGCGTGGACCTCGCGGTCGGCTCGATGCTCGACGTGCCGGCCGACCTCGACTACGCCCCGGTCTACCGCTTCGACCCGATGCTGATCATGCCCCGCGACCATCCGCTGGCGACCAAGCCCGACCTCAAGCTCGAAGACCTCTCGCCCTACGGCCTGATCCTGCCGCCGCAGCGCCTGACCACCTACCGCCTCGTCGACCTGGTATTCCAGCAGAACCGCGTGCCCTACACCGTCGCTCTCGAAGTCGGCGGCTGGGAAGTCATCAAGCAGTACGTCGCGATGGGCCTGGGCATCAGCATCGTCACCGCCATCTGCCTCACCGACGCCGACCACGACCGCCTCGCCGCCCGCTCCCTCGCCAAGTATTTCCCCTCACGCAGCTACGGCGTGGTCGTGCGCAAGGGCAAATACCTGTCCCAGCAGGCCCGCGACTTCATCGAACTGATCCGGCCGCAGATGCTGGCACCGCGCGGATATGACGAGACGGGGCATTCGGAGAGGTGAGGGCCTGCCAGAAATAACAGGTAGAAGAGATAAGTTAAAGGTGTTATCTGTATTTAAAAAAATTTATGAAAAATTTCAGCAACGCCGATGCGAAATAAAATTTAATATTTAAATTTGCGCAACATTCGCACAAGAAGCATAACAAATCCACGACTTACCAAAAGGACATTGCCATGAACAAATCTGCGTATGCCGCCATATCACTAGCCTTCGTCGTCACAGGTTGCTCTACTTTTCATGCACCCTCATCCAAGAAGGAGCTTCACCAAAACACGGCTTACTGGATGAGCTACGATGCTTCAAGAAGAGGGGCAATTTTTGTTCCGCAAGATTCGAAAATAAGAATGTGCTCCGAACCATCCCCAGATGTCGCATTGTCTTTCGTTAACACACTAAAAGGCGATTTCAAGACCCCTGACGGATCTTCAGCAACAGGAGTTGATGCAACACTAAACACAACAGCAATGGCTCTGGCGGGAAGAGATAACGTCGTACTACTTGCACGGGAAGCGCTTTTCCGCATTTGCGAGGCGAGTCTAAATGGATCAATAGAGCCATCCGATGTAAAACCTCTTTTTCAAGATGTATTCCAACAAGTCAAAGAAATAGCTGAAGCACAAGCCAAAAAAGCAAAAAATGAAGCAGACACAGAAGCGCAAAAGACACAGCAGCTCAGGCTTCAACTTGGAAAATAAAAGCATCATGCTCGCATAAACAAGCAACCGCTCCCGCGCATCGCCGCCAGCCTCGCCAGCGGCGGTGACGCGCGCCGAAGCCACGCTGGGTTTCGCACTGCCCGCGACGCTGCGGGCGATCTAACTCGACGTGGCGAACGGTGGCTTCGGGCCGGGCTACGGCGTGATGGGCGTCGAGGGCGGTTTCAGCGACGACCAGAAAATGACCGTCATCGAGCGATACCGGGCCTTCCTCGCACCCGATCCTTCCGATCCCGAATGGCAATGGCAAGCGACATGGCTGCCGCTCTGCCACTGGGGTTGCGGCATCTATTCCATCGTCGATGCCGGAGAACGGAATCCGATCTTTTCCATCGACCCAAGCTCGAAGGACTTGGGCGCCCCGATGTCGTCAGTCGTCCTGCAGCACAAGGATACGCTCGACGCGTGGCTCGATGATTGGATGAACGGCCGCGACCTGTGGGCCGAGGCGTGGGGCTGAAAAACAAGCCGCAACTGGGCTCAGCTGCCCTTTTCCACCGCAAGCGGTTTGGACGCCACGATCTCCCCACTCGCATCGTAGGTCCGCGCGGTGTCGAGCACACCATCGCCGTCCGAGTCGAACTCACCGGAGACCGGCACGCCGCCGCGGAACTGGACCGTGCGGGTGATGCGGGCGTGCTTGTCGAAGGTTTCTTCCTTCGCGATCACGCCATTCACGTAGACCGCACGCAGTTCGATGACCCCGTCGCCATCACGATCATGGCTCCATTCCACGGGCTCATTCTCGTCGTAACGTTCGCTGCCCTCGAAGCGACCATCGAAATCGCTGTCGAACCCGGCGTGGTCCGGGAGATGGTCACGCGCGTAATACACGATGCGATCGACCTTGCCGTCGTGGTTGCGGTCGTATTCGACCCGATCAATGCGATCGCCGGCCAGGATCACGCGCTCATCCGCGTTACCGTCACCGTCGAAATCGCGCGTGAGTCCCTCCGCCGGATGGTTGTAGATCGCCCAGACGATGGCACCGCCGCAGAACGCGCCCAGTGCCAGCGTGCCGAGGACCTGCAGCACGGAGGCGCCACGTCGCGCCGGCGCGGGAATGGACGCCGTCGCGTCCGCAGGGTCCTCGACATCGTCCTCCGGCCGCGAACGCTCCCAGTCGAGGACGATCGCGCGCGCTGCGTCGGCCTGCGCGTCCGCGACCGCCAGCGAGACCGGGGTGTCGGCGGGCAGTTCGCCGATGCCGCCGCGGAGGAATTCACCCTGCACGTGCGCCGGGATGTCCGCCTGCGCGAGCAGGTCGCGCAGTACGTAGAGATCGGCGACGTTCGTCGACTGGTACACGATCCGCATGGCGTGTCCTCCTCTTCGGCCCGATTGTATCGTCCGTGACCTCGGTGCCAATGCCGGCCGTCGGCGCACAGCCGTCTTCCTGCGGCATCACGTTCGCGCAGCTTGAAACAGCTCCGATAGCGCTCGACGATCGATCGCGAAGCGATCGCTGCGTTTCATCACTGATCGCACGTGGAATGCTCGCGGCGCCTTCGATCTCCATCACGGATTCGCACGCGAAAACACGGGGTTCCCATGCTGTCGGATCACACAGGATGACGACGTGCGAGGCAGTGGATACGGTCGACTGGCCGCAGGGTGGACGCTTCGGGATCGGGAGCCCGAAGCGCCTTGCCTTGGTGCGGCACCTTCGTTCCAACCCACACAAGGAACTTTCGATGAAGACAAGGATTTCTTCGAGCATCGCCCTCTTCCTGCTGTGCACGGCCGCGGCCTCGATGCAGAGCGCGGAGGCGGGGTCGAGCGCCTACGGCAGTTCGGCCGCGGCGCCGACCATCTACAGCAAGAACTTCTGGTACAACGTCGCCTACCCCGTCGTCGGCAGTCCGCCTGCCAACGCGACGGTGACCATCGCCTACTACACGTGGAGCTATTCGTATCCGCGTCCGGCCGGGCTGATCGTCTATCTCTGCAACTCCACGGGCACCGTCTGTGGCGACATCAGCAATTCCGGCTCCGGCGGTGTCGATTTCCGTGGCACCGGCGTGCCCGCGAACCAGCCGCTGCGACTCTTCTCCCGGGTCAACGGCACCGGGACGATGGCACCACTCTTCGGAGGACCGACGTCGGTGACCGTCAATTACGTGTTCTGAGCCGGGAAGGACCCTGGCGCCCCGCCCGGCAGGATCCGTCGACCGGATTCTGCCGGGCTTCCGCATGCCGGGCGTCATGACGGCATCCGCCGCATCGTCTCCACTCGCGCCATGTTTGCGGTGCTTCCCTGAAAACCGACGATCACGACCCGCATCGAACCGGCATGCGGAAGCGCATCGCGAATGTCATCCGGACGCGACGCTTGACGATGCGCGCCCGCCGATCTCACGCCACGCGACACCCTCCGCATATCCTGTGCGTCGTTCGGGCAGACACTGATGCGGTCATCGCGGTCATCGCGGTCATCGACGGCACGATGGTCGTGCATCGACCGCGACTGCATGCGAATCAGCGAAACGGCCGCGCAATGGATGACGCGGCCGCCTGCAACGCGCTGACGACGACATCGCCTGCCGATCATCCGATCCTTTCCGTGCCTGCACGCCGTCCCGCCATCCGCACGCGCGGATGCGCCCGGATGGCCGGGATCGCGTGGCCCGCGTCTGCCCGGACGACGTTCGACTCCCATTACCACGAGGACATTCAATGAGACGACGCATCACACGCCCGCGGTCGCTGTACCGGCATGCGCTGACCTTCTGCCTGGCATGCGTGGCCACCGTGAGTCCGCCGGCCTTCGCCGGCAGCGCGGATCTCGATCCCACGTTCGCGCAGGCGGGGCGCTCGCTGATCCCCGTGTCGAGCAGCGGCGGGCAGGCGTTCGCGGGGGCGCTGCAACCCGACGAGAAGCTGATCCTCGGCGGCTGGGCCGGCGACCTCCCGGCCGGCAGTTCGACGGTCAACCGGCAGCTCGCGCTGTTCCGCCAATTCGGCAACGGCGCCTACGACCCCGCGTTCGGCCCGAGCGGAAACGGCATCACGACCTACGACTACTTCGGCGGCAACGATGCGATCGTCGACATGGCGTACACGCCGCAGGGCATCTACAGCGTCGGCTACGGTCACGTCTACAGCACCCGCTACCAGTTGCTGGTGCGGTATACGCAGGCCGGTGCGCTCGATCCGACGTTCGGCACGAACGGCATCGTCGAGCTGCTGCTCGGCAGCAACGATGCGCTCAATGCCCTCGCGATCCAGGCGGACGGCAAGATCGTGGTCGGCGGCAGCATCCAGGATCCGAGCGGCTACCACGACTTCTTCGTCGCGCGCTTCAACGCCAACGGCACGCCGGACACCGGCTTCGGCACGAACGGCAGGGTCCAGCTTTCCGCCAACAACTTCTTCGAAAGCGTGTACGACCTGGTCATCCAGCCCGATGGGCGCATCGTCATCGTCGGCGACATCGTCTACAACGGCGTCAATTCCGCCTACGTGCAGGGACTGACGCCGTCGGGCACGCGCGACCTCTCGTTCGGCACCAATGGCGTGACGCTGGTCTCGCGCAGCAGCACCGACGCCTACGGACGCCGGCTTGCGCTGACGAGCGACGGCCGGATCGTCGTCGGATCGGTCGGCGTCGAGCAGCCGGGCTTCAAGTCCGGCATCCATGTCGCGCGCCTGTCGGCGAACGGCCTCGTCGACACGACGTTCAACAATGGCGGAAGCTTCGACACCTTCAATCTCGTCGGCAGTCGCACGGTGGGCGCGATCGAAGCCGTTGCCGATGGCAGCGTGGTGGTCGCCGGCGGATTCCCGCCGCTGGCGAACGGCGGCGTCTCCGTCTCGTACGTCGCGCGGTACACGACGAATGGCGTGCTCGACCTCGCCTTCAACGGCGTCGGATACAAGTTCGGGGACATGATCGCGACGTCGCCGCTCGCCGCGTCCGCCGAGTTCATCTCGATGCTGCCCGACGGCCGCTTCTACGTCGGCGGTTACTCGGGCGACCAGTATCTCGCGCCGAGTTACTTCCATCTGCTGCGCTATCAGGGCGAGCCGCAGAACCTGCGCCCGGACGACAACTATCTGGCACCGCAGTACGGCGTGCCGCGCTCGACGACCATCACCAGCGAGAGCTGGACGGTCAGCGGCCTGTGGCCGCGCGGCGTTTACGTACCGATCACCGTGAGCGGCGGCCTGTACAGCGTCAACGGCGGACCGGCGACGAGTACGCAGGGTATGGTCAGGAACGGGGACGTGATCCAGCTGATCCACACCTCCTCGGCGCTCTACGATACCGAGACGACCACGGCGGTCTCGATCGGCGGCCTGTCGCCTTCGAACAACCGCGCGAACATCCTCGGCGCGCGGATGACCGCCACGCTGACCTCGGTCACCGGGTCGTCCTCCGGCGGTCCGGGCGGCGGACCTCCGGGCGGCTCCGTGCCGAAGGGTCAGGTGCCGTGACCCGTGCGGGGCGTGGGTCGCGCCACGCCCCGCGATGTCTCGCCCATGCAGGGTGCGCTCCTGCGCACCCTGCATGGGATAGCCCGGATACGCGGCGTATGCTCGCGGAACCGGATGCTGGAATCGCCTCGCCTTGACCGCTGATCTGTTCGCCACCGCCGACTGCTTCGAGCCGCTGCCGATGCCCGACGCGGACGTGCGGCTGTGGCGCGTGTTCCCGCTGCCGCAGGCGCCTGACGTGCTGCTCGACGCACTGATCGCGGAAACACCGTGGCGATCGGAGACGATCACGCTCTGGGGCCGCGAGTACGTGCAGCCGCGGCTCGTGGCCTGGCATGGCGATCCGGGTCGCGCATACACCTATTCCGGCACGACGATGGCGCCGCTGCCGTGGACGCCGCTGCTGTCGTCGCTGCGCGCGTGCGTCGAGCGCGCGTGCGCCACGTCGTTCAACAGCGTCTTGCTGAACTTCTATCGCGACGGCGCCGACGGCATGGGCCTGCACAGCGACGACGAACCCGAGTTGGGACAGCGGCCGGTGATCGCGTCGCTCAGCCTCGGCGAGACACGCGTGCTCGCGTTCCGGCATCGCGACCGTCGCGACGTGCCGACGGTACGCGTGCCGCTGGCGTCGGGCGACCTGCTGCTGATGCGGGGCGAGACCCAGCATCGCTGGAAGCACGGCATCGCCAAATCGAAGCGGCCGCTGGGGCCGCGCGTCAACCTCACCTTCCGCACGATCCGCTGAGGCCGCGTCAGAACCAGTCGGGCGACATGTCGAACGCGGTGGTGTCGGCGTCGCGCACGAGGCGCGCGGCGTGTTCGACCAGCGGCAGTTCGGTGGCGAAGAAGAAGCGGCAGGCCTGCAGTTTGCCGGCGTAGAACGCGCGGTCGTCGCCGGTCGCCGCAGGCAGTGCGCGCGAGGCGACCGTGGCCTGGCGCAACCATTGCCAGCCGATCACGACGTGGCCCAGCGCGGTCATGTACGCGCTCGCGTTCGCCAGCGCCAACCGGACCTCGCTCGCGGCCATGCGCGCGCCCGCCGCGCGCGTGGCTTCGACGACGCGACGCGCGGCGGCGTCCAGCGCGTCCGCGAGCGGCGCCAGCGCATCGTTGGTGCGTGCATCGGCGCAGGCGCGTGCGATCTCCGCCATCAGCAGCTTCAGCGCGACGCCGTCCTGCATCATCGCCTTGCGGCCGAGCAGGTCCAGCGCCTGGATGCCGTTGGTGCCTTCGTGGATCGGATTGATGCGGTTGTCGCGATAGCACTGCTCGACCGGATATTCGCGGGTGAAGCCGTAGCCGCCGAGCACCTGGATCGCGAGTTCGTTCGCCTTCAAGGCGTGGTCCGACCCCCAGGCCTTCACGATCGGCGTCAGCAGTTCCAGCAGCAGGTGGCTGTCGCGGCGCACGTCGGCATCGGCATCGTGTGCGCGATCGACCAGCATCGATGCGTGGTAGCCGAGCAGCGCCGCGCCTTCGACGTACACCTTCTGCTGCAGCAGCATGCGGCGCACGTCGGCGTGTTCGATGATCGCGATCGGCGGCGACGCGGGATCCTTCTGGTCGGGATGCCGGCCCTGCCTGCGTTCCTTTGCGTAACCGAGCGCATGCAGGTAGCCCGCGAGCCCCTGCAGCACCGCGCCCATGCCGACGCCGATGCGCTCCTCGTTCATCATGTGGAACATGCAGGCGAGGCCCTGGTGCGGCGGGCCGACGAGTTCGGCATGGCAGTCGCCGGCCTCGCCGAATTTCAGGAACGTGTTGACGCTGC
This sequence comes from Lysobacter sp. DMC97, assembly GCF_056313745.1. NCBI lineage: Bacteria > Pseudomonadati > Pseudomonadota > Gammaproteobacteria > Lysobacterales > Lysobacteraceae > Lysobacter > Lysobacter sp. DMC97. The sequence continues at coordinate 387,228 of NZ_JBQUZR010000006.1, read as the reverse complement.
CGCGCTGGCCCATCTTGTGGTTGAGCCCCGCGAGGCGCACGTCGTTGCGTTCGCCGCGGCTGCCGTCGGCGTTCACGCGCCAGCGCGGCACGACGAACAGGCTGATGCCGCGCACGCCGGCCGGCGCACCGACGATCTTCGCCAGCACCAGATGCACGATGTTCTCGCCCAGCTCGTGGTCGCCGGCGGAGATCCACATCTTTGCGCCCGACAGGCGATACGTGCCGTCCGGCTGCGGTTCGGCGACGGTGCGGATGTCCGCGAGCGAAGAGCCGGCATGCGGCTCGGACAGGCACATCGTACCGAACCAGCGGCCTTCGACGATCGGCCGCATGTAGCGGCGCTGCTGGTCCTCGCTGCCGTGCGCGGCGAGCAGGTTGGCGGCGCCGCGCGCCAGCGCCGGATACGCAATCGTGCCGGGATTCGCAGCCGAGAACATCGCGTCGCAGGCCTGCGCGACCACGAACGGCAGCTGCATGCCGCCGTCGGCGTGGTCGGCCAGCACGGCGCAGAAACCGGCGTCGTTGTAGGCCTGCACCGCGTCGCCGATCTCGGGGATGAGTTCGACCCGGCCGTCGACCATCGCCGGTTCGTTGAGGTCGGACTTGCGGTTGTGCGGGAGGAATTTCTCCAGCGCGATCTGGTGCGCGAGGTCGAGCGCCGCGGCGAAGGTCTCGCGACCGTGTTCGGCGAAGCGCGGATAGGCGCAGAGGCGCTCGACGTCGAGCACCTCGTACAGCATGAAGTCGAGGTCGCGGCGGTCGCAGATCGGGCTGGCGGACATAGAAATGAACTCCAAAAATCTAAGGCGTTAGCTCCAAGCACCCTCTCTGATTCTCATCCGAATTCTTGCCAAGTCGTTGCTGACGTCTTGCTTCAACTTTTTAGCTCCATAGCTTTCCCACTTCCGCGCACTGAACCATATATCCATTCTTCTGCGATATCTTCCTATCACATCGCCAATTTCATTCCCTTCGACGATAGCAATCTTGGCTAGAAGCTCCTCCGATTTGGCAAATGCATGATCATTTTTGCCAGGAGCATCTCCCAGCAAAACCGCCAATTGTTCGCATATTGCTAACGCCTCGTCCTTTCGCATACTTTCTCCAATGCTGACTTATCGTAGCCGACGCTTCAGCGCCTCGATCAAGTCCGACACCTCCGCCGGCGCCAGCTTCGCGAACCGCTCCGGCAGCAGGCTGCGGCGCGAGGATTCCTGCACCGCCAGCAGTTCCATCAGCTGGATGGTGTCGACGTGCTGCGGCGGGATGAAATCGCCGATGGCCTGCTGCAGGTGCGCGAGACCGAGCGCCGCGTCGCCGTCGTTGCGGGCGTTGTCGAGCGCGAGCAGCGCGATCGCTTCGAGGTCGGCGTTGGAGTAGCCGTCGAGGCCGTCGAGCGCGGCGACGAGCGCGGCAGTGTCGGCCTCCGACAGCGCGGCACCGTTGCGCTTGAGGATCGCGCCGACGACGCGCAAGCGATCCGCGGCGGTATCGGCGTAGAAGAACGGGATCTTGCGATCGAGCCGCCCCGGCCGCTTGATGTCGACGTCGAGCTTGTCCGGGCGGTTGGTCATCAGGATCGTCAGCACGTGGCCGCGGTTTTCCGGATCGGACATGAAGTCCTTCAGCCGCGCGATGACGCGCGAGGACGTGCCGCCGTCGGTCTCGCCGCCCTCGCCGTTGCCGAAGCTGCGGTCGCCTTCGTCGATGACCAGCGCGATCGGGCTCATCGCGCGGATGATCTTCAGCACGCGCTCGAGATTCGATTCGGTCGACCCCACCCACTTCGAGCGGAAGTTCTTCAGCACCACGCCGGGCAGGCCGGCTTCCTTCAGGAACGCCTTGATGACGAAGGTCTTGCCCACGCCCATCGGGCCGACCGCGAGTAGGCCCATCGGCGCGAGCCGCGCGTCGCCGCTGCGGATGAGCGCGGCGATCTTCATCAGCTCGGCCTTGATCTGGTCGTAGCCGCCGACCGCGTCGAGGCCGTACGCCGGATCGAGGAATTCGATGAGGTCGCCGCAGGAACGCTGGATGATCTCCCGCTTGCGCTGGCCGATGATCGCGAGCATCGCCGCGAGCGGGTCCTCGCCGGTGGCTGGCGCGGCGTGGCCGAGGATGAGGAACGCGATTTCCTCGCGGCTCTTGCCCGCGGTGACGGCGGCGTAGGCATCCGCGCGCTTCGCGGCGTCGGGCGCATCGCCGAGCAGTTGCAGCGCGAGCGCCTTGCGCTCGGCCTCGGGCAGGCCGGCGTCGGGACGCTCGGCGACGATGCCGTCGATCTCCAGCAGGCGCAGGCCGGCGGTGTGCTTGGCGACCAGCGCCTGCCGGTCCGCGGGCATGTGCGGCGCGGACTGCGCGACCAGCTGCGCGCGCGCGACCTCGTCGGGCAGCGGTATTTCGATGGCGGCGATGCGCGGATTGGTGTTGAGCGAAGGATGCAGCTCCGCCAGCGACGCGCACAGCAGCACGACGATGTGGTTGCGCTGCAGCAGCAGGCCGCCCAGCGACCAGTCGTGGAAGATCTCCAGCAGGCCGCGTTCGTCGGTGCTGAGGAACGTGGTGTCGGCGTTCGGCACGAGGTCGCCCGCGTGCGGCAGCACCAGCGCGATGCCCTCGCCCGTGCGCAGGCGCAGCTCCAGCGCGGCCATGTCCGAGAGCAGCGACTCGCCGTGCTCGATCGGCTTGGTGCCTTCGCCGCGGCGCTTGAGGCCGGCGTGGCGCAGCGCGAGTTCGTAGCGCTGCGGCTTGGCGGCCAGCACCACGTCCTGCAGGTAGTCGGAGAACGGCAGCAGGCGGCCTTCGTGCGGCACGCCGTCGTGGACGTTGCCGTGCAGCAGGAACAGCCCGGCCTCGCCGGCGAGGTAGCGTCGCTTGAGTGCGTCGGCCCAGGCGGGGAGCGCGGTCTGCGTCGAGGTGCCGTTGAGGGTGGTCATGGGTGCAATGTCCTGCCGACGTGGCGCTGCGTGCCTGTGAATCGACGTACGACGATGTCATCCCGAACGCGGGCGAAGCCGCCGAGGGAACTGCCGTTCGCAGAAAGCAGGAACAGCAGGTCCCTCGCTGCGCTCGGGATGACAGCGGGGGATCAGATCGTCCGGTCGCCCGCGGCCTGGCCGGCGCGTTCCTTCTTCATCGCTTCGAGCTTGGCGCGGGCGACGGCCTTGCTGCTGCCGGCCTTCAGGGCGTCGAGGCGGTTGTCGAGGTCGGACTCGCGCAGTTCGTCGCCGAGCTTGGCCTTGGCGATGGTGTCCTTGATACCGGTGCGGACGTTCTCCAGCGCGCGCAGTTCGGCGTCGACCGAGAGGCCTTCGAGCTGGTCGTTGATGCGGGTGCGCGCCTGCGCGCTCTGCATCTTCGCCAGCATGCGGTCCTTCTCGGCCTTGAGCTTGCCGATCTCGCCCTTGACGTCGGTCAGCGCGTTCTTGGCGGTCTCGACGTCCTTCTGGGCGCCTTCGAGATCGCCCTGCAGCGACGCGATCTCGGCCTCGACGGCATCCTTGCGCTCGATCAGTTCGACCGCAAGGTCGTCCTGGTTCGTGGCCATCGCCTGGTCGAGCATCGCGGCCAGTTCCTTCTGCTGCGCCTGCGCCTTCTGCAGGCGGTCAGCGGCGTCCTCGCGCAGGCGGATCAGGCCGGCGGTGGCGTTCTTGAGCTTGTTGTACTTCTCGATCATCGTGTTGATCGCGTTCTCGTACGCGATCTCCGGATGCTGCTGTTCCAGCCCGGTGACGAAGAGCGAGAGAAAGCCGCGCACGAGGTTGGCGAGTCGGCTGAAGAGGTTCATGCGAAGTCTCCTGTGGAAAGGGTCCGGTCAGCGCGCGCCGCCATCGGGCTGCCCCGCGGCTTTCGCCTGGGCCTGCTGCGCGGCGGACACGGCGTGGTTCTTGAAGTAGTGGCTGTCCAGATCGTTCTGCGACAGCTCCATCTCGATGTCCTCTTCCAGCTGCAGCCGCGACAACGACTCGCCGAGCTTGGAACCGAGGACGCTGGAATACGGGCTGGCGACGACCATCTGGTAAATCTCCTCCACCTGGTCGGGCAGCGACACCAGCGCGGCGTCGATCGACATGCGGCGTGCGACCAGGCGGTCGTGGCGCAGCTTGACCGCGGCATAGTCGTCGCGGGCCATCTTCAGCAGGCGATGGCGCGGGTCGTCTTCCTCGACCTCCGCGAGCGAGCGGTCGGCCTCGCGCAGGCGGCGGTCGAGCGTGGCTTCCTCGCCGCTGCGCAGGCGCTCCTGGATCGTCACCTGCGCCAGCCACAGCGCGAGGTAGTCGACCGACGCCTTGTCGACGCGCTCGGCGTCATCGTAGGACAGCTGGCTGGAGGCCTCGCCGGCGATGCGGTACAGCACTTCCGAGCGTTCGACGATGACGCGGTATTTCTGCCACATCGCCATGCCCATCACCCGCTCCATGCCGCCGTAGACCTGGAACAGTTCCTGCTGCAGCTGGCTGCGGCGCTGGTCGACGGCGCCGCGGCGCGACTGGCGATCGATGCGGCTGCGGAACGACGGCAAATCCGGCACCACCAGCGCCGCCAGCACCTGCGCCGCGCCCAGCACCACCAGCGCGCCGAGCGCGCCGGCGACCCCGGCGGGGATCGAGGCCACGGCCGCGGCCAGCCCGCCGCCGAGCACGGCGGTGAGGTTGGTCTGGCTGGTCAGCCAGGCGCGCAGGTAGCTGACGGGCTTGGGCGACGCATTCATCGGCAGGCGCTCAGATCGTCACCCGCATGTTGCCCTTGCCGGCGGCCTGGTGCAGGCGGCTGAGGATGCGCTGCTCCAGCGCGGCGGCCTCGGGCATGCGCAGCCAGCCGCTGTCGCGCGGCTTGGGCGCGGCGATCTCGAAATCGTCGGCGATGCGCGCCGGCTGCGTCGACAGCACGACGACGCGATCGCCCAGCAGCAGCGCCTCGGTGACGTCGTGGGTGACGAACACGATGAGGCAGGGATGCTCCTGGTAGAGCTTCACCAGCAGCTTCTGCATCTCCTCGCGGGTCTGCGCGTCGAGCGCGCCGAACGGCTCGTCCATCAGCAGGATGCGCGGCTTGAGCATCAGCGCGCGGGCCAGCGCGATGCGCTGGTTCTGGCCGCCGGAGAGCTGGCTGGGGTGCAGCTTCGCCTTGTCGGCGAGGCCCACGGATTCCAGCATGTGCATCACCAGCCCGTCGCGCTCGGCCGCGGGCACGCGATCGCGCCACAGCTTGAGCCGGAACGGGAAGGCGACGTTGTCGTACACCGTGAGGTCGGGACGATTGGCGTAGCGCTGGAACACCATCACCGCGTCGTCGTGCGCATCGGCGCAGGGCGTACCGTCGATGTTCACCGTGCCACTGGTGGGCATCACCAGGTTGTGCGGGCGCACGCCGCCCATCATGTAGAGCAGCGTGCTCTTGCCGCAGCCGGACGGGCCCAGCAGCATGTTGATGCTGGGACCGGTGAGGCGCAGGTCGAGGTCGTCGATGACGCGGTTCACGCCGCCTTCGGGGCGCTGGAATTCCTGGACGATCCGCTCCAGCGAGATCACGGCCGGTGCGGCGTCGGCGTTGCCGGTCATGCCTGGGTCTCCCACGGGTACAGGCGGCGCTTGGCGGTGCGCATCACCTGGTAGGTCACCAGCGCCAGCGCGATGATCACGAAGATGCCGGCGAACACCTGGTCCATCGCGCTGAAGCGGCGCGCGTTCTGGATCAGCTGGCCGAGGCCGACCTTGGCGTTCACGTATTCGGCGACGGTGATGTAGGTCCACATCACCGACACGCTGACGATGATCGCGTCGGCGATGCGCGGCATCGCGATCGGCACCACCGCGTGGCGGATGCATTCCCACGGCGTGGCGCCGAGATCGCGGGCACCGATCCAGTAGCTCTGCGGCACCGCCTGCACGGCGTCGCGCACCATCGGCACGAGGTAGACCACGGCGCCGAGGAACAGGAACGCGACCTTCATCGTCTCGCCGATGCCCAGCCACATCACCAGGATCGGCAGCAGTGCCACCACCGGCGCCGAGCGGAACGGGTCGATCAGCGGCGACAGCACGGCGTTGAGCTTCGCCGAGGCGCCCATCAGGATGCCCAGCGGCACGCCCAGCAGCACCACCAGCACGCCGGCGGCGGCCACGCGGCCGACCGACCACAGCGTGGCGTCGAGCAGCAGGCTCTTGCCGTCGTGCCAGGCGAGATAGCCGAACGCCTTCGCCACGGCCCACGGCGCGGGCAGCTTGTTCGGGCTGATCCAGCCGCTGGCGCTCAGGCCCGCCCACGCCAGCAGCACGACCGCGACGCCGATGACGCCGAGCCGCTGCCGCTGCGTGCCGGGGAGCGACGCGTAGGGATTCCAGGCGTTGTTCATGCCGACGGGCGTTCCCGGGTCACTGGCGCGCGCCGAACACGGCGATGCGGGTGGAGCGGTTGGCTTCGCGGCAGGCGTCGAGGTTCAGGCCTTCGGCTTCCGGCGCGCTTTCGTTGCACAGCGGGCGCTCGGAGCCGTTGCCGACGATCTTGAAGCGCTCGCGCGGGAACTCCCACTGCTGCACCAGGTAGTCGACCACCGCCTGCGCACGCGACAGCGACAGGCGGTTGTTGGCCGCCGCGTTGCCGGTGCTGTCGGTGTTGCCGCTGATCTCGAAGTAGGCGCTGCCGTTGTTCTCGATGAACGGCACCATGTCGGTGTCGATGGTCTTCTCGGCGCGCTTGGTCAGCGCGGCCTGGCCGCTGTTGAAGTTCACCACGACCGGCTTGGTCACTTCCGCCGGCGCGGCCTGCACCGCCTGCTCCCGGGCCTGCGCGGTGAAGGTCTCGGTCTTCTGCGCCTCGGCCTGCGCCTGCGTGCTGGCCTTGTACAGCGTCTCGATGAAGCGGGTGTCGAAGCTGTCGGACGGGTTGATCACCGGCGACTTCGGGTTCGCCAGCGCGCCGGCTGCGCGGTAGATCTGGTCGAAGCGCTGGTAGACGCGGGCGTAGTGGTTGGTGCCGCCGGCCAGACCGAGGATGCGCGCGTTGTCGCCCACGCCGGTCCACAGCAGGTTGTCGAACAGGCCCTTCACGAACGGCTTGCCTTCGTCCTTCGCCAGCAGGGTGAAGAACTCCTCGGTACCGACCAGCGCATCGACCGCGCCGTCGGGATTGGCGCGCGCGGCGTCGACGCCCTTCATCCAGCCGTTGACGAACTTCTGCACCGCGGCCGCGCCCTGCGCGTCGTCGAGCACGCGCTTGTCGCAGACGATGACGTCGAAGATCAGGTTCGACGCGGTCTTCGTCGAATACACGACATGGCCCTTGGTCGCACGCAGCGCGAGCGACAGGTCCGGGTCCCACAGCACGGCGGCGTCGACGTTGCCCGACTCCAGCGCGGCGCGCACGCCGGCGAGGCCGTCCTCGGCGTTGATGAAGACGTACTCGATGCTCTGCTTCCTGCGCGCCGACAGCGACGAGTTGTCGATCGCGTCGATGGTCATGCCGTGCGACGGCGTGAACTGCAGCAGCGCGACCTTCTTGCCGGCGAGGTCCTCGACGGTGCGGATCGCCGGGTCCTTCGCGATGATCGCGTCGGCGCCACGGGTGTTGTCGACGATCATCACCGCGCGGCCGTCGTGGCCGCTGTTGCGCAGGTTCGGCTGCTCCTGCGCCCAGAAGTCGGAGGTGCGCCACACGCATTGCGCGGCGCCGGATTCGAACACCGTCGCGATCGCCGGGATGTCGTCCTGGATCACGAACTCGACGTTCAGGCCTTCGCGATCGAACAGCGAGCCGGACTTGGTGGTCAGGCTGTTGCCGTTGGCGACCAGCGCCGGCGCGTAGCCGTGGAAGCTGACGATGCTGACCTTCAGCGGATGGCCGGACGACCCGAGCGGGCCGTCGCCCGAGCCGGTGTAGGCGCCAGCGGACGCGGTCTTGCCGCCGTCCTTCGACGCGGTCGCGGCGGTGGTGTCGTCGCCGCCTTCGGCCTTGTGGTTCTTGTAGAGGTTCCACAGCACCGAGCCGCTGCCGACGACGACGATGGCGCCGATCAGCAGTTTGGCGAACGGGGTGAGTTTGACGGCCATGGCAGGCTCCTTACGCGAGGGGGATGCGCCGCGCGCGACCGGTGCCGATCGCTGCGCATGCGGAAGAGGAAGAACGGAAAACGGGGCGTCGCCGGGTCACTGCGCCGGGGCCCGGAACTGGGCGGCGAGATCGGCGATCGCGGCGATCTGGGCGTCGAGGCGCTGGGTCTCGCGCTGCAGGGCGGCCTTGTTCGATTCGGATTCGGAATGCAGCCGGGCGACGTCCGCGGCGGCAGCGCCGATCGCGTCCTGCACCTGCGCCTCCAGCGCGGCGATCTGCCGGCGCAGGTCGGCGACGCGGGTGTCGCGGCTGGCTTCCAGCGCGGCGATGCGCTCGCCGTTGTGCTGCACCAGCGCCTCGGCGCCGCCCTGCAGGTGGCGCTGGTGGCCGCGCAGCGCGGCGACCTTGGCGTCGGCGTCGGCCAGCACCTGCTCCATCGACCAGGTCTCGTCGGCGACGTCCATCGCGGTGATCGCGGCCCGGCGGGTGGTCGGGTCCAGCGTGCGCAGGCCCTCGACCAGCTTCTGCAGGCGTTCGATCGGGAACGCCGCCTCGGCCAGGCCCTGGCGGGCGTAGATGTCGGCGAACGACAGGCCTTCCTCGATGCCGGGCAATCCGGCAGCCTGTTCGGCCGGCGGAGAGGCCGCCTCGCCGTCCGCCGCTCCGGTCGGCACCGGCGGCGGCGCCTTCGCGGACGGGGCCGGCGCGCGGCTGCCGCGGGTTTCGGCCTCGGCGGCGCGACGGATGATGGCGTCGATGTCGGCGTCTTCGGCGGGCGCGGCGGCGGGCGGCGCCGCGGGCTCGATCAGCCGCGCCGCTTCCAGGATGCGTTTCAGTGTCGCCATGGGGTCCCCGGGGGAGTGGGCACGAACATCACCCGTACAGGATCAAGAATAAGGGAAGCCGGACACAATTCCAGTCGCGCGGGGAACGACGGGCGATCCCGGCAGGCGCTCGCCGGCCGACGCGGCCACGAACGGCTGCGCGACGAAGCGGGCGCGCAAGCGCCTGATCCGGCGGGCGTGCAGCGAACTCGCGATGGGAAAGACGCAGGTGACGTGCGGCGTCCAGCGCCCCCGTCAGACGTCGTGGTGCTTGCCCCGCCACGGCGCGTACCAGGCGCGGATGCGGGCGATGTCGGCGTCCATGTCGTCGCCGAGGAAGAACGGCTCGCCGACGCCGATGATCTTCTCCGGGTAATGGAAATACGCCGGCACCACCGGCACGCCCGCGGCCTTGGCGATCTTCCAGAACCCCGGCTTCCAGCGCTCCACGCGCTTGCGGGTGCCTTCCGGCGCGATGCCGAGCCAGAAGCGCTCTTCCTGCCGGAACCGTTCCTGCATCTGCTCGACCAGCCCGCGGGCGTCGCCGCGGTTCACCGGGATCACGCCCAGCCGGTGCAGCAGCGGGCCGAACGGCCAGCGGAACAACTGGTGCTTGGCGAAGACGCGCATGTCCAGCCCCAGCGCGATCTTCGCGGCGAAGCCCCACACGCCGTCCCAGTTGGACGAATGCGGGGCGCCGATCAGCACCGCCTTGGGCACGTCGGGAAAGGCCCCGACCACGCGCCAGCCGCCCAAGCGCAGCAGCGTGCGCGCGCACCATCGGGCGAAGCGGCCGGAGCCGGTGCGCGGCACCGACAGCGGCAGCGGGATCAGCAGCGACGGGCTGCGTTGCGCGGGGTCGGCGGCCTCGGGCGCGGGCACGGCCATCAGTCCCAGTCCTTGCGGCTGCGCTCGCGCTTGATCCCCCCGCGCTGGTGCTTGGTGTCGAGCCGGCGCTGCTTGGCCGCGCGCGAGGGCTTGGTCGCGACCCGCGGGGTCGGTGCGCGCAGGCCGGTGGCCACGAACGCGGCCAGCCGCTCGCGGGCGTCCTGGCGGTTGCGCTCCTGGGTGCGGAAGCGCTGGGCGTTGATCACCAGCACGCCCTCGGCGGTCACGCGGCGGTCGCGGCGGGCCAGCAGCCGCGCGCGCACGGCCTCGGGCAGGGTCGGCGAACCGGCCACGTCGAAGCGCAGTTCGACCGCGGTCGCGACCTTGTTGACGTTCTGCCCGCCCGGGCCGGAGGCGCGCACGAAGCGCTCGACCAGCTCGGCCTCGGGGATGGCGATGGCGATGTCCGTCTCGGCGGTCGTCATGCGGGCGATTCTAACGAGCACGCCCCTAGCGAGCACGCCCCTAGCGAGCACGCCCGTAGAGCGCGCGCCCGTAGCGAGCGTACCGCTCGGCAGCGGACCTGCCACCGCGGTCCCGGGGGGCCGCGCGGCGCGATTGACCGGTCACGAAGGCTGCCGGAAGATGGCCCCTCACACCCGCATCGGCGCGGGTGGCCTGTCGAACGCCTGTCCCGAATGGAGAGTCCGGTCATGTCCCGTCGCGCGTCGCTGTCCCTCGCCCTCCTCGCCTGCCTGATGGCCGTTCCGGTCCCGGACGCCCTGGCCGGGGATCGCGCCGCGGTCGGCGGCGGCAGCGATTCGGCCTTCGTCGGCGGCGACCCGGCGCTGGTCGGCGGCGGCAACGGCTGGAACGCCCCGGCGATGTCCGCCCCCGGCCGCGCCGTGCCCACGCTGCCGAACACCGGCGGCGCCAGCCTCACCGGCGGCTTCGGCGGCGACATGGGCAGCGGCAGCTCGCCGGAACGCGCGTCGCAGGAAGTCCAGGCGCTGCTCTCCCTCGTGCAGGGCCAGATGGACGGCAGCCGCACCAGCGGCAACGCCGCGACCGACAGCGCCGCCGCCGCACGCTACCGCGGCGACGCCGACCAGCTGGTGCAGCGCTACTGGAGCCAGCTCAGCCCGGTCACCCGCGACATGTACACCGCCAACTTCGGCCGCTCCAACCCCGATGCGTCCAGCGAGCGCTACCGCTCGCCCTACGGCGACAACGGCCAGATCGAGAACCAGTTGCTGGGCGGCACCCGCGACGCCGCGCAGTCGATGCAGCACCTCGAAGACCTGCTGCTGCCGATGCTGCGCGACCTGAAGCAGGGCGTCGACAACAACCTGTCGCGCCGCGGTCGCTGATCCACCGCATCGCGCTCAGCCCGGCGCGACGCCGGCCTCGCCGAACAACGCCAGCGCCTTCGCGAATTCCGCGTCCGGCGACGCCGTCGCCACGACGGTGCCGCCGTCGTGCGGATGCGCGAACGACAGCCGTTCCGCGTGCAGCAGCATGCGGTGGATGCCGAGCATGCGGAACTGGCGGTTGTGGCGGCCGTCGCCGTGGCTGGTGTCGCCGATGAGATGGTGCGACAGGTGCTTGAGGTGGCGGCGGATCTGGCGGAAGCGGCCGGTCTCCGGCCACGCGCGCAGCAGCGCGTAGCGCGAGGTCGGGAACCCCGCCGACGGCAGCGCCAGTTCGCAGGTCGCGAGGCGCTCGAACCGCGTGATCGCCGGTTTCTTCTCCGGCTTGCCCGGGCCGCCGTCCAGCGGATGGTCGACGACGAACGCCGCCTCCGCGGGCCAGCCGCGGCAGACCGCGAGATACGCCTTCTCGACCTCGCGCGACATCAGCGTCTTGCCCAGCGCCGACGCGGTGTCGCGGTCGAACGCGAGCAGCAGGCAGCCGCTGGTGGCGCGATCGAGGCGATGCACGAGGAACACCGGCCGGCCGAACTGCTCGCGCAGCCGATCGGCGAGGAAGTCGGTCTCGCCACGCGCCAGCGCGCTGTCGTGCGCCATCAGGCCGGCGGGCTTGTCGACCACGGCCAGGCGGTCGTCGCGGTACAGCACCGGCACGGGCACCGGGGCAGGCGACGGGCTCGGATCGGCATCATCGCGGGGAACGTCAAACTTTTCGGACATGCCGACGGTCTGCGGAGGGTTCAGACTGCATTGTCTCCGATCCATCCTCCGAGGACCGTCCATGCCCGCCTTCGCGCTGCGCCGCCCGCTCCGTGCCCTGTCCCTCGCCTGCGCACTGGCGCTGGTGGTCCCCGCTGCCTTCGCCGCCGACGGCGTGCCGCTGCCCAAGGGCGTGACCGCCGGCCCCTGCGTCGAGGGCCTGTGCGAATACGGCCTCGCCAACGGCCTGCGGGTGCTGCTGTATCCGGACGCGAGCACGCCGAAGATCACCGTGAACGTCGTCTACCGCGTGGGCTCGGTCGACGAGAACTACGGCGAGACCGGCATGGCCCACCTGCTCGAACACCTGATGTTCAAGGGCACGCCGAACCACACCGACATCCCCGGCGAACTGACGAAGCGCGGCGTCCAGAAGAACGCGACCACCTGGCTGGACCGCACCAACTACTACGGCACCTTCCCCGCCGACACCGGCACCCTCGACTGGCTGCTGGGCATGGAGGCGGACCGCATGGTCCATTCCTTCATCGCGAAGAAGGACCTCGACAGCGAGATGACCGTGGTCCGCAACGAGATGGAAGCCGGCGAGAACAACCCGATCGGCGTCACCCTCGAACGTGTGCGCTCCACCGCGTACCTGTGGCACAACTACGGGCACGACACCATCGGCGCGCGCTCCGACGTCGAACGCGTGCCGATCGAGCGCCTGCAAGCCTTCTACCGCGCCTGGTACCGGCCGGACAACGCGACCCTGATCGTCTCCGGCCGCATCGACGCGCCGGCCACGCTGGCGAAGATCCAGACGACCTTCGGCGCGATCCCGCGCCCGAAGACGCCGCTGCAGCTCGCCTACACGGTGGAACCGACGCAGGACGGCGAACGCATGGTCACGGTGCGCCGGACCGGCGACCTGCAGGCGGTGGTGGCGGCCTACCACGGCGTGGGCGCCACCCACCCGGACAGCGCGGCGCTGGAAGTGCTGTCGAACATCCTCGGCGACACCCCGGCAGGCCGCCTGCACAAGGCGCTGGTCGAGACCAAGCTCGCGGCGAACGCCGGCGCCTTCGACCAGGGCCAGCGCGACGGCAGCCTGGTGACCGCGCTCGCGATCGTGCCGAAGGACGGCGACCTCGCGAAGGCGCAGGACACGCTGCTGCGCGAGGTCGAGGCCATCGCGCAACGCCCGGTCACCGAAGCGGAAGTCGCCGACGCCAAGCGGCGCATGGCCAACGCCTACGACAACGTCGCCACCGACGCGAACCAGATGGCGATGGCGTTGACCGACAGCGTCGCCAACGGCGACTGGCGCCTGCACTTCCTGCAGCGCGACCGCATCGCCGCGGTCACCGTGGACGACGTCAACCGCGTGGCACGCCAGTACTTCAAGCCGAGCAACCGCACGCTGGGCCGCTTCGAGCCCACCGCCGCGCCGGACCGCGCCGAGATCGCGGCCGCGCCGCCGGCCGCCGACGTCCTGCGCGGCTACACCGGCAAGGTCGCCGAGGCCGCCGGCGAGCGCTTCGACACCTCCAGCGCCAACTTCGACAAGCGCACCGAGTCGTTCACCATCGGCGACGGGCTGAAGGTCTCGCTGCTGCCGAAGGACACCCGCGGCGACAAGGTCCGCGTCAGCGCCACCTTCCGCTTCGGCGACGTCGACGCGCTGCGCGGCGTGCCGCCGATGGCCGCGAGCTTCGCCGGCAACCTGCTGATGAGCGGCAGCGAGACGATGAGCCGCGAGGAGATCGCGAAGAAGTTCGAGGCGCTGAAGACCGAGGGCGGTGTCGGCGGCAGCGCGCAGTCGGCCTCGATCACGCTCGACACGCGGCGCGAGACGCTGGCCGAGGCGCTGGCGCTGTCCGCGGACATCCTGCGCCATCCGGCCTACCCGGCCTCGGAGTTCGAGCAGCGGCGCCTGCAGTTCCTCACCGGCCTGGAAGCCGCACGGCAGGAGCCGGGCAGCGTCGCCGGCCAGGCGCTGTCGAAGCATTTCGACCCGTGGCCGGCGGGCCACCCGTTCGCCTTCCGCTCGCTGGACCAGACCCTCGCCGACCTGCGTGCGCTCAAGCGCGAGGACGTCGTCGCCTTCCACCGCGCGTTCTACGGCACCGCGACCGGCGAGATCGCGATCATCGGCGATTTCGATCCGGCCGCGGTCAAGGCGCAGCTGCGCACGCTGTTCGCCGACTGGCGCAGCGCGAAGCCGTACAAGGCGACGATCGAGACCGACCACGCCGTCGCCGCCGAGCGCCAGCGCCTGGAAACGCCGGACAAGGCCAACGCGGTGTTCCTCGCGCGGCTCAACCTCGCGCTGAACCAGGACGACCCGGACTATGCGGCGCTGGTGATCGCGAACAAGATCCTCGGCGGCGACCCGCTGAAGGCGCGCCTGGCCGAACGCCTGCGCCAGAAGGAAGGCCTGAGTTACGGCGTCGGCAGCGACATCGGCTTCGGCGTGGAACGCGGCGAGAACGCGGGCCAGATCAGCGTGCAGGCGATCGCCGCGCCCGAGAACATGGACCGCGTCGAAGCCGGCGTGCGCGAGGAACTGGCGCGACTCGTGAAGGACGGCGTGACCGAACAGGAACTGCACGATGCGGTGCAGGCAATGCGCACCGAGCGCGAACAGTGGCGCGGCGACGACGGCGTCATGGCCGGCACGCTCGCGACCAACCTCTACCTCGGCCGCACGATGGCCTGGTGGGACGCCGCCGACGCCAAGCTCGCGGCGCTGACGGTGGCCAGCGTCAACGAGGTCCTGCGTCGCCGCATCGATCCGTCGACGCTGAGCGTGTACGCCGCGGGCGATTTCGCGAAGGCGGCGAAGAAGTAACACGTACGCAAACCGGCTCCCGTAGGGCGGGCCTTGGCCCGCCATTGCGACTCCTCCGATTGCGACGTGCGATGGTCGACATCGTGCGCCGATGATCGGCACCGCAAGCAGAACGGTCGCGAGGTGGGCCAGGGCCTGAGGTATCCCCACTTTTTTCCCCGGCATATCATCGGGTTAGGCAAGTTCGCCCCATTTTGTGTCATCCCGAGCAGAAGGCGAGGGACCTGCTTTATCCCGCAACACCATTCCCCGTCATCCCGGCGGACGCCGGGATCCCGCTTTGAAGGCTCTGCCGTTGTTCTCTTGTTTCGCTCGCTGCCGCGAGCGAGTCACCTTTCTTTGCTTGTGCAAAAGAAAGGGTGACCCAAAGAAAGCACACCCCGTCGGTCGCGCCCGGCGCGTTGCGCCGGGTGCACGGGCTTCGCGGGGTTTTTCGACAGCACATCCCTGTGCTGGTCGAAAAACGCGCGGCCTCCTGCCGCGCGCCCTGCGGGCCTGATCCGCGAAGCCCGTCGCGACCAGAGGCCCCGGAAAGTCAAAACCAGAACGGGCATGATGGATGCCATCCGGACATGAATACCCGAGGCTTCCGCGAAAATTTCCGGGGGTAACGCAGGCTTGGGGCCCGCCCTACGCGACGCACCCGACCGTCAGCGCCGCGGCCACGCCGCGATCAGCGCCCACAGGCCGCCGAGGCCGGCGATCCACGCCGCGGCGGGCACGCCGAGCACGCGCGGGCCGCCCGCTTCCAGCGCGTACAGCACCGCGGCCACGATGAGCAGGCCGGTGCCGAGGATCGCGGAGACGATCCGTCGCTGCATCGCGTTCACGGTCGACGCCAGTTCCGCGAGGTCGCGCGAGCGCATCGCCAGTTCGTGCTGGCCGGTGGTCTGCTGCGTCAGCCACGCGTGCAGCAGCTGCGGCATGTCCGGCGCGCGCGTCACCAGTTCGGGCAGGCGCTTGCGGAATTCGCCGGCCAGCCGCGCCGGGCTGTAGCGCTCGACGAGGATCTTCTCCAGCACCGGCTTGGCGACGGCCCAGATATCGAGTTCCGGATCGAGCTGGCGACCGACGCCCTCGATGTTCAGCAGCGTCTTCTGCAACAGGATCAGCTGCGGCTGCAGCGTCAGTTCGTAGCGCTGCGCGGTGCGGAACAGCTTCACCAGCACCTCGGCCAGCGAGATTTCCGACAGCGGCCGGGTGAAGTACGGCTCACACACCGCGCGGGCCGCAGCTTCGAGTTCGTCGATGCGCGTGGTCGCGGGCATCCAGCCGGCCTGCACGTGCAGTTCGGCGATGCGTCGGTAGTCACGATTGAAGATCGCCATGAAGTTCTCGGCGAGGTAGTACTGGTCCTCGCTGGAGAGCTGGCCGACGATGCCGAAGTCGATCGCGATGAAGCGCGGATTCGCCTTGCGCGCGGGATCGACGTCGACCCAGATGTTGCCGGCGTGTGCGTCGGCGTGGAAGAAGTTGTCGCGGAACACCTGCGTGTAGAACACGCGCACGCCCTTCGCCGCCAGCGCCTTGCGGTCGATGCCGGCGGCATCCAGCGCAGCGACATCGTCGCTGGGGATGCCGTACACGCGTTCGAGCGTCAGCACGCGCTCGGCGGTGTGGCTCCAGATCACCTCCGGCACGTAGAGATCCGGCGAATCCTTCCAGAAGCGGCGGATCACCGACGCGTTCGCGCCTTCGCGCTGGAGGTCGAGTTCGGCGGCGAGCGTCGTCTCGATCTCGCGCACCACTTCGCGCGGCCGGATTTTCTCGGCGCGCGGATGCGCGCGTTCGACCAGCGCCGCCACGCTCGACAGCAGCGCGATGTCGCCGTCGATCTGCTTCTCGATGTCGGGGCGCAACACCTTCACCACGACCTCGCGCCCGCCGGGCAGGCGCGCAGCGTGCACCTGCGCGATCGATGCGGATGCGAGCGGCACGGTGTCGAAATGCTCGAACGCCTCGCGGATGTCCTGGCCCAGCGCGGCCTCGACGATGCGCCGCGCGGTCTCGCCGTCGAACGGCGCGACGCGATCCTGCAGCAGCGCGAGTTCGACCGCGATGTCCGGCGGCATCAGGTCGCGACGGGTGGAGAGGATCTGGCCGAACTTGACGAAGATCGGGCCCAATTCCTGCAACGCGAGGCGCAGGCGCGCGCCGCGCGACATCGCCGCGACCTCGGCCGACGCGCGCGGCACGAACGGGCGCGCGAGCTTGAGCCAACGCTCGGCCGGCGTGTCGTCGAGCAGGTCGTCGAGGCGGTAGCGGATCAGCACCCGGCCGATGCGCGCGGCGCGCAGGACGGCGCTCATGACGCCATCCGCTTCTGCAGCCGCGACACGCGCGCCGCGAGCCGCGCCGCGTCGTCGCGCAGCGCGTCGACGTCGTCGAGGAAGGCGTCGAGTTCCGCGCGCGGCACCACGTCGCGTGATTCCTCGGTCACGTATTCGGCGGCGGCGCCGGCGAAACGCTTGCCGCCATCGCGGGCACCACGCAGCGCGGCGGCGACGCCGTTGGCGATCTGCACGCCGAGCACGTCGCCGAAGACGTCGGCGAAGGGCTTCTGCCAGTCGGGATCGAAGCGCTCGGCCAGGCGCTGCAGGCGGCGTGCGAGTTCGGCGTCGCCCTCGATGCGCATGCGGCCCACCGGCAGCGCGTCGGCGTCGTCGCCCGCGGTGCCCAGCAGCCGCGGCAGCACGTTGCGCAGGCCGAACGACAGCGCGCCGCCGAGCGTGGTGCGCACGGCGAGGTCGGGCGAAGCCGCGGGATCGGCCGGGCCGACGCGCAGGCGGTCGCCGTCGACGGTCAGGCGCAGCGCCAGCGGCGGCGCGTCGGAGCCGTCGCGGCCGGCCAGCGCCAGCACCACGCTGCGCCCATCCAGCGGTGGCAGCGCCTCGCGGGTGTCGGGATCGAGGGCGACGGCGCGGTTGAGCGCCGATTCCAGCGCGCGGCCGGCCAGCGGCTTCCAGTCGAGGGGGGAGGCGGTCATGCCGGGCATTCTAGCCGGGGGCGCTACCGGCACGGTCGCCGGGCGTTCCGCATGGGCGCCAGGGCGCGGCCCGTGCGCATCGTGAACGAGGACCGCGACGGCACGCGCACCTTCGGCGCGTCCCTCACCCGCCGCGCGCGGCGCGGCGACCTCTCCCGCGGGCGGGAGAGGTGAACAGCCTGCGGCCGCGGCAGCGGCGGCAGCAGTAGCCGCGAGGATGAAACGACGCCGACTGCGCGCGCGCTCGCTTCGCCGCATTCACGTCGCGCGTCGAGCCCCTCTCCCCTCGCGGGAGAGGGGTTGGGGAGCGGGGGCGAGGCGCGTCAGCGCGACGCCGCGGCCAGCCGCGCCAGCCCCTCTTCGATCGTCACCTTCGGCACGTAGCCGAAATCGCGGGTCGCGGGCGCCATCGAATACCAGTGCGTCGTGCTCAGCTGTTCGGCGAGGAAGCGCGTCAGCGGCGGCTCGCCCTTCAGCGGCAGCACGGTCCACAGGCCCTCGCAGACCGCACCGATGGCGTAGGCGGCGCCGAACGGCAGCGACTTGTCGACCTCCGGCGCACCGACCGCGCGCAGCAGCGCGTTGACGATCTCGCGCACCGGCTTCGGTTCGCCGTTGCTGATGAAGTAGGCCTTGCCGGCGCAGGCCGCGCCCGGCGCGAGATGGTCGAAGGCGTCGAAATGCGCCTGCGCGGCGTTGTCGATGTAGGTGGTGTCGATGCGGTTGTGGCCGCCACCGACGAAACGCAGCCGGCCGGCGCGCGCGCGATCGGCCAGCCGCGGCACCAGTTGCTGGTCGCCCGGGCCCCAGATCAGCCGCGGCCGCAACGCGACGGTCGCGAGGGCCGCGTCGTTCGCCGCGAGCACGGCCTTCTCGGCGATGGTCTTGGTGGTCGCATATGGCGCCTTGAAGCCCTCGCCGTAGGGCACGGTGTCGACGGTGCCGCCCTCGACCGGATGCGTCGCGCGATGGGTCACGCTGGGGGTGGAGGTGTAGACCAGCCGGCCGATGCCGTGCGCGCGGCAGGCGGCCAGCACGTTGTCGGTGCCGACCACGTTCGCCTGATGGTAGCTGTCGTAGCTGCCCCAGGCGCCGGCCTTGGCCGCGTTGTGGAAGATCGCGTCCACGCCGGCGCAGGCGGCGATCACCGCGTCGCGATCGGCCAGGTCACCGCGGATCTGGCGCACGCCCAGCGGATCGAGATCGGGGTAATGGCCGCGGTTGTAGCTCGCGACCTCGTGCCCGCGTTCGACCAGCCCGCGGCACAGCGCATGCCCGAGGAAACCGCCGCCGCCCGTGACCAGGATCTTCATGCCGTGACCTTCATGCCGTGCCCGTGTTGCCGTGTCCGATGACGGCGCACATGGTACGCGGCGCCGGCGTATGCTGCGCCGCAGACCCCCGCGAGGAGCCCGCCATGCGCCGTTCATCCCTGTCCGTCCTCATCGCCTGCCTGGTCTTCGCCACCGCGGCGGGCGCGCAGTCGCTGGAACAGCAGCTCAAGGATCGCCTGCTCGGTGGCAGCACGGGCAGCAGCACGGCCGGGCTCAGCGAGAAGGACGCCGCCGACGGCATCCGCGAGGCGCTGGCGCAGGGCGTGGATCGCGCGGTGCGCCAGCTCGGCACCCCCGACGGCTTCTTCCGCGACGAAGCGGTGAAGATCCTCGTGCCGCAGCGGCTGCGCAAACTCGCCGATCTCGCGCGCCAGCTCGGCGCCGGCAGGAAGGTCGATGCGTTCGAGCTGTCGATGAACCGCGCCGCGGAGAAGGCGGTGCCGCTGGCGGCGGGCATCATCGCCGACTCGGTGCGGAAGATGACGCTGCAGGACGCGATCGGACTGGTGCGCGGCGGCGACACCTCGGCCACCGATTTCTTCCGTCGCACCAGCGAGGAGAAACTCTACGCCGCGTTCCTGCCGATCGTGCAGAAGCAGACCGCGTCGGTGGGCGTGACCCAGAAGTACAAGGATTTCTCGAAGAAGGCCGGCGGCAACGCGCTGGCCGGCGCGCTGCTCGGCGACCAGGGCATGAACGGCGCCGACCTCGACGACTACGTCACCCGCAAGACCATCGACGGCCTGTTCCACGTCATCGCCGAGCAGGAACGGCAGATCCGCCACAACCCCGGCGCGCGCACCACCGAGCTGCTGCGGCGCGTGTTCCGCTGATCCACGCCCGCCTCGCCTCGTCGCCGTGTCGCGGATGGCGCGACACGCGCGTTGAGCGCCTTTCGATACGCCACCGCAGGGTCACGACCCGTCTGCACCGGATGCGGGCGCGTCGCGCACGCCGGGACCGCGGGGCGCTACGATCAGGCCACGCGCCCCGTTCCCTGCGCGCAACGCCGGCCATCGTCCGCCTCGGCGACCCCGCATCGCCCGCCCCGACGGCGTCCGGCATCCAACGATGCATGACAAGGAGAAGCACCATGGTACGCAGCAAGCTCCACCTCGCGCTCATCGCCGCGCTCGTCGCCGCACCGCTCGCGCACGCCGCACCGACCGAGATGAAAGAAGCGCCCGTCGCCGCCGCACCGTCGGCCAAGGCGCTCGGCGGCGCCGAGTTCGCGATCGCCACGCGCGGTCCCACGCTGGTCTCGCTGTCCGCGCCGTCGGTGATCGAGGCGCGCTCGCTCAAGAGCCGCCGCCAGGATCAGGTCAAGCACGGCCAGCCGTTCGAGATCGGCCTCGCGCGCGACGTGCCGAACCCGCGTATCGCCCTGCAGAAACTGGGCTGGCAGCGTCTGTCCGACGGCCGCCTCGCGACGTCGTTCGAGGTCGCCTCCGGCAATGCGGTCGCGATGCGCACCGCGCTGTCGCTGAAGACCCTCGGCCGCGTCGATGCGTCCGGCGTGACCTTCCGCTTCGGCGGCAACGACGGCCGCGTGTTCGAGATGAACGGCCGCGAGTTCACCGGCAGCGACGGCGGCTGGTCGCCGGTCACGATGGGCGCCAAGAGCACGGTCGAAGTGGTGCTGGCGCGCGGCCTGCGTCCGCAGAACTTCGCGCTGTCGATGCCGCAGGTCTCGCACCTCGACATGAGTCCGATCACCAGCGAGGCCGCGATCGCCTCGGTCGCGAAGATCGGCGAGAGCGGCAGTTGCGAGAACGACATCGTCTGCCGCGTGAGCCCGACCGCGGGCTTCCTCAACGCCGAGAAGGCCGTGGCGCGCATGCTGTTCACCAAGGGCGGCGCGTCGTACCTGTGCACCGGCACGCTGCTGAACAACACCAACGCGACCAAGCGCCATCTGTTCTGGAGCGCCGCGCACTGCATCAGCACGCAGAAGGTCGCCAACACGCTGCAGACCTACTGGTTCTACAAGGCCACCACCTGCGGCGGCACCACCCAGGCCCCGGGTGCGGTCACGCTGACCGGCGGCGCCTACCTGCGCTTCGCCAACACCACGCGCGACACGCTGCTGCTGGAACTCAAGACCGCGCCGCCGGCCGGCGCCTACTATGCCGGCTGGACCAGCACCGCCATCGGCGCCACCGGCACCGCGATCGAAGGCATCCACCATCCCGCCGGCGACGCGAAGATGTATTCGCTCGGCAGCGTGACCGGCCTGAGCACCACCATCGACCGCAAGTCGCCGCTGTACCAGGTGGTGTGGAACTCCGGCGTGACCGAAGGCGGCTCGTCGGGCTCGGCGCTGTTCAAGGTCGCCACCGACGGCACCTACCAGCTCACCGGCGGCCTCTACGGCGGCTATTCGTTCTGCTCCGCGCCCAGCGACCCGGACTACTACTCGCGCTTCGCCGACGTGTATTCCAGCATCTCGACGTACTTCGGCCCGTAAGCCGGCACACACGCTCCATCGCGACACGACGGGCCCGGTGCATGCCGGGCCCGTTCTTTTCCGATGATCGATCAATCGCGCACGAACAGCAGGCGATGCAACGCACGCATCACCGGCCGTGCCACCGGCACCGTCTGCGCAATGGTCACGTCGAATTGCCGACGCCAACGTCGGCGCGTCTCGACCGGAACGCGATGCCGCTGCAACCACCGCGAAATGATCGCGGCAAACAGGAAGCCTGCAAGACCGCCGAGCGGCATGCCTGCAAGCTCGACGATCTCGCGCTGCAGCATGTCAGGCCACGCCGCAGCGCACGCCAACGGCAGCCATGCCAGCGCCAGGAACATGCCGGCCGCCATGCACGCGATCATCAGCAGAGCGAAACACCAACCCCAGAACAGGTCTTCCCGCGACGGCGGCAGCGGCGCGTCGTCGCGATTCACCGCACGCGCTCTGCCGCCCACACCGCCAGCTTCTCGCGCCCGATCTTGGCGTTGTGGCGGATGTCGACCGGGAACGGCTTCGGGTGGTGCAGGAACGTCGTCACCTTCGCGGTGTGGACGAAGCCTTCGCCGAGGTGGCGCAACTGCTCTTCGATGCGCGGCCATTCGCCCGCCGCGACGCCCGCACGCAGTTCGACGCACAGCACCGGGCGCTGCGAGCCGAAGGTGCCGATGCCGACCAGCGCGGTGCGGCGCACGTCGGGATGCGCGTTGAACACCGGTTCGATCTGCTCGGTGCACAGGGTGTCGTCGGCAGTGACCACGCGCTGGGTCTTGCGGCCGCAGAACCACAGCCGGCCGTCGGCATCGAAATAACCGAGGTCGCCCATGCGGTGGACGATGCGCTCGCGGCCGTCGGGCAGCGTCTCGCGGATCTTCGCCAGCCGCGTCTGTGCCTCGCGGCCGAAATATTCGTCGGTGGCGGTGGGACCGGCGACGGTGATCTCGCCGACCAGCCCGCCGTGCACCACCAGATCGTCAGACCAGCGCTCGATCGCCGCATCGTCGACGCGGATGAGGCGCACCACGTTCGGCGGCACCGCGCGACCGACGCAGGTGCCGGCGCCGTGTTCGGTGCGCTCGCGCAGCGTCAGCAGTTCGCGGCCTTCGATGATCGCCACCGGCAGGCATTCGGTGGCGCCGTAGGGCGTCCAGAAGTTCGCGTCCGGCGGCAGCAGCGAACGGATCTTCGCGACCACGTCCGCCGGCACCGGCGCGCCGGCCGACATCACCGTCTTCACGCCCGCCAGCGGCTGGCCGTGGTCGGCCAGCACGCGCATCAGCGCCGGCGAGCCGAACAACTGGTCCACGCCGAAACGCTTGATTGCCGCGTGCAGCTTGCGCGGATCGGCCTGCGCCGGCCGCGTCGGGTCCATGTCGGGGATGATCGAGGTGGTGCCGAGCGCGGGATCGAACAGCGCGAACGGCGGGAACGTCGGCAGGTTGGTGCCGCCCGGCGCGATGCCGAAGGCTTCGCCCATCATCGCGATCTGGCCGACGAAATGGCGGTGGCGGTAGACCACGCCCTTGGGGATGCCGGTGGAGCCGCTGGTGAACAGGATCGCGGCGACGTCGTCGGGCGCGGTGTCGGCCAGCTGCGGCCCGGCGCCCGCGCCGGCGCGTTCGAGGTCGGCCAGCGTGGCATCGGCGAGGATCGCGCGCGCGCCGGTGGTCACGCGCACCTTCGCGCCGCGCGCCCAGCGCAGCAGCACGCGCGCGACCTGCGCCAGCGGGATGCCGATGAACGCCTCCGGCTTCGCTTCGTCCAGGCACTGCCGCAGCGCGCGGCGGTCGATGCCCGGATCGACCAGCACCGGCACCGCGCCGGCCTTGAACAGCGCGAACATCAGCAGGAAGAACTCGGGCGTGGGCCGCACCATCACCACGGCGCGGGTGCCGCGGACGATGCCGCGCGTCGCGAGCCCGGCGGCGATGGCGTCGCTGCGGCGATCGAGGTCGGCGTAGGTCAGGGCGATGCCGTACGCGCCGTCGCGGCCGGGGCAGCGCATCGCGACCTGGTCGGGCCGCGCCGCGGCCAGCGGCGGCAGGCAGGCGGCGATGTTGCAGGGCGTGGCGGGGGCGTCGGCGGTCGTCATCCCGGCATTGTCCCCCGCGGGCGGGCCCGGTTGCCAATCGCGGCGGCTTGGGCAGAATGCAGCCGCTCCCGTTCCTTCACCCGGCCTCGCGCTACCCGAACCCGCATGCCGCATCCCTGCCTGTCCTGCGGCGCCTGCTGCGCCGCCTACCGCGTGTCGATGCACTGGTCCGAGGCCGAGCCGTCGCTGGGCGGCACGGTGCCGGTCGCGCTGACCGAGGTGCTGGACGGCCATCGGCTGTGCATGCGCGGCACCTGGGCCGAGCGCCCGCATTGCATCGCGCTCGCCGGCACGGTCGGCGACGCGGTGCACTGCACGATCTACGACGCCCGCCCGTCCCCGTGCCGCGAGCTGCGGATGTCGTGGGAAGACGGCGGCCCGAATCCGCAGTGCGACCGGGCCCGCGCCGTGTACGGGCTGCCGCCGCTGACGCAGGACGCGGTCGCGGCAGCGCTCGCCGGCGGCTGAGCCTCAGCGCACCGGGCGCAGGCGCGCGAGCGGCCCGGGCAATCGCGGGCCGCGACCGTCGTCGACGAGGCCCGCGGCGACCAGCCGCCGGAACGGGGCGAACGTCGCCGCCGCCTGCAGCGCCATGCGCCGCAGCCGCTTCGCCGGTGCGCGTTCGTCGGTGTAGAGCCCCGCCAGCCACTGCGTCGCGAGGTACAGCGGCCGCGTCGCCCGGCGATGGGCGCGTTCATAGTCGGCCAGCAGCGCCGGCGTCCAGTACGGCCGGCCGGCGGCACGCGCGGTGCGGATCGCCTTGGCCAGCGTGTCCTGGCCGAGCAGGCCGAAGTTGAAGCCGTGCGCGGTCACCGGATGCATGCCGACCGCGGCATCGCCGATCGCGACGAAGCGTTCGGCCGCGAATTTGCGCGGATACACGCCGACCAGCGGGTACGCGCAGCACGGGCCGGTGAAGGTCATCGCGCCCAAGCGGCCGCGGAAGCGGCGGGTCATGTCGGCGCCGAAGGCCTCGGGATCCTGCGCCTGCACCGCGGCGGCCTCGGCATGCGGCAGGGTCAGCACCACCGATGACGCGTGGCGATCGCGCAGCGGCAGCAGCGCCAGCGTCTGGCCGTAGTCGAACCATTCCCACGCGGTCTGTTCGTGGTCGCGCTCGTGGCGCACGCGGCAGACCAGCATGGTGCGGCCGAAATCGCGCATGTCCGCGCCGATGCCCATCGCCCGGCGCGTCTCGGAGAAGCGGCTGTCCGCGGCGACGACCAGGTCGCAGCGCAGCGTGGTGCCGTCGTCCAGCCGCACCTCGGCGCCATCCGCACCGGTGCGCACGCCGGTCACGTTGCGCCCGTCGAACAGCACGACGTCGGGGTTGCCCATCGCTTCGGCGAACGCGGTACGCCGGATCGCGTGGTTCGGCACCAGCCAGCCGAGCTGGTCGCGGCCGCTGTCCTCGTGGCGGAAGCGCAGGCCGTCGGCGTCGTCGCCGTCCAGCACCAGCGCGTCGCGCAGCACCGACGGCTCGTCCTCGGTCAGCCGCGCCCACAGGCCGAGATCGGCCATCAATCGCTGGGAACGGTGGGTCAATGCGATCTCGCGGCCGTCCTCGGCGGGTTCGGCCAGCGCCGCGCGCGGCTGCCGTTCGACGAGGGCGATGCGCAGGCCGCTGCCGGCGAGCGAGCGGGCGAAGCACAGCCCGGCCGGGCCGGCGCCGACCACGACGAGGTCGAACGCGGTCTCGGACGGACGCAGGGAAGTGCCGGTTGCCTCGGCCATGGCGCGCCCTCGCGGCGATTGCGGAGGCGGCAGGTTAGGCGCCGCCGGCGGGCGCGGCGTTGATCCGGGTCAAGCGGACGGACGGTCGCCCCCGTCCTGGTAGAGCGGCCTTCAGGCCGCTGCCGTTTCGAGATGAAAATCAAAACCAGCGGCCTGGTGTTCAACCGCCGAATGGCGGGTCAGGCCGCTCTACCGAGCGTGGGCGTTGCCGCCTCAGAGCGGATGCGCGTCCAGGAACCGCCGCATCGCCGGCACCAGCACCTCGTGCTTGTCTTCCAGCACGTAGTGGCCGGCGTCCTCGAACGCCTGCGTCTCGGCGTCCGGCAGCGCGCGCTGGAAGCCTTCCAGGAAATGATGGTCGAACACGAAATCGCGCAGGCCCCAGCCGATGAAGGTCGGGCGGTCGGCGAACGCCGGCAGGCGCTTGCCCGCGGCGTCGACCAGCGACCACGCCGCATCCTTCGGTCCCAGCGGGATGTCCTGCACGAAGCGCAGGGTCGAGATGCGGTTCGCCCACGAGTCGTAGGGCGCCAGGTACGCCTTGCGCACGTCAGCCGGCATCTTCCGCACCACGCCGTCACTGGCGGCGCCGGCGGCGAAGGCGTTGAAGCCGCGGATCAGCAGCGCGCCCAGCTTCATGTCGCGACCGAGCGTGAGCTGCCACGGCATCGGCTTGGACGACGGCAGCGGGAACGCGGCGGTATTGGTGATCAGCAGCCGGCGCACCTGGGCTTCGTGCGACAGCGCCCAGCCGAAGCCGATCATCCCGCCCCAGTCGTGCACGGCCAGCGTCACCGGTCCGTCCACGCCCAGGTGCTTCAGCAGCGCGGTCAGGTCGTCGACGCGCGACTGCAGCGTGTAGCGATAGCGATCGTCGCCGGGCTTGTCCGACAGGCCCATGCCGACGTGGTCCGGCACGATGCAGCGGTAGCGGTCCCGCAGTCCCAGCACCAGATGCCGCCAGTAGAAGCTCCACGACGGATTGCCGTGCAGCATCACGACGATCTCGCCGTCGCGCGGGCCCTCGTCGAGGTAGGACATCGCGATGCCCGGACGGACCTCGAAACGCTGCGGGGTGAAGGGATAGTCGGGGTAGCGGGAAGCGGTCATCGGCGGCATCGGCGCGGGAAAGCGTTCCACCGCGCGCGGCGGCCAGGGAACAGGGCCGCCAAGGATAAGCCCTGCCCCCGGGTTTGGCACCGCGGCGGACCGGCCGCCGCGGGGCCGTCAGGGTCCCGGCTTGCCCAGCAGGCGGTTCGAGAACTCGTCCAGCGCCTGCTTCAGCTGCTCCTCGCGCAGGGCCACCGCCAGCGCCGGCCCCTCGGCAGGGGTCGCGCGCGCGCGTTTGCCGGCCGCCGGCGGGGGCGCCACGGACAAGGTCGAGAGGCGGTCGGCCAACAGGGCCAGCACCTGCTGCAGCTGGATCTGCTGCTCTGCATGGCGTTCGAACCAGTCAGACCCGGGCACCGGTGCGGGCGACGCTGCAGGAACCGCGACCGGCACGGCCGGAGTGGCCAACCGCTCCGACAGCCGTTCGAGCGCGGCGAGCAACTGCGGCCAGGGCGCCTCCGCGTCCGGCCGGGGCTCGGCAGCAGGCGTCTCCGCCGCGGGCGCCGGCATGGCCAGCCCGCGCACGCTCTCGACCAGATCGTGCAACTGCGCCACGACGCGCGGCCCGACCTCGGCCTCGCCCGCGCCGGTGGCGCGATCGCGCTGGAAGTCGCGCTTGATCTGCGCCCAGCGCGCGGCCTGCGTGGCGTCCAGCGTGCCGCGCAGTTCGCCGAGCCGCAGCAGATTCTCCTCCGCGCCGCCGGTGAGCAGTTGCGCCTCGCCGCGGTAGTGATCGGCGATCAGCTGCTGCACCTCGGCCTCGTTCATCGCCGGCGAGAGCTTCTCCGCGAGCTTGTTCATGTTGCGGTAGCTGCCCTGCAGCTTGAACGGCGGCTCGGTGCGGTAGCGATCGGCCTGCGCGGCGCTGGCGATGTACTGGCGATTCACCGCGTACACGGTGTCGCGCACGCGGACCAGCCGCTGCAACGTTGCCACGATCTCGTCGATCTCCGCCGGGCCGTAGGCGTGCGACAGCGTGGCGGAAGAGAACGGCCGCCCTTCGGCCTTGTCGACGAGCGTGTGCAGGTCGCCCGGATCGCGCTGGGCCAGCGGCGCCAGCACCGCATTGGACGTCAGCGCGTTCTCCAGGTAGCTCAGCAGGAAGGCCTGCTCGCGCCCGCCCAGCACGTCGCCGAGGTTGTAGACGTCGGCGCGGTTGGCCAGCATGTCGGGCACGCGGAAGACCTCGCCCGATTCGGTGTACGGATTGCCCGCCATCACCACGCAGAACTTGCGCCCGCGCAGGTCGTACGTGCGGGTGCGCCCGCGCCACACGCCCTCGATGCGCCGCGTGCCGTCGCAAAGCGAGATGAACTTCTGCAGGAATTCCGCATGCGTGTGCTGGATGTCGTCGACGTACAGCATCACGTTGTCGCCCATTTCCAGCGCGAGGTTGAGCTTCTCCAGTTCCTGCCGCGCGGTGGCGTCCGGCGCCTGCATCGGATCGAGCGAGCGCACGCCGTGGCCCAGCGCCGGGCCGTTGATCTTCATGAAGATCAGGCCCAGCTGGTGCGCGACGTATTCCATCAGCGTGGTCTTGCCGTAACCGGGCGGCGAAATCAGCATCAGCAGGCCCATCAGGTCGCTGCGCTTGGCCTCGCCCACGGTGCCCATCTGCTTGGCGAGGTTGTCGCCGACCAGCGGCAGGTAGACCTCGTCGATCAGCCGGTTGCGCACGAACGAGGTGAGCGGCTTCGCCTGGAATTCCGACAGCCGCAGCGCCTCGCGTTCGCGCGCGACCAGCGCCTGTCGGAGCGCCTGGCAGCGACGGAAGCGCGGCAGGAACTCCTCGCGATGCCGGCGCAGGCGTTCGGCGAAGTCGTCCACGCCGAGCACGACCGCACCGTCGACGATGCGCGCATGTTCGGACAGCAGCCCGTCCACGCGTACCTGCAATTCGGTCTCGCGCACCTGCGCAAGCGCCTCGTCGCCCAGCAGCAGCAATGCGGCCGCCTCCGGTGCGTACGTCGCGAGCGCAGCGTGCGCCGGATCCGCGGCCAGTCCCGTGCACCACTGCATCGCGAGGCGCCAGCGCGCACCGAGCGTGTCGGCGGACACCGCGAGCGCCGACAGCAGGTCGTCCCACAGGCGTTCGCTTTCCAACCGCTGGCGCAGCGCTTCGCGCAGTTCGCGCACGTAGCGGCTGAACACGAACGGCTGCCGCGGCGCCGCCAGGATGTCGACGAGGTAGGCCGCGGCGCGCGCATGCAGCGTCGCATCGAAGGCCAGTGCTTCGGCATCGGCCAGCGCGCGCAGCGTGTCGGCGATCTCCGCGCGTAGCGCTTCCAGGCCCGCACGATGCGCGAACACGCGATCGATGCCCTGCGCGTTGCGCGCGCGGTCGGGCCAGCGCGCGGCCTCGGGCCGGCCACGCAGCGCCGCCCACGCGACGCTGGCCCATGCGCGCGCGTCCGGACCATGCGCGAGCGCACCAGCGGCATCGCGCAGCGGCAGCAGCGCGGACAGCAGGCGTGCGGCATCGTGATCGTGGATGCCTTTCTCGTAGCCGTCGCGATAACGCTGTGCGGCGAACTCGCGCACGGTCTTCGCCAGCGTGTCGGGCTGCGGGCGTTCGCTGCGCAAGCGGTCGAGGCTCAGCCCGTCGTGTCCCTGCTCGGCCGCGGCCAGCAGGTCGCCGACCAGATATTCGGCGCGCGCCAGCAGCGGCGATTCGGATTCCAGCGTCGCGCTCCACACGTCGCGCAGCGCATCGAGTTCCGCGTCCTGCACCGGCGCGAAATAGCCGGTGCCGGTGAGATGCAGCGCGAGACCATCGCCGCGCGGCAACAGGGTGAGGTCCAGCGACTGGGTGTTGACGCTGAAGCGATGGCGCGGGCCGAGGCGGACGACATTGCCGCCGGCCTCGAACAGGTCGCTGCGGTCGCGCAGCGTCCGCATCGACTGGTCGCGCACGCGCTTGAGCCGCGACTCGATGTCGTCGGCCTTCACGCTGTCCTTCAGCTCGCGCAGCCGCGCGGCGAGATCGCGCAGCTTCACCACCAGCGGATCGCCGGCAAAGAACGCGTTCAG
Organism: Lysobacter sp. DMC97; assembly: GCF_056313745.1. Lineage (NCBI taxonomy): Bacteria > Pseudomonadati > Pseudomonadota > Gammaproteobacteria > Lysobacterales > Lysobacteraceae > Lysobacter > Lysobacter sp. DMC97. Next base: position 357,783 of record NZ_JBQUZR010000006.1, on the reverse strand, counting down.
CGCATCCGCGTCGCCGAGCCGTTCGGTGCGACGCGGCAGTCCGTCGAGGATGCGCGCCGCGGCGTCGGCCAGCGATTGCGCGCGACGCTGGCGTTCGTCGACCAGCGTCTGCTTGTGCGCCTCGAAGGTCTCGATCAATTCCTCGCGCTTGGTCGCGATGTCGGCCAGGAACGTGTCGTGCTCGCCGAAGCGGCCTTCGATCTCTTCCAGTTGCAGCAACAGTCGCGACAGCGCCTGGTCGCAGGCATCGGGATCGCGCGCGCCCGACAGCGCGCCGGCGATGCCCTGCCCCAACAGCGCGAACTGCGCGCCGAACTGCGCTACGGCCTCGCCTTCGCCCAGGGTCTTGCGCCGCTGCTCGGCGCGGGCCCGCGCCTGGTTGAGCTTCGCGTACAACGCGGACAGCGCTTCGACCACACGCGTGCGCTGTGCGGCGTCGTCCACCGGCAGCGTCGCCATCAGTTCCGACAGCATGTCGAGGTCGGCGGAGAGCGTGCGCATCGCCTCCAGCGGCGCACGCAGCGCGGCGACGCCGGTCGCCTGCTGCGCCTCGGTGTCGAGCGCGCGGATGCGGTCCTCGTAGGGCTGCAGCACGCGCGGATCGGCAAGATACGTACCGGCCGCGGTCGCGGTCCGCGCCTGCGCGTCCAGCAGCGCCGTCTCGAACGCGGCGACGGCGTCGAGATCGACGTAGCGCGCCTCGCGCAGCGTCATCCAGCGGCCACGCTGCGACGAGAGCGCGTTCAACGCATCGACGCAGTCCTGCACGCGCTCCCAGCGATCGGGATGCAGGCGATCGAACAGTTCGCGCTGGCGCGTCTCGGCCTCGGCCATCGCTTCGGTGGCGCGACGACGCAGGCTTTCGACCTTCTCGTATTCGTCGATCACCGACTCGCTGCTGGCGACGATCTCGCGCAGCAGCGGTGCGAGGCCATCGCAGTGCGCGTCCTCGATCCAGTGGTGCCGGTCGAACAGCCGGCGCGCGCTCTGGGTGAGGCGTTGGTAGTGCGCCGCCGACAGCGCCGCGGCGGCGATCTCGCGGGCGAGGTCCAACAGGTCGGACAGGCCGCGGACGAGCTCGGCATTGCCGATCTTCCCGAAGAAACCTTCGCCTCGCGGCTGGCGCAACGCATGCGCCTCGGACGCGAACGGCGTGCGCCAGACCTGCATCGGGTGCACGCGCGTCGGCGTATCGTCGGCACTGAAGATCACCATGCGGCCGTCGTCGAGGCGCGCGCAGCCGTGGCCGATCACCGGCGGCTGCATGCCGCGCTCGATGCTGTTGTAGACGAACAGCGCGATGCGGCCGTCTTCCGGCGCGTAGAACAGGTACAGCACGTCCTCGCCGTTCGGCGCGCGCACCGCGCGCTGGAAACCCATGCCCTGCACGTCCTGGTCGAACGTGCGCATTTCGCCGTTCTGCAGCAGGTAGCCGCCGGGGAACACGATGCCGTGGTCCTCCGGCAACTGCACGCAGGCCTGGCCGATCGCATCGATGCGATGCACGCGCCGCGATGCCGGGCTGTACGCCAGATGCCGCCAGACGGTCTCGCGATACGGCAGCACGCGCAACAGCACCAGCGCGCCGACTTTCGCGTACTCGATGCGCGCATCGTCCAGCGACTGCGTGCGATCCTCCACCGGCTCGCTGTAGATGCCGAGGCCGGAGTCGGTGTTGTTCTCGATCTTGACCGTGAGGTCGCCGTTGACCGTCTCGACGAACACTGTGTCGAGGATGTTCATGTGCGGATGCTTGCCCCCCACCGCCTGCTCGCGGCCGGCGCGCTGCCATTCGAAATCCCGGGCCGGCGGCGGCGCGATGTCGCGCTCGCCGCGGTTGTCGACATAGCGCACGGTGCCGTCCGCGGCCACGCTCCAGCGCAGCACGCGCACGTCGTCGATGCGCTCGCCGATCTGGAACGACGCCAGCAGCAGCCCGTCCTGCGTCGCCAGCTGCAGCAGCCGCGCGTGCTGGTAGTAGGCAAACAGTTCGCCGAAATCCTTGACGAACGCGGGCTCGGCCAGGAAGCTCCCGGCCGGGTCCACCGGCACCACGTCGTAGCCTTCCGGGCCCTCGACCAGCCGGTACAGCGAGAACACGTCCTCGACCCGGGTGGTCTTCTTCAGTCCCATGAACACGTTGTAGCCGAACAGCAGCGCATCGCCGACCTCGACGATGTCGCGGGCGATGCAGTTGTGCTCGGTGGCGATCCGCACGCGGCCGATCGCTTCCATCCGGCTGCTGCCGAAGACCTGCAACCGCTCCGCGTTCAGCGCCTCGACGCGCACGCGCAGCGTGGCGCCCTGCGCATCCAGACGGTGCCGCAGCACCTCGTAGGCGCCGCCTTCGGCGACGGCCCGGTCGACGGCTTCGGCGTTGCCCTGTCCGTCATTCACTGTCGAAATCTCGTCCGTCATGTCCTCAACCATCGTTCGTCAACGGCACCGCGTACCGACCAGTGCGTCGCATCAGAGCTTGAACGTCTTGCGCTTGTGCACGAAGTAGCCCGCTAGGCACCAGGTGCCGTCCACCTCCATCATCACGACCTGTTCGGTGCAGATGGCGCCGTCGCAGTCCAGCTGGTTGTCGAATGTCACGTAGCGACCTTCCGGCGCCTTGTCCGGTGCGGAATGGAACCTGCCGTTCCCGTACGTGCGCCGGAACCCCGGCGGCACGAGCGAGCGGAATGTCTTCCGCTGCGCGATGAATTCGTCGCGCTTCATGATCGTCCTGAAGATCGGTGCCGCCTCGTCCCAGGCCTCGCCGAAACGGTCCTCATCCAGCGTGGCCAGCACGCCGGATTCCGCCGTCATGGCGTTGCTCCGGTCCTGGTCGGTGACAGGGATGGCATCATCCCGATTGCCGCTGGAGAAGTTGAACCGGCACGCTGTCGTCGACAGCGCCAGTATCGCGATCAACACCAGACCGCCCCAGCCTCCCGCACGCTTCGATCCCTTCATGGTCGTTGCCCCCGATCTGTCCTCGATGCGCCGCGGCCATTCGCGATGCCGCGGCGCGCTTCCGGCGTCAGGCGTCTTCCGCCTGCATGGCGTCGGCCACGACCGGCGCGGCCTTGCCCGCACCCGGCTGCAGCGACAGCAGCTTCTGGATCAGCTCCTGCACGATCGGGCTCTTGGAGGCCACGCCTTCCACCGCCTTGCCGACCGAGAGCGCCTTCGCGAACGAGTCGAAGAACGCGCCCTCGCCGCCGACGATGTCGATGTTGGCCTTGGCCAGCGCGGTCGACAGCACTTCGGCCTGCTCGCGGGCGATGTCCTTGTTCGCGGCGATGCCGGCCATCGCCTGCTCGAAGGTCTTCTCCAGCTGCATGCGGAATTCCTCGTGCGCACGCGCCTGGTCGCTGAGCGAGCCCAGCGCCGCGAACTTCTCGTTAAGGCCTTCGGCTTCCGAACGGTACTTCTCGCGCATCACCTCGGCCTGCGAGAAGCCGACGCGCTTGATGACGTCCGCCTCGACCGTGCCCTTCTCCTGCGCACCCTTCGCCTCGGCACCCAGCGTCTCGGCGACCACGCGGGCCTTGGCGAGGCCTTCCTTTTCGAGTGCCGCAGCCGACACCTCGCGCACGCGCGCGTCGGCCAGGCCCGGCGCGGCGCGCTCGGCCTCGACGCCTTCGGCGAGGCGCTTCTTCGCTTCGGCCTGCTTCGCCGCGGCCTCCAGTTCGGCCTGCGCGATCGTCGTCAGTTCCACCGCCTTGTGGCGCGACGCGGTCTCGTCGGCTTCGGCCTGCTTCACCTGGCGCACCAGTTCTTCCTCGGCGCGCGCCTGCGCGGCCAGGATCTTCACCTGCTTCTGGCGATCGGCTTCGGAGATCTGGCGCACTTCCTTGATGCGCTCCTCTTCCTGCGCGACGGTCTTCTCGACCGCGACGCGTTCGCGCACGACGTTGGCGATGTCCTTGCGCTCGACTTCCAGCGCCTTTTCCTTCTCGATGCGCCGCAGTTCGACCTCGCGCTCGCGCGCGACGATCTCCAGCTCGCGGGCGCGATTGACCTTCTCGACCTCGATGGCGACGGCGCGCTGGCGGTTCTGGCCGGCCACTTCGACCTCGCGCTGGCGGTTCTGCTCGCGGATGTCGAGCTGTTCCTGCACCGCGATCCGGGCCTGCTCGGCCTTCAGGCGCTCTTCTTCCTGCACCTTGTGGGTCTCGGCTTCCTCGCGGGCGCGGATCGTCGCGATCTCGCGCTGCTGGCGTGCCTCGGCATCGGCTTGCTGGCGTTCGAGCGCCAGCATCGCCTCGCGCGTCTCGACGTTCTTCTTGCTGATCGCCAGCTCTTCGTTGCGCGCCAGTTCGTTGGTGATGACGTTCTGCGCCGCGGTCAGCTCGGTGATCTTGCGGATGCCTTCGGCGTCCATGATGTTGCTGGGATCGAGCGCCGACTTCGGCGTCTGCTCCAGGTAGTCGATCGCCACGTCTTCCAGCACGTAGCCGTTGAGATCGTTGCCGATCACCTCGACGATGCGATCGCGGAATTCCTGGCGGTTCTCGAACAGCTTCACGAAGTCGATCTGCTTGCCGACGGTCTTCAGCGCCTCGGAGAACTTGGCGTTGAACAATTCGTTCACCGCGGCCTTGTCTGACGCGCGATCGACGCCGATCGCCTTGGCGACCTTCAGCACGTCCTGCGGCGTTTCGTTGACGCGCAGGTAGAAGGCCACGGTGATGTCCGCGCGCATGTTGTCTCGGCAGATCAGGCCGTCCTTGCCGCGGCGATCGACCTCCAGGGTGATGAGGGAGATCTTCATGAACTCCTTCTTGTAGATCACCGGGTAGACCAGCGCGCCGGTGAAATGCACCTTCGGCGTTGCCGACAGGTCGTTCACGATCAGTGCGGTGCCCTGCGGCACCTTCACGTAGAACGCCTTGAAGAGTCCGACGATGCCGAGCAGCATCAGGACGATGGCGCCCGCGACGGTGAGGATCGGAAGGATGGTTGCGCTGAACATCGGTGTCACTCCATTCGGAATGTGTTGCGGTCTCTGAAACGGATCAGGCGCACGTCGTCGCGACCTCCGCCGCGACCGGGACGGGCCTACAGTCGTTCGAACGCCTCGGCAGACATCACCCGGTAGGCATTGTGGTCTTCCAGGTATTCGATCAGCACGACGCGATCGCCGCGGACGAACTGCCCGGGCACGTCGGCGCGCACCTGCAGGATCAGGCCGGCGCCGCCGTCGTCGACTTCGGCGGTACCGCTCTCGCGGGTGATCTCGGGGCTGCGCACGATGGCGTAACGGCCCAGCAGCGGTCGCTGCGAAACTGGCTCGTAGCGATGCAGCATGCGGCGCACCGGCGTCAGCACCAGCCGGCCGACCGGGATCGACACCAGCAGCCCGCCGATCGCGGTCGCCGTGCGCGCGACGCCGGCGATCAGCCCGGTCGGCAGCGCGCGCAGCACGAACAGGTCGGTGAAGTAGCAGAACAGCCAGCCGACGATCGCGATGATCGTGAACACCACCATCACCGGCACGCCGTGCAGGCCGAACTTCATCAGGAAGCCGCCCGCGTCGCCGCCATGGCCGTGCGCGTGGTGGTGTCCACCGACATCGAGGCCGAGGTCGTGCCCGCCGAAGCCGTCCGGCAGCAGGCCGTCGATCGTGTCGATGTGCAGGATGCCCAGCGCCGACAGCAGCCAGTGCACCGTGACCACCAGCAGCAGCACGGTGTACACGACGGTCGGAAACGACGTGACGATGTCCAGGAACGATGCCATCGAATTTCCCCCTCGGTCCGGCGGCGGTGCGCCGGTCCCGTGTCCGGTCAGTCGGCCTGCCGCTTCAATCGCGACAGCACCGAATCGGTACGATCTTCTTCCGCGATGATCCCGGCGCGACGCAGCCGCGCCTCCAGCGCATCCTCTTCGCCGTCCAGCGCCGCGTCCGCGTCGACCCGCGCATCGCGCTCGCCCTGGCGACGCCGGATGCGTTCCAGCGAATCCAGCGCCGTGCGCACGCGCTCGTCGGATTCGCGCCGCCGGCTGGCGACGGCCGCCTGCGCGCGCTGCACGCTTTCGGTGGCACGCACGGTGTCGACCTGCTGCTTCAGTCGCTGGATCGTGGCCTCGAACCGCGCGGCCGTCGCGCGCAGTTGTGCCACGCCTTCGGCGAATTCCTTCACCCGCACCGCTTCGCCGTCGCGTTCGATCTCCAGCAGCGCGATCTTCGCGGCCACTTCGCGTGCCAGCGCGTCCTCGCCCGCCTTCAGCGCCTTCAGCGCGTAGCCTTCGTATTCGGCCAGCTTCGCGTTCGCCGCCTCCAGCCGCTCCGACGCGACCTTGCCGCGCGCCAGCGTCTCGGCCAGCGTCGCGCGCACGCGGTGCAGCTCGCTGGCGTGGTCGCGGATCTCCTGGTCGAGGATGCGCAGCGCCTGACTGTCGGCGATCGCTTCGCCCAGTTCGTTCACGCCACCGCGCACCGCCGCGACCAGACGCTGCCACAGCGCCGGCGCGACCTCGGGCGTCGCTTCGGGCGCGGGCGCGGCGCCCTTGCGCGAACGTCCCTTCGTGGTCATGCGGCCACCCGCAGGTCGCGCAGGTGCGGCGCGTAGGCCTCGGTCGCACGGATGGTGTTGTCGGCGAGCGTGTCGACCTCGAACAGCACGTCGGCCAGCGACGAGCTCGAGCTGAGCGCGCCGAACATGATGTAGACGTCCTCGCCGTCGATCACCTCGATGCCGAGCGTCGACAGCGGGAACAGCTTGTGGGTGCGCAGCACTTCCTCGTTGAAGGCAGCGACGTCGGCGACCTGCTCGACCGGCCACAGCAGCGCCTGGACCACGATCTGCCGGCCCACCACCGCCATGAACAGCGGCAGGTCGCCGTAGTCGTGCATCACGAGGTACAGACCGGGCTCCGCGCCTTCGATCAGTTCGATCGAGAACGCGCCGTCGCGGACACGCTCGCACGCGGCCAGCGCATCGTGCAGCGCCAGGGCCGACCACACCGGGGTTTCGCGCATCGCCTCTTCTCCCTCCATCGCGTCCGACGGGACCAACCCGCCGGAACGACGCATCTGCCGCTCGATCGCCACCAGGGCGTCGGCGTACTCCGGCAACACCCACAGCTCCTTCTTCACCAGCCCCTGCTCGCGCAGGCGGTCGCGGTGGCGACGTTGGTAGAAGGCGGAGCTGCGGCGTTCCATGGGCGGCAGACTAGAGATCACATGTGAGTACGTCAACACATCACATGTGTGATTCCGACGAGCGGCGACCGCCCCGCCAGCACCCGCCCCGGCCAGGCATGCGGGCAACAAAAAACCCCGGCCGGAGCCGGGGTTTCGGGGTTTGCCTGAAGCGGCCGCTTACCAGACCACTTCCGCCATCGAGCAGTTCAGGCCGGAGCCAATGCCCAGCAGGGCGATGCGGTCGCCTTTCTTCAGGCGGCCCATCTCGCGCAGCTTGCTCAGCACGATCGGCACCGAAGCCGGGCCGATGTTGCCGTGTTCGCCGAAGATGGTCATGACTTTCTTGGGATCGATGCCGAAGGCGTCGACGAAGGCCTTGGTGTGGACCTTGCTGACTTGGTGGATGACGAACTCGTCCAGCTCGTCCACGGCCCAGCCCAGCGCCTGGCGGGCGGCGATGAAGGTCTTCTGCGCCAGCTTCAGGCCTTCGGTCAGCAGCATCTTGGTGTCGGTGACCATGCGGTCGAGGTTGCCGCGGCAGAGGGTGTTCCACTGCGTGGCGGCGCGGGTGACGCCGCCGCGGTAGCGCGGGGCACCCGGGGCCAGTTCGGCGCGGGCCAGGACCATGGCGGCGGCGCCGCAGCCCAGGGTCAGCGTGGCCATCTCGTTGCGGAACTCTTCCTCGGTGGCGTCCGGACGGGACATGCGTTCGAGGGTCTTCTCGTAGGCGAGGTTGGCGGTCTCGCCGTCGACGATCAGCGCGTAGTCGATCTCGCCGCGCTCGATCATCCGGCTGGCGATGTCCATGCCGTTGAGGAACGCCAGGCAGGCATTGGCGACGTCGAAGTTCTGGCAGGTGTCGGACAGGCCGAGGTTGCCGCTGACGATGCTGGCGGTCGACGGCTCCAGGAAGTCGCGGCTGACCGAGGTGTTGACCAGCAGGCCGATCCGGGACGGGTCGACGCCGGCGTCGGCGAGCGCCTTCACGCCGGCCAAGGTGGCGGCGTCGGAAGCCTGGACGTCGTCGTCCCACAGGCGGCGAGCGTGGATGCCGGCGACGTCCTCCAGGACGTTGGTCTTGATGCCCAGACGGTCCAGGGTGGGCTGCAGGCGGGCGTTGATCTCGGCGGTGGTCAGCTGACGCGGAGCGTCGATGTGAGCCAGACCGGCGATGGCGACGTGTTGAAACAGCATGGAGGTTGGCCGTCAGCAGGCAGGAACCGCATAGCGTAGCGCCTTCCCCCCGGTTGCGCATCGAAAAACCCGGCCGGCGGTCGCATTTCAGGCGTTCGCCCGGCCGTCGGGCCGGTGCGGGGCCGACGGCCGGGGAACCCCGCGGGCGGCGGCGCATGCCGATCGGCCCATGCCGGGGCACCGGGCGCGAGGGCAGACTGGCCGCTCCCCCGGCTGGCAGGAGCGACGTTCGATGGCGCGTTTGATCGTGGATGCGGTGTCCCAGGAGTCCAAATCGGTGCACGAGGACGGCTACGTCCTGCTGCTGTTCGTGTCGGTGTCGCGCGCGGACACCGGCGCCGCGGTCAACGGGCTGGGCCGGGACCACTTCCGGGTCTGCTCGCCGCTGGGCGCGGTGTTCGAGATGAACATCCTCGCCGCCGAGGAGCTGGACTGGGAGCCGGCCGACACCGAGGCCGCCGGCTGCTACAGCCTGCGCGTGGCCCGGAAATGGGCGCACAGCGGCGAACTCAGCGAGTGGAACCGGCTGGAATCGACCTGCTTCGGCGTGCAGGTGCGGGTGCCCGACGGCCACGGCAGCGTCGATCTGGGCCAGACCGCGGTGCGGATCGACAGCGGCGCGCGCGGCTGAGCCGCGTCAACGCGGCGTCCAGGCCCACCCTGCGCAGCGGCGCACGCCGGCATCGGGGTACGCCTCGAAGCGTTCGCGCCAGCGCAGCTGCCGCGCCGGCTCGGCCGTCACCTTCGGCAGCACCCAGACCAGACGCTCCAGCCGCCGGGGTTCGCCGCGCCGCCATTCGGCGTCGATGACCGGCTCCCAGAACGCGGGCGGCTGGCGGGCGAGCCCATCGCGCAATTCGCCGGCCTCGGCGCTGCCGAGGTATTCCGCCAGCGCCCAGTCCGCCTCGGCATCGGGCAGGCAGGCGCCCAGCGCCTTGAACGCCGCCGTGCGCGCCTGGCGGTTCCAGCTGTTCCAATCGTCGCGCCCGGCATGGGTCGCGAGCAGCGCCTTCAGCCGGTCGACCGAATCCGCGTCGCCCCAGGCGCCCAGCGTGGCGATGGCGGTGGTGCGCAGCCCCCACCACTTGTCGGCGAGCGCGGCCTCGACTTCGGCGCGGGCGTCGGGATCGGGCCTGCGCGTGCCCAGCGCACGCAGGCGGTCGCGACGCTCGCCCAGCAGGTTGGCGCCCGGATGCGCGCGCTGCGTGCGCCGTGCGCGACGGCACGGCAGGCAGCGCACCGCGGTGCTGTCGATCGGGCCCAGCCGGTCTTCGTACCACCACTTCTGCTGCTTCGCGGTCCACACCTGTTCCTGGCCGCAGTCGCGGCAGGTGAAGACCTTGTCGACGTAGAACGTCGGCAGCGTGCCGTACGGATTGTTGTGGCGGGCGAGCAGCGCGCGATCGGCGTCCTCGACGCCGGCGCCCGGCCACGCCACGCCGTGCGGCGAGGCGCGGAGGCGTTCTTCCAGCCGTTTCGCGCGTTCGAGCCGCTTCTGCCGCAGTTCCTCGCGGCGCTGGCGGCCGCTCTTCACTGCCTGCAGCGCCAGGCGATGAAGCGCTGTTCGCCGGAGGTCGGCGGCGCGACCGGCTGCACGGTGTCGGCGCCGATGCCCGGCGCTTCGTTGCGGGCCAGCGTTTCGAGTTCGTCGCGCACCTTCAGCGGATTGCGCTTGTAGTACAGCAGGTTGTCCTTCACCGACACCTCGATCTCGCCGCGCTGCTCGCAGCCGGCCGGCGCATCGGCGACCACGCGCACGCGATCGGCGCCGGGCGCCATGTGCACCCAGGTGCAACCCGATGCGAAGGCCAGCAGGCAAAGCCCGAGGGCCGTTGGAAGCTGCGGAATGCGGATCACGTGCGGCGACCTCGTCGATCAGGGCGCGGAAATCCGAGTGTAGACGACCGGTGCATCGGCGATGCCCGCCTCCGGATCGTCGCCGACGTCGGGCACGTAATGCTCGGCGCGGACGAACCGGTCGGGGCCTTCGAAGGACAACCAGAACCGATCGAGGTGGTCGTGCCCCGGGCGATGCAGGTTGGTGCCGTCGGCGAAGGAGAAGTGATGGTGCCCGTCCTCGTCGACGCCCGCGAACGCGAGCCGCGGCTGGTTGCCCTGCGGGCAGTAATGCGTCGCCAGCAGGCGATCGCCATCCACTGCGTACACGGTCATCGATTCGCGCGTGGCGGACAGCGCCCAGGTTTCCGTCAGCACGGTGCCGCCTGCGGTGAGCCGGTACGTGAGGGTGTGGCGGCGGCCACCGGGGAATTCCCCACGCCAGGTGCCGACCAGCGTCGCGAGGTGGTCGAAGACGACCTGGGCTGTGGGCGGCGGCGCAGTCCCGTTTTCCACGGGCTGCGCGAAAGCCGCCGCGGAGGCGCACAGCAGCAGCGCGCAGGCGATTCCACGCAGGATCATCGGAAGCCCCCTGAAAACACGATGCCCGCCATGATGGCGGGCATCGTTCACGGCTCGCAACCGCTGAGGGTCGCGCAAACACCGGGCAGTTCATCGTCGTCGGCCGCAAGCGGCCGCGGGCCTCACTTCTTCACGGGCTTCCCGTCGGCATCGACGATGGTGACCTCGCCCAGCTTCAGCGCGCGCACCGGCTTCTCGATCTGCTTGAGGTCGCCGACCACGACCCAGGTCAGGGCGTTCGGGTCGATGGTCGCGGCGGCGGCCTTCACCTGGTCGATGGTCAGGCCTTCGATCTCGGCCTTGCGCTGGAACACGTAGTCGTCCGGGCGGCCGTAGCGGACGATGCCGCCCAGCGTGCCCAGCACCGAATTCGCGGTCTCGTACGAACCCGGCAGGCTGCGGATCTCGGTGGACTGGATCTTGCCCACTTCCTCCGCGGTCGGCGGCGTCTTGCCGGTGGCGTAGTCGACGATCTCGCGCTGCATTTCCCTCAGCGATTCGATGGTCTTGTCGATCTGCACCGGCGCGAACGCCGTCCACGGCCGCTGGCCCAGCGCGTTCGACGAGAAGCTGTACGAGCCGTAGGCCCAGTGCTTGTCCTCGCGCAGGTTCATGTTCAGGCGCGAGGAGAACTCGCCGCCCAGCACCGAGTTGGCGATGTCGAACTTCACCGCGCCGGCGTCGGTCGTCGACGGCACCAGCTGGCCGACGTAGAGGTTGGCCTGGATCGCGCCGGGCTGGTCGATCAGGAACACGCGCGGCTTCTTCGGCAGCGCGACCGCCGGGATCGCCGGGTTGGTGCGGGCCTCGCCCGCGCCCTTCCAGTCGCCGAAGTGCTTCTCCAGCAGCGGCACGATCTCCTTCAGCGTGGTGTCGCCCACGATCACCAGCGTGGCGTTGTCCGGGCGCACCCAGTTGGCGTGGTAGGCGACCAGATCGTCGCGGCCGAGCGCGGCGATGGACGCCTCGGTGCCGGTGCCGCTGAAGGGAATGGCGTACGGATGGCCGGCGCCGTACAGCAGCGGCGGCAGCACACGCATCGCGGCGCCGTTGGGGCGGGCCTTCTCCTGCTGGATGCCGGCGATCCAGCTCGCCTTCACGCGATCGATCTCCTTCTGCTCGAAGCGCGGGCGGCGCAGCATGTCGGCGAACAGCGCGATCGACGGATCGAGGTTCTGCTTCAGCGCCGACAGGCCGGCACTGCCGCCGTCGAGGCTGGCGCCGGCGCTGAGGTTGGCGCCGAGGGCCTCGGCGCGGTTGCCGAAGGCGATGGCGTCGTAGTCGCCGGCGCCTTCGTCGAGCATGCCCATCGCGAAGCCGGACGTGCCGAGCTTGGCGCCGGTGTCGGCGACGAAGCCGCCGCCGAACAGGTAGCTCATCTGCACGACCGGCAGGCCGCGGCGCTGGGCCAGGATCACCTTCGTGCCGTTGGACAGCGTGGCGCGTTCCAGCGACGGGAATTTCAGTTCGGGGAAGCTGTCGGGCACCTTCACGCCGGCCTTGCGGTCGACGCCGCTGGCGGTGGTGCGGAACTTGCGGTCCACCGGCGGCAGCACGAGCGGGGTCGGCGTGACCGCCGGCGCCTCGGCCAGCGGCGTGCGCTCGCCGGGCACGACCACCAGCGTGTGGCTGCCGCGGCCGGCGCCGAGCCACGCCTTGCCGGCCGTGGTGATCTGCGCGACGGTGGCGCCGTCGAGGGTGCGCAGCGAATCGCGGAAGCAGCCGGGATTGCCGGTGTAGACGGTGCACTCGGCCAGCACGTCGGCCTTGCCGCCGAAGCCGCCGATGCGCTCCACGCCGCGGATGAAGTCGGCCTTCAGCACGCTGCGCGCCTGGTCGAGTTCGGCCTGGGTCGGGCCGTCGCGCAGCAGCGCCTTCACTTCCTCGTCGATCGCGGCCTCCACCTTCGCCGGGTCCACGCCCTGCTTCACGGTGGCGTTGATCATGAAGCCGGAGCTGAGCTGCGAGGCCATCATCGCGGCGCTGACGTTGTCGACCAGCTTGTCCTTGTGCAGCAGGCGCTGGTCGAGGCGCGACGAGCGGCTGCCGCCCAGCACCTGCGCCAGCAGCTGCAGGCGGTCGGCGTCGGCCGTGCCGGCCTGGGCGACGTTCCAGACGCGGTAGATGCGCGCCTGCGGCACCTTGTCGGCGATCTGCGCGCGGGTGTCCGACGCCATCGGGGCGACGTTGGTCTTCGGCTGCGCCATGGTCGGCGTGGCCGGGATGTCGCCGAAATACTTCGCGACCTTCTGCTTGGCCGTCGCCAGGTCGATGTCGCCGGCCAGCACCAGCACCGCGTTGTTCGGGCCGTACCAGGTGCGGAACCAGTTCTTCACGTCCTCCAGCGAGGCCGCGTTGAGGTCGGCCATCGAGCCGATGGTGCTGTGGTGGTACGGATGGCCTTCGGGGTAGGTCGCCTGGCCGATCAGCGTCCACACCTGGCCGTAGGGCTGGTTCTCGCCCTGGCGCTTCTCGTTCTGGACCACGCCGCGCTGCTCGTCCAGGGTCTTCTGGTCGATCGCGCCCAGCAGGTGGCCCATGCGGTCGGATTCCATCCACAGCGCCATGTCCAGCGCGGTGGTCGGCACGTTCTCGAAGTAGTTGGTGCGGTCCTCGTTGGTGGTGCCGTTCTGGTCGGTCGCGCCGGACAGCTCGAAGGGCTCGAAGAACTCGCCCGGGTGGTTCTCCGAGCCGTTGAACATCAGGTGCTCGAACAGGTGCGCGAAGCCGGTGCGGCCCTTGGGCTCGTCCTTGCTGCCGACGTGGTACCAGACGTTCACCGCCACGATCGGCGCCTTGCGGTCGGTGTGCACGATCACGCGCAGGCCGTTGGGCAGGGTGAACTGCTGGTACGGGATGTCGACGCCGGCCGATGCCGCGGGTTTGCCGGCGGCATCGGCCGGCAGGGGCGCGAAGGCCAGACCACCGCCGACGGCGAGGGCGAGCGCAGCGGCGAGCGCACCGAAGCGGAGGGGGGAACGGCGGAGGACGTCGGACATGCGGGACTCCAGGAACGGACGGGCACCCGCGGCGGGGCGCATTGAGCGGAAGGACGGCGGGCACGCGGCAAGGCCGCGGTTCGACACCGTCCGGCAGGCGTTGCATGCTAGCGGCCGGCCCGGGGGCAGGCACTAGGCCACAAGTCCCGGGGCCCCGGCCCGCAGGAGGTTTCCATGTCCAGAGATGCCGTGTCCCGGCACTGTCTCGTCACCGGCGCCAACCGCGGCCTCGGCCTGGAATTCGTCCGCCAGTTGCTGGCCCGCGGCGATCGCGTGGTCGCCGCCTGCCGCCATCCCGGCAAGGCCACCGCCCTCAACCACCTGGCCGGCGAGCATCCGGGCCACCTGCACGTGCTCCCGCTGGACGTGGCCTCGGCGAAGTCGCGCGAGGCCTTCGCCCACGAGCTGCCGCTGGTCTGCGAGCGCATCGACCTGCTGGTGAACAACGCCGGCGTGCTGCATTCGGGCGAACGCTTCGGCCAGCTGACCGAGGCGAACTTCGACGACAGCGTCCGCACCAATGCCACCGGCCCGCTGCTGCTGACCCAGGCGCTGGCGCCGCTGCTGGCCGACGGCGCGCGGGTGGCGAACCTGTCGTCCACGCTGGGCTCGATCGCGAACACCACCCGCTTCGGCACGCCCAGCTACGCCATGGGCAAGGCCGCGCAGAACATGGCGACCCGGCTGCTGGCGCATGCGCTGGCGCCGCGCGGGATCGTGGTCGTGGCGCTGCACCCGGGCTGGGTGCAGACCGACATGGGCGGCAGCGGCGCGCAGATCACCGCGACCGAATCCGTGGCCGGCCTGCTGCGGGTGATCGACGGTCTGGCCGCGGACGACAGCGGGGGCTACCGCGACTGGCAGGGCGGCACCCTGCCCTGGTGAGCCGCGGGCGCATGAACGCCGCCGCGGCGTGACCTTCGACACGCGGCGCGGGCCGCCGCCGCTGCTGTGATCGCCCGACCACCCGACCCGCCCACGAGGTTCCCCATGCGATCGCGCCTGTCGCCGTTGCTGCCGTCCGCCCTCGCCCTTGCCCTCGCCGGCTGCGCCACCGCGGCCGAATACCGCGACACCAACGCCGCCGTCGACGCCGACCCGCTCTGCGCCAGCCAGCCCGATTCGCCGCACACGCCCGTCGCCAGCCGATGCGAGCGCGAATCCAGCGTGCAGTTCAAGCGGCGCGAGCCCGAGCCCCTGGACCTCAAGCGCGAAGGCCGCGACACCCCGCCGCGCTAGGGCATGGACTGCGCAACGCGCACGAATCGCGTCAACGGGCCCTCGCCGCGCATCCGCGCGCGCCGGGCGACCGTATCCCCGGACATGCGCCTCCCTTCCCGCCCCGCCCTTTCGCTGCTGGTGCTGCTCGGCCTCGCGGCGCCCGCCCACGCCACGCTGCTCGAGATCGTGGGCGACGCCCGCGCCCCCGGCGACAACCGCCTGCTCTACCGCGAGCAGCACCTGATCCGCCGCGACGGCGACCGGCCGCTGGAGCGGCTGGTGATCTACCGCTGCGCCGACGGCACCGCGTTCGCCCGCAAGCGCGTCGACTACCGCGCATCCTCCCTCGCACCCGACTTCGAACTGGTCGACGCGCGCGGCTACCGCGAAGGCCTGCGCCGCGAGCACGGGCAGACGCGGGTCTGGCACGACGACGGCGCGGCCCGGCCGCTAGCCGCCGCCGACGCGACGCTGGTGGCCGACGCCGGCTTCGACGAATTCATCCGGCAGCGCTGGGCGGCGCTCGCGCCGGGCCGCACGCAGGCGCTGGCGTTCGCGATCCCCGCCTTCGGCCGCAGCCTGTCCTTCAAGGTCCACAGCACGGGCGACCGCACGCCGACGCTGCGCCGGTTCGAGCTCAAGCCCGGTGGCGTGCTGGGCCTGGTCGCGCCCGCCATCGCGGTGGACTACGACGTGCGCGACCGCAGCCTGCGCCGCTTCACCGGGCCGACCAACATCCGCGACGCGAAGGGCCGGCAGATCGAGGCCCGCATCGAGTTCGACGGCGGGCCACGCCCCGTCGACGACGAAGCGCAATGGCGGCGGCTGGCGACGCTGCCGCTCGGCACCTGCACGCCTGGGCGCTGAGCGCGCGCCGCCGTGACCGCCGCGCGCCGCCCCGGCACAATGCGCGGATGTTCGACGTCCTGCTCTACCAGCCCGAGATCCCGCCGAACACCGGCAACGTCATCCGTCTGTGCGCCAACACCGGCGCGCGGCTGCACCTCATCCGCCCGCTCGGCTTCACGCTGGAGGATGCACAGCTGCGCCGCGCCGGGCTGGACTACCACGAGTACGCCACGCTGCGCGTCCACGACAGCCTCGACGCCGCGCTCGATGCGCTGCGGCCGCCGCGGTTGTTCGCGCTGAGCACGCGCAGCAAGGTGCGCTACGACACGGTGGCGTTCGCGCCGGACGACGCCTTCCTGTTCGGCCCGGAGACCCGCGGCCTGCCGGACGAGGTGCTGGACGCGATTCCGGAGACGCAGCGCCTGCGCCTGCCGATGCGGCCGAACAACCGCAGCCTCAATCTCTCGAACGCGGTCGCGGTGGTGGTGTTCGAGGCCTGGCGGCAGCAGGACTTCGCCTGATCCTCGCCGGCGGCCGCGGCGGCCATCACAGTTCGGCCCACGCATCGCGCAGGTGGTCACGGCACGATTGAAGCCGCCCCCGGCGTACGCGTAGGCTCGACGCGAGCGCTGCATCGCGAAGGGGGTCGCATGCTGCTGGCAAAGGATCTGTTCGCGACGCTGCTGAAACTGCCTGCCGGATGGCAGGTGCGCGACATCGAGGTCTCGCAGACGCAGGCCCGTATCGACGTGCACGTGGAGCGTGCGCCTTCGCCGGTCGACAAGCTGCTGCGACGCCACCAGGACACCGTCGAACACCGCTGGCAGACCCAGCCGGTCGCCGGCCGCAGCTGCTACCTGCACGTGCACGTGCCCGCGGGCGAGCCGCCGTCGAAGGACACCTGGATGGGCGATGCCGGCCGGCCGTTCACCCGCGAATTCGCGCAGCGGTTGCGCGTGGTCGGCACCGCGCTGCGCACCGGCGACGAGCGCACCGTGTACGAACAGACGCTGGGCGTGAGCGTGACCGATCTGCGCCGCCAGGACATCTTCGGCGGCGGCACGACGTCATCGGGGACCTGAGCCGCCCGGCACGGGCGCGCCGGGCATCGCGGCTTCGCGCTTCGACACCACGCTACCCCGCAGCGACATCGCCATGTTTCGCAGCCGCGGGGTCGCCATCCCTGGCGCCGCCGCGATGCGTGTCCCGCAGCGGCGGGACGTGCGAACGCGAAATCCGTTTCGCGGAGGCGGTACGCGCTTCGTCCGCCGAGGCGTGGGGGGCGCGCGCTTCTGCGGCGCGCTTCATCGAGGGGAATGCATCGCGGGAACCCGGCCACGGGCGCGCAGAGCACGACCGTGGCCGGGAGGCTGGACGCGCACACGGCGCGTCCGGGGGAGGAAGATCGCGGCGACGCGACCGGTCAGTGCTTGCCCGGCTTCGCGGACGAACCGCGGCCGTTCATGGCGACGTAGGCCTTGTATTCCTCGCCGCTGAGCGCACCGTCGGCGTTGGCATCGGCCTTGTCGAAGACCGCGCCCAGCGACGGCATCGCCGCGGCTTCGGTCTTGCTCAGGCTGCCGTCCTTGTCCGCATCGAGATCGGACCACTTGGTGCCCTTCGCGCCGGTCTGCGCCGTGGCCTGATCCTGGGGCGCGGTGGACTGCGTCGGCTGGCCCTGGGCAGTCGGGTCCTGCGTGGGCTGGGTCTGGGCGGCCTGGTCCTGCGTCGCCGCGGCATCGGCGCTCTGCGCGAATGCGGGCGTCGCGAACGCCGCGGCCAGCGCGATCATGAGGTGGGCGCGGATATCGTTTCGCTGCTTCATCGGGGAGTCTCCGGGGGAAAGGGAAGCCAATCGACCGGCGGGGTGTGGGAGGGCGCCGGTCGAAGCCGAGACTGCGCATCCCGCGATGAACCGTTTCCGCCATGCGCGCATCGCACGCAACGCGGTGTTAACCACAGCGCGTGCGGAATCGGATAGCGGCTTCGCGGTGCGCACGCAGCCATGCGGCTTCGCGCCGCACAAGCTGAATGCCGCACGCATTCATCGGACTGAATCGAACACAACCTTCACGAACGCGCATCGCGCGTGGCGCAGGCGCCGCATG
The DNA here is from genome assembly GCF_056313745.1 of Lysobacter sp. DMC97. Classification (NCBI taxonomy): domain Bacteria; kingdom Pseudomonadati; phylum Pseudomonadota; class Gammaproteobacteria; order Lysobacterales; family Lysobacteraceae; genus Lysobacter; species Lysobacter sp. DMC97. The sequence goes on along the minus strand of NZ_JBQUZR010000006.1, from coordinate 339,853 downwards.
CGCACGACGTGCGCGGCGTCATGCCTGCGCGAGCAGTTGCGCGAGTTCTTCGGCGGTCGTCGGTCGCACCGTGCGCGCAATCTCCACGCCATCGCGCAGCAGCAGCACGCTCGGCCACAGCTTGATGCGATAGCTGCGGCCGAGCGGACGGCCCGGGCCGTCCTCGATCTTCAGGTGGCGCACGTCGTCGCGCGCGGCCAGCGCCGCGCGCAGCAGTGGCTGCGCGGCGATGCAGTGCGGGCACCACGCGGTGCCGAATTCGAGCACGGTGAGCCCCGGCAGCGCATCGACCTCGGCGCGCGCCGGTTCCTGCGTGGCGTGGTCTGCGGTGTAGGGCATGGCGGCGCTCCGCGGTGGACGGCTACAGGGTGTGGGTCGGAGTCTGCTGGGGCTGCACGGACGGCGTCGCCAGCGCGGCCTGCCGGCGCTGCTCCGCCACATGGCCCGCGGTCACGTCCAGCGGCAGGTCCTTGAAACCGTCCAGCGGGAAGAAGGTCTTGCCGGTGTCGTTGTCGAGCGGCCCCTGTACCCCGAACAGTTGGCGGCTCTGGGGATTGAACACCACGTGGTCGATGCCGATGCCCTGGCCGCGGGCACCGTACACCAGCGCCATCGCCAGATTCTCCTGCTGCGCCGACGACAGCGGCCCGGTCGCGACCGGATCCAGCTTTTCCACCTCGGCCTTCGCCTTGCCGAACAACAGCGCATCGTCGGTATGCAGGTCGCGCATGGCCGTCTCGCGCGGGCTCAGGACCTCCTTCGTCCGCTTGGTCGGCGACGGACCGTTCTCGTCATCGTCGTCCAGCGCGAAGTTCGGCGTGTGTTCGCTGCCACGATCGCGCTTGTGCAGCCCGCCGAGATCGTCGTCCTGCACGGGCGCATGGCTGCCCATGACGACCTCGTCGTCGTAGACCAGGGGCTCGTGGTCGTCGAGCACGGTGACGGTCGGCTCCGCCTTGGCGTATTCCGCCCCGTCCAGCTCCGGATCGTAGTAATGGCCGTCGATGCCGATCTCCCACTCGTGCGCGCTGTTCGCGCTGCGCGACATCAGGCGCAGGTTCTCGGGATTGTTGTACAGGTCGAGCACGTCGGCCTTGGTGATCGGCGGCGGCGGGTCGTCGCCGTTGACCTGCGCCTGCTGGCGCTGTTCCTCCTGCATGTCGAGCATCTTCTTCAGCGCGACCGTGAACGGGATCTCGTGGTCGATGTCGAGCCCGCCCTGGGTGACCAGCTGGCCGGTGGCGGCGCAGCGGAACAGCTGCACGGTGTGGTCCATCGACCGATCGTCCTGGTGGTCGGGATCCGGCACCTTCACTTCGCCGACGTACGCTTCCTTCAGCGCGTGGTCCAGCCACTTCGTCTTGATCGACTCGTCGAACTGCAGCCCCTTGCGGGTCACGCCCGAGGTCCATTCCACGTCGGTGGTCTTGGATGTCCGCTTCGCGCCGTCCACGTCGGGGTCGTAGGCCGGATAGTCCTTGCCGACATCGAAGCGCATCTTCTTGTCGACCCAGTCCTTCCACTCCTTCGAGTCGGCGCCATGCTCTTCCAGGATCGCGTCGGCGCTGCTGCGTGCGCGGTTGTAGGTCGCGGGCACGGTCCTCAGGTTGTCGAGGTCGTTGTAGGCGAGCATGGCGTCTTCGCGGCTCCACACCTCCAGCTTTTCCAGATGCGTCCGCCACGGCGTGATGTGGTCGACATCCAGGGCCTCCGGCGAATTCCAGGTGCGCGTGTGCTCGTCGAAGAACAGCAGGACCGTCTTGTTCCCCAGCGTGACCTCCTGGCTGCGCGCATTTTCCGGCTCCTGCGTCCAGACGTTGCGCATGTATTCGACGGTGGAATCGTAGAAGCTCAGGGTCTGTCGGGAGCTTTCCCGATTCCACGGTTTGCCGAACGCTTCGCCGTGGGTCGGTGCGGGCAGGTCGTGCGACGACGCGATCTTCAGCTTGGTGCCGTCCGACAATTCCTTCATGTCGTACAGCGATTCCGGCTCGTCTTCCGGGTAATACATGGCGTTCTCCCTGTGTGTCCGTCTGCGCCGGGTGCGATGCCCGCCGGCGTCAGCGCCGCACTTTACAGCCCCGCACTCCGCGGATGCACGTGTCCACGCGATTCGGCGCGGCGCGCGGCCGCGACGCGGGCGACGCCGCGGGCGCGGTGACCGGTGCGAGCGGCGTCACCGGCCGCGGGGATCGCGGCGTGGCCCCCGGCAGCAGGAACGGGCCGATCAGGCTGTCGATGTCGACCTCTTCCAGCGCGCCGATGTCGACGGTGAAGTAGCCCTGCGGCAATCGCGCGCGCTGGTCGCCGATCGCCAGCTTCGCGCGCAGCGGCGGATCGTAGCTGACGCGCGGCAGCGCCCACGGCATCGGGAACGCCGCGGCTGTCGCCGGCAGGTTGACGCCGGCGTTGCGCAGCGGGCTGTTCGCGGTCGGGCGCAGGTTGCGCGCGGCGATGTCGCGGAAGCCCGGATCGCTGCCGGTCACGGTGCCGGTCCACTCCGGCGGCACCGACGTCGCCGTCGCCTGCACCCAGTTGCGGCTGCCGGCCACGCTGCGCACGCCGCTCCACGGCGTCGTGACGAACGGCGCGCAGAACGGCGCGTCGGGAGTGAGGTTCTCGCGCACGATCGCCGGCGCGGCGCCGCCGGTCTGGAAGATCGCGTTGTCGTGCATCTCCAGGCTGCCCAGCCCGAGCTGCACGTACACCGCATTCGCGCTGCCGGCACGATCGAACAGGATCGTGTTGCCGACCATGCGCACGCGGCCATCGCTGGCGCCATTGAGGTCGCCGCCGGCGCGGATCGCGTTCGACCACGACGAGGTGTGCACGATCACGTTGTTCAGCAGCTCGCTGTCCTCGCGGCGCAGGCCACGGCTCCAGCCGGCCTGCTGCGTCTCGCAGTCGGGGCCGATGAGTTCGATCTCCTGGTAGAACGCGCCCTCGAACCAGTTCGAGTGGATGAAGCTGCGCTCGTGCCGCACCTTCAGCAGGTTGCCGCCGTTGCCGTCGTGCACGTAGTTGAAGCGCATCGTGAAGGTCGCGCCCGGATGCGCGACTTCGTCCGACTGCATGTAGATCGTGTGCTTGGTGGTGCCCGCGCCGCTGTCGTACAGCTCGCTGTATTCCAGCGTGAACGAGCCGGAATTCTGGTCGGCGCCGAGGATGCCCTGGCCGGGGCAGGCGTGGATCACCGCGTCGCGCACGACGATGTCGTCGGCCTCGCTGAAGACGCAGGTGCTGCTGCCGCCGCGCACCTCGAAGCCCTCGAATACCACGTGGTCCGCGCGCTCGAACTTGAAGGTGTGGATGCCGCCGGCCAGCACCGGCCGGGTGGCACCGGCGACGCGCTTCCAGCGCACGATCACCGGATTGCCGGGCGCGCCGCCGTCGTCCTCGCCCATCTTGGCGCTGTTGTAGGTGGCGTTGCCGTCGACCTCGACGATGTCGCCGGGCGCGATGTCGTTGGCGTCGAACAGCGTCGACAGCTGGGTGTAGTTGCGGCCACTGGGACCGACGGTCCAGGTGCGCGCCTCGGCCGCGGGCGCGACCAGACAGACGAACAGCAGGCCGGCGGCCGGCAGGAAGCGGGGAAGGACATGGGGGAACATCGTGCGCTCCGGAAGGCATCGGATGCGGACGCCCCCTCGCCCGCCGCCGGCATCGTACCGCCGGCGGCGCCGGCGGTCGATGGCCGATCCGCCCGGCTCAGAAATGCAGCTTGTTGTGCGTGTTGCCGGTCTGCGGCTGCGTGCCCTGCGACGGCGTGCCCTGAGACTGCAGGTTCTGCGGGGCGTTCTGCTGCGACGGCAGGCCCGACAGCGGGTGCATGCCCTGCTGCTGCGGCAGCATCTGCACGTTCACCGTCTGCGGGCCGGTCTGCTGCATCTGCGCCATCCGTTCCTCGATCACCTTCTGGTGATGCGCATGCAGTTCGACCATGCCTGTGTTGCGGCTCAGGCTGTTGTTCTTCAAGGCCTCGTCCACCGACAGCCATTCGACGCGCGACCCGCGCTCCATGACGATCGACGGCTTGTCCTGGATGGACTTGAAATACACGCGGTCGACGCCGTCCAGCTCCATGTGCTTGGCCATCACCACCATCGACGAAGCGAGCGTCTGCCGCTGTTCGCCGCTGAGCTTGTTGCCCGGATCGTGCTTGACGACGTCGCCGAGGATCTTCGCGTACATCGGCTGGTCGGGATGCCTCGGATCGCTGAGCAGCGGACCGACCGGAACCGGGTTCTGGAACGGCACATGCTGCTGCGGCGGCTGCAATCCCTGCACGTGGCTCTGCCTCCAGTACTGCTCGGTCGTGTATTCCTGCACGATCCGCGCCTTCATCAGGTTGTCCTTCAGCAGCTCGCCCACCTGCGGGTCGAGCTTCTTTCCGCCCTTCAGGAAATCGTCGAATTCGCCCTTCTCCTTCGGCTCGACCTTGTCGCGGTACTGCCCGGTCAATCCGATCTCCCACTCGTGCGAGCTGTTGGCGCTGCGCCCGACCAGCCGCAGGTTGCTGGTGTTGTTGTAGGCGTCCAGCGCATCGGCCTTGCTGATCGATCCGCCGTTCATCTCCAGCATCTGCTTGTTGAGCTGCTCGTACGGCACCACGTGGTCGATGTCGAAGGCGTCGCGCGTCACCAGCTGGCCGGTCGCGGTGCAGCGGAACAGCGGGACGTTCCACGTCTTGTTCCCGTCGGGACTGGTGATCTGCACATTGCCGGCATGCAGCCGGCGAAGTTCGTTCTCGAACCATTCCCCGACGACCTGCTTGTCGAACTTCAGCTCCGACCGCTTGTTGTCCTCGTCCCACACCTGGTTGAGCGTGGTCTTGGTCCGCCTCGCGCCGTCGCGCTCGGGATCGAAGTCGCGGATCTGCATCGTGTCGTCGAACATCAGGCGCTTCTCGACCCACTGCTGCCACTGCGGCGAATCGTGGCCGTGCTTCTGCAGCAGGTTTTCCGCGCTGTCGCGGCCACGGTTGAACACCGACGGCAGCATGCGCAGGTTGGAGATGTCGTTGTAGCCCATGTGCGCATCGGCCATGTTGTCGACCTTGAGGTTCGACAGATGCGCCTTCCACGGCGTCTTGTGGTCGATGTCGAGCGCATCGGTGGTGTGCCACTGCCCGGTCTCTGGGCTGTGGAACAGCACCACGCCCTTGCCGCCGACGTTGGCGTAGACGGTGTCCATGTTGCGGAACGCCCACGCGTTGCGCATGTATTCGGTGGTCGCGTCGTAGAACCCGAGCTGCTGGCGGGAATTGGATTCTTTCCAGTCCTTCTCGCGCAGTTTCTGGCCGTGCTCGGTGGGTTCGTAGTGCTCCCAGTTCGCCAGCACCACCTTGTTGCCGTTCGAGAGTTGCGCAACGAATTCGCCGGTCATGTGCCTGTCTCCATGGTGTCCGGATGGTGTCCGGGCGCTCGGCCCGGCGCCACAACTTACACCCGCACGCGGCGTGCGGGGTGGCGCACGGTTATCCTGCGGGCCCGGGGGCCGCGACCCGCGCCGCCCGGACCCGGCCACAAGGAGCGTCCATGCGTACATCCGTCCTCGTCCGTCCCGCCGCCCGCGGCGGCAAGTTCCTCGGTCCCGACGCCGCCGATGCCCGCGGCATCAGCGCCTGGGTGGCGATCAGCGACCTGTCGAACGGCCGCGTGCTGGCCGAAGCGGAGATCGACACCGCCGGCCGCGACGCCGGCCCGGCCGACATCATGGCGCCGGTCAGCCGCGCGAAGCCCTACGCCACCGACGCCCAGACCGTCGGCGCGACGCTGGCCGTCGACATCGACCGCCCGACCGTGGTGCGCGTGACCGTGCGCGGCCCGCTCAGCCATCCCGACCAGGCGCGCGAGGCGCAGGCCGACGTCCTGCTGCTGCCGGGTATCGACATCGGCACCGACAAGGATCCGCAGGGCCTCGTGGTCGAGATCCCGGGCCTGTGCCTGAGCCAGGGCACGCTGACGATCGCGAACGGCCGCATCGCCTGCCACGCGATGGTGACGATGATGTGCGGCTGCCCGATCGAAGCCGCGCCGACGTGGTTCTGGCCGAGCGATGCCTTCACCGTGCAACTGGTGGTCCACACCCGCTCCGGCAAGGCGCAGCCCTACACGCTCGACTTCGACACCACGCCGGGCGTGAAGAGCAGCTTCATCGGCAACTGGCCCGACCGCACGCCCGCAGACGACCCGGTGACCGAGATCTGGCTGCTGGCGTGGCAGCCGTCGATGGGCAACCAGGGCCGGCTGCGCCTGCGCTGAGCGCGCTCCGGCATCGCGCGGAGGCCGCACACGCCCGGGCCCGGCTCGGGCATGATGCGGCCTTTCGCCGACCGGAACCCGCGATGTCCCCCGATTCCCGCCCTTCTCGCGACGTCCGCCCCGACTGGGCCCGCCGCGTGCGCGACGTGCCCGATTTCCCGAAGCCGGGCATCGTGTTCAAGGACATCACGCCGATGCTGGGCGACGCCGGCGACTTCGCCGCGGCGATCGACGCAATGGCCGCGCCGTGGCGCGACGCCGGCATCGAGGCCGTGCTCGCGATCGAGGCGCGTGGCTTCATCCTCGGCGCACCGCTGGCACGCGCGCTGGGCGCCGGGTTCGTGCCGACGCGCAAGCCGGGCAAGCTGCCCGGCCGCACGCTGCGCCAGGCCTACGCGCTGGAATACGGCGAGGACGCGCTGGAGCTGCACGCCGACGCGCTGCGTCCCGGTGCGCGCGTGCTGCTGGCGGACGACGTGCTGGCCACCGGCGGCACGCTCGCCGCGGCGCACGCGCTGGCGATGCAGGCGGGCGCGCAGATCGTCGGCGCGACGGTGCTGATCGAACTCGCGGCCCTGGGCGGCCGCGCGCGCTGGAACGATGCGGCGCCGATCGAGGCGGCGTGGCGGATCTGAGGGTGGGTCCCGATTCGCCGGGCATCGGGGATCGGGCTGGTCATCCCGAAGCGAAGGCGGGGGTCTGCCAGCGCAGGGGGCAAGCCCGCAATCTTTTCCGCGCTGGCGCGCGGGCCCCTTTCTTTTCGAAAAGAAAGGGGCGAAAGAAAACACGCAAAGCCACTTCAAATCTGCCATCGGAACCGTGATCGGGATTTTTCGACGAGGCGTCCTGCCTCGTCGAAAAACGGCGGACATCGTGTCCGCCGCCCTCCGGGTCTCCTGTCGAATCCGAAGGCACCGCGCTGTCGTGTCGTGGGGACGAATCGGCAAGCGCCGGGTCGACATGGTTCAACGAATGGCAGGCGTCCGGGCGACGCCACGCATCAACCTGTCGCCGCGCCCGGCGCCAGCAATTCGAACTGCAAGGCTTCGCCGGCCTGCGCCGACGGTGCGATCCACACGTCGAACAGGCCCGGCTCCACGGTCGGGCGGTTGTCGATGTCGCGGAAGCCGAGGTCCGCGCGGGTCAGCGTGAAGCGCACCTCGCGGCTTTCGCCCGGCGCCAGCGCGATCTTCTCGAAGCCCTTGAGTTCGCGGATCGGGCGCACGCGGCTGGCGACGCGGTCGCGCACGTAGAGCTGCACGACTTCCTCCGCCGCGCGGTCGCCGACGTTGGCGATGGTCGCGGTGGCGACGACCGCGCCGTCCCACGACATCAGCGAGCGATCCAGCCGCACGTCGCGGTACTCGAAGCGGGTATAGGTCAGGCCGTGGCCGAAGGGATACAGCGCGGTGTGCGTGGCTTCGCGCCAGCGCGTGCGGAAGGCTTCCAGGCCGCCCGGTTCGTACGGACGACCGGTGGCGGTGTGGTTGTAGAAGTACGGCTGCTGGCCGGCATCGTGCGGAAAACTCACCGGCAGGCGGCCCGACGGGCTTTCGTCGCCGAACAGCAGATCCGCCACCGCATGGCCGGTCTGCGTGCCGAGGAACCATGTCACCAGGATCGCGTCCGCGGCGCGCACTTCCGGGCCCAGCGCCAGTGCGCGACCGGTGCGCAGCAGCAACACGACCGGCTTGCCGCAGGCGACGATCGCCTCGACCAGTTTCTGCTGCACGCGCGGCAGCACGATCTGCGTGCGCGACTGCGCCTCGCCGGAGTAGCGCGTGGGTTCGCCGACGGCGAGCACCACCACGTCGCTGGCGCGGGCGGCTTCGCACGCGGCGTCGACGCCGCCGGGGATCGCTTCCTCGATGCCGCAGCCGTCGACGACCGCCAGCGCGCCGGGATCGGCGAGCGCGGCGCGCAGGCCGGTGGCGAGGTCGATCTCGCGCGTGCCGTCGCCGAAGATGTTCCAGCAGCCGGCGAGATTCTCGCGATCGTTCGCGAACGGGCCGACCAGCGCGATCCGCTGCCCAGCGCGGCGCAGCGGCAGCACGTCGTCGTTCTTGAGCATCACCACCGAGCGCCGCGCGACGGTGCGCGCCAGTGCGTCGTGGTCGGGAAGGTGGTCGGCGGGCGCCGCTTCCTTCGCGGGATCGAGCGAGCGATACGGATTGTCGAACAAGCCCATCCGCGCCTTCACTTCCAGCACGCGGCGCACCGCGGTGTCGAGCGTCGCCATGCTCAGCGAGCCGTCGGCGACGAGGTCCGCGACGTGGTCCAGGAACGCGCCGCTCTGCATGCTCATGTCGAGCCCGGCGTCGAGGCTGAGCTTCGCGGCGTGGCGCGTGTCCTCGGCGAAGCCGTGGGCGATGAGTTCGAAGTCGGAGGTGTAGTCCGAGACGACGAAGCCCTCGAAGCCCCACTGCTCGCGCAGCAGCGTGGTCAGCAACGCGCGGTTGGCGGTCGCCGGCACGCCGTTGATGTCGTTGAACGAACTCATGATCGACAGCGCGCCGGCGTCGATCGCCGCCTTGAACGGCGGCAGGTGCACTTCGTGCAGCGTCTGCGGCGAGACGTCGACCGCGTTGTAGTCCAGGCCCGCGGCCACCGCGCCGTAGGCGGCGAAATGCTTGGGCGTCGCCAGCAGCGAGTCGTCGGCGGTCAGGTCCTCGCCCTGGAAGCCGCGGACGCGGGCCTGCGCGAATTGGCAGGCCAGCCAGGTGTCCTCACCGGTGGTCTCGGCGACCCGGCCCCAGCGCTGGTCGCGGGCGATGTCCACCACCGGCGCGAAGGTCCAGTGCAGGCCCTCGCGGGTGGCCTCGATCGCCGCCGCGCGCGCGGTGCGCTCGGCCAGCGCGGGCTCGAAGCTCGCGGCCTCGCCCAGCGGGATCGGGAACACCGTGCGCATGCCGTGGATGACGTCCGCACCGAACAGCAGCGGGATGCCCATCCGGCTTTCCTCCACCGCCATCCGCTGCAGCACCGCACCGTCGACCGCGCCGACGCCGTTGAACAGCGCACCCACGCGGCCGGCGCGGATCAGGTCGCGCACCGCGTCCGGGCCCCACTGGAAGGAATCGGGATTGACCTCGAAGGCGTAGGGGCGCACCGAATCGGCCAGGATCGTCAGCTGGCCGATCTTCTCCTCCACGGTCATGCCGTCGATGAGCGCCTGGATGTCGACGAACTTGGCCATCCGGGGATGGTGCCTTTCGAGAGGTCGGCGGCCATGGTATGTAACCGTTTACACGGGTGTCAACACGAGACCGACGGGCAACGCGACCGTGCCTTTCCGACCACGGCGCCGCAGCGCGGCGGGATCAGGCCGGCGGCAGCGGGGGCGGCGCGGCCTGCATCGGCTGCAGCGGGCCGAACAGGCGGAAACGGAAGCCCGCGCCGCGGATCAGGTTGAGTGCGAGCACGCCCACCACCACGAGCACGAGCAGCTTCGCGTAGGGGATCAGCGTGGAGAGGATCAGCACGCCGCTGACGGCGCCCGACCATCCCAGCCCGTCCATCATCGAATAGATGCCGTAGGCGCCACAGGCGAAGGCGACGAACATCAGGACGAACAGCGCAAGCGAGACCAGGCCGCTGTCCTGCATCTGCGCCAGCAACATCGCCAGCACTGCCAGCAGCGCGAGGGCGTTGAGCGCGATCGCCGCGATGACGTAGCGCAGGCCGACCGCGGCCTCGCGCGCCGCACTCTGCCGCCGATGGTCGCGATTGAACGTGACCTGCGAGAAATCCTGTTGCATGCGTCCCCCGTCGGGCATGGCGTGGCGCGATCATACGCCGCGGCGCGCCTTCACCTGCGATGCGCATGCTATGGTCCGCCACGGCGCGCCGGGACGCGCCGCGCGCGGAGCCACCATGATCGACCACGACGCACTGCATCGCGACGGCTACGCCCTGCTGCGTGGCGCGATTCCGGCCGAATGGCTGCCGTCGCTGCGCGCGACCTTCGACGCGGGCGTCCGGCCGTCGGAGCAGTGGCCGGTGCCGCGCGGGCCGGGCTGGCAGCATTCGCTGCTGGATCTCGACCCGCAGGTGCAGGCCGTATGCCGCCTGCCGGCGATGCTGGCCGTGGCCGGCGCGCTGATCGGCGAGCGCTTCTTCCTCGCGCAGGTGGAAGGCCGCGAACCGCTGGAAGGCGGCGGCCACCAGGGCCTGCATCGCGACCTCTCGGCGAACCGGCCTGGCGACACCGTGAACGCCCTCGCCTTCCTCGACGACTACGGGCCGCACAACGGCGCGACGCGGCTGATCCCCGGCAGCCATCGCCCCGCGCCCGACGCGCCGCCGGTCCACACGCTCGACGAAACCGGCGTGATCCAGCAGAGCGGCCACGCCGGCGACATCCTCGTGTTTGACGCCGACCTGGTGCACGCGGCGACGCTCAACCCCACCGGCGCGCGCCGCCGCAGCCTGCTGATCGGCTATTTCGCCGAACCCCGCCACGCCGCGCACCTCGCCACCGCGCACCTGCGCAGCGTGCGCATGGATTCGAGCGCATGGTTCGAGCCGTCGGGCCGCGATGCGGCCACGACGGCGACCGCCGACCCGCGCGCCTGAGCCGCGCGTCGCCTCAGGGTTTGTACTGCGACCCCAGGCCGACCACGATCGACGTGCACGTACCCGCGGCGTTCCAGATGAACCACAGGTACGACTCACTGCTCAGACTGCGTGCCACCGCGATCAGGCCCGGATCGGTCGTCAGGCAGGTGCGGTAGACGCCCGCGGCGTTGGTCGCGTAGCACAGCGCGTTGTCCGCGCGGACCGTGCAGCCCAGCTTCTGCACGTTGTCGGCCGAGCGGCGCGTCGCCACCAGCGTGCCCAGCGCCTGCTTGTTGACGTCGTCGACGACGACCTGGAAATTGCCGTCGTTGCCCGCCTGCGCCGCAGCCGCCCACAGCGACAGCCCGGCCGCCAGCACGGCTCCCATGTTCCTGCGCTTCATCGTTCACCTCGTCGTCGGATCGATCGTCGCGGGTGGACGCAGTCGAAGCCGCTGCCTGCGCACACCCGTCCTGTTCGGCGCGATGCGCCAACGGGGTCAACGGGGTCGGAGGCGCAGTCCGGCCGCGCCGACGCCGTGCGGACAGGCGGCACCGCGGATCTGCACCCCTGCGACGCACCGACTCCGCGCAGCTCAGTCCGCGAGCTTGAGCACGAACGGCGCGAAGCGGACGTCCACGCCCGAGCCGACCACGCGGATGCGGGCGACGTCGAACCCGCAGTCGACTACATCGCGCCGCCGCTGCTCACCGCCAGCACGCCCGGCGACTTCCACGCCACGCTGAAGGGAATCGGTTCCTTCAGCGGATAGGTCAGATCGACCACCATGAGTTCGCCGTCGTCGATGCGGTGCCTCACCGTCACTCGCCTGGTGGTGCGGTCCACGTAGAAGAAGAACGACAGCATGTGCTTCTGCGCGGCGCCCTCCGCAGTCTCGAGGTTGATGCGACCGATGGAATCCCACCGATCGGATGTCTTCCCGTAGACCGCATCGACCATCACCTGCGTCTCGAGGCCGCGGAACCCCTTGATCCCGACCCGCTGGAAATCGGTGAAACTGCCGGCGTCACCCCCGAGATTGAGGGCGTATTCCTCCGTGCGCACCCGCTCGTCCGCCGGGGCCTGCGCCTGCACGGCCATGGCCGCGCCGAGGGTCATCAGGCACACCAGAACAGTCGCCAGGTGTTTCATCGTCGCCCCCGTTGGTGTCGTGTCGCGTCATCCTGCCCAATCCGCCGGCAAGCGTCCATCGCGGACGAAGCGATGAAACGACGAATGCGGCCAATCGGCGACGCGCGCGACCAGCCCATGCTTCACGGGATTGAGGTGGATGTAGTCGATGCAGTTCCGCAAGTCGCGTTCATTGCGGACGAGGCGTTCCCAGTAGCGGCGTTGCCAGATGCCGCGTTCGCGTTTCGAGACGCGAGATCGCGAGCGATGTTCATCACCATTCAATCGCTGCGAGAATTCGCCCTTGATCCGGTTCCAGCGCTCGGGGAATGCGGAATCTCCCTCGGGCAGCGACCAGATGCAATGCAGGTGGTCAGGCAGGATCACGCACGCCGGCATCGCGTACGGCCGCCATGCGTGCACGACGCGGAACGCGATCGACAGCGCATCGATCCGATCGACCAGCCACGCCCGGTTCCGGTCGGCGATGGCCAGCGTGAAAACATAGGTCCCGCCCGGGACGAACAAGCGGCGATAGTTCGGCATGCCGCATCGTCGACCGCGGACATTCCGCCACACATCCGGATCCGCCCCGTCCCCACGTAGGAAAACCCCGTGACCGTAGGGTGGGCCCCAGGCCCACCATCAAGAGACGCCCGGGTCGGTGGCAAACGGCGAAGCGGCGCATGTGGGACCAAGCGCATCCGGATGTTTCATTACCAAGGCGGTGGGCAGGGGCCCACACCATGCCCTCTGGCATCGTCGAATCACGCATGCGACCGTAGGGTGGGCCCTTGGCCCACCATTACGACGCGCACGTGCCGGTGGCAAACAGCGAAGCGGCACATGTGGGACCAAGCGCATTCGGATGTTTCATTGCCGAGGCGGTGGGCCAGGGAACCACACCATGCCCTCTGGCATCGTCGAATCACGCAACGCGACCGTAGGGTGGGCCCTTGGCCCACCATCACGACGCGCGCGTGCCGGTGGCAAACAGCGAAGCGGCACATGTGGAACCAAGCGCATTCGGATGTTTCATTGCCGAGGCGGTGGGCCAGGGGCCCACCCTACGCGCTACGATGCATCGTATGAGTCCACCCTACTCGCTACGTGCTTTGTCATGATGATTGGCCACCAATTCTACTTAGCCAATCCCAAGCCTCTTTTTTAGCCCTGCCCCAATAACTAATAGGGCCACTAATTTCAAAAAAAAGAATAGTTGGCTTTCCAAAACCAAGCAAAGCCTCCAACTCTTCCCAAAGCGTCTTGGCGCTGTAATTTTCTGGCACCTGCACAATCCAAAAATCATCGATCCAATGCCAATACCCCCATCCTTTTGCGGCAAAAAAATTCGTGATTAAATTGCGCTGAGGAGGCGAACCAGAATCCAAAGCAATAGCAATATTTTTCATTTTTCTTTACCAATCTGATCTGGTAGCGAAGAAAAAACAGTCGACCCCTGATTTTCAGCCACTTCAATCAGACCTACAGCATTGTCGCCAATCAAATTCTTCTCAATAGCCATTTTTGAAAGAGTAAATCTTTCAGAACGCAAAGCATCAGGATTTTTAATGCCAAAATATATATAAGCGACGAAAAAAATTAATACTGCAATTGCAACCAATGCGGCAATGAGCAACACTACCCAGTTAGGCGCTTTCGCCCATGTTGATGCAAGCAAAGCTGTTAAAAGAATACCAATCAACCATGAAAGCGGCTGCAGGACCGTGGATCTATTTCCGGATGCCGACTGTCTAGCTAAAAGTTCGGTAAATGCTTGCATCACTCGCCCTCACCCACACTTCGAATATCCACAATTCAAACAAGTCGCGCACCCATCCATGATCACGATGGCCTTCGTGCTGCACTTGTGGCACATCGTGGCCGAAGGCGGGAACGACACGCCTTCGCCGGTGACTTCGATTTCTTCGTGGTGGACGGCCGGGGCGGCGTCGGTCACGTCAGGCTTTTTTTTTGAGCGGTTCTCTTCGTAGGCGCGGCGCTTCTCGGCGATCAGGGCCCGCTGGTGGTCGCTCATCTCGGGGTCGTGCATCAGGCCGATGGTCTTGAGGTGGTCCTCGACGATCATGCCCAGTTCGGCGACCAGCGACGGCATGTACACGCCGCCGGCCTTGAAGTAGCCGCCCTTGGGGTCGAACACGGCCTTCATTTCCTCGACCAGGAAGGTGACGTCGCCGCCCTTGCGGAACACCGCGGACATGATCCGGGTGAGCGCGACGATCCACTGGAAGTGCTCCATCGACTTCGAATTGATGAAGATCTCGAAGGGGCGGCGTTGTTCGTGCTCGCTGCCGGCGTTGAGCACGATGTCGTTGATGGTCACGTACATGGCGTGCTCCACCAGCGGCGACTTGATCTTGTAGGTGCTGCCGATCAGCACGTCCGGGCGCTCGATGCGCTCGTGCATCTGGATGACGTCGGCCACGGGCAGTTCGGATTCGACGGTCGCGCGCGCGACGGACGCGCCGGGGGCGGCCTCCTTCGCCTTGTCCTCGGGCTTGACGACGGCGTAACCCTTGATTTTCTTGTCGATCTTGACGGCCATGGTGCGTGTGTCCGGATGCAGTGGTGCGTGTGGCGTGGAAGCCCTCCCCGGCCCTCCCCCTCGCGGCGCGGGAGGGAGGGCGGGAGGCGCGTTGGCTTACTTCTTCGCCGCCTTGCGGGCGGCTTTCTTCGGGGCGGCTTTCTTCGCGGCTTTCTTCGGCGCCGCCTTCTTCGCCGCCTTCTTCACGGTCTTCTTTGCCGCGGCCTTGCGGACCGGGGCCTTCCTGGCGGCGGCCTTCTTCGCCGGCGCCTTCTTCGCGGCCGCTTTCTTCGCGGTCGCCTTCTTCGCGGCCGCTTTCTTGACGACTTTCTTGACCGCCTTCTTCACCGCGGCCTGTTTGGCGGCAGCCTTCTTCGCGATCTTCTTGGCCGCCTTCTTCACGGCCTTCTTCTCGCCGGCGACCTTGGCCTTGACCGTCTTCACGGCCTTGGCGGCCTTGGCCTTGGCGTCGTCGACCATCTTGCCGGCGCGCTTGCGCGCCTTGGCGACGCGCTTCTTCGCCTTGCCGACGGCCTCGGTGACGGCCTGGCCGGCAGGCGTGTTCGCGACGGCGTCACCCATTTCCTTCGCCTTGTCCGCCACCGCTTCGGCGGCGTCGGAAATGGCGTCCGTGATCACATTGCCATTGCTCATGGTGGTTCCTCGTCAGGGGACTACGGGCGGGTCGCCCGTGGATGCAATGTAGCGCGATCCGTGCGGGGTGGCGCGGGCGTGCGGGCGGGTCGGCGACGAGCGGAACGCGAGGCGATTCGCCCCCACCCCGACCCTCCCCCGCACGCGGGGGGAGGGAGGGAAACGACGCGGTCAGAACTTGCCGTAGTAGCCTTCTTTCAGCGCGTCGAAGAGGTTTGCGGCGGTGTGCATCTCGCCGTCGTATTCGATCTCTTCGTTGCCCTTGACCTCGATCAGGCTGCCGTCTTCCAGCTCGAAGCGGTACAGCGTGTTCTCGAGGTCGGCTTCCTTCACCAGCACGCCCTGGAAGGCGGCCGGGTTGAAGCGGAAGGTGGTGCAGCCCTTGAGGCCCTGCTGGTAGGCGTAGCGGTAGATGTCCTTGAAGTCCTCGTACGGGTAGTCGGTCGGGACGTTCGCGGTCTTGGAGATGGAGCTGTCGACCCACTTCTGGGCGGCGGCCTGCACGTCGACGTGTTCCTTCGGCGAGATGTCGTCGGCCGAGATGAAGTAGTCGGGCAGCTTCGCGGCAGGGTCATCGCTGAAGGGCATCGCCTTCGGGTTGACCAGTTCGCGGTAGGCCAGCAGCTCGAAGCTGTAGACGTCGACCTTTTCCTTCGACTTCTTGCCTTCGCGGATCACGTTGCGGCTGTAGTGGTGCGCGAACGAAGGTTCGATGCCGTTGGAGGCGTTGTTGGCCAGCGACAGCGAGATGGTGCCGGTGGGCGCGATCGAGCTGTGGTGGGTGAAGCGGGCGCCGGTCTCGGCCAGCTGGTCGACCAGCTCCGGCGCGACCGAGGCCACGCGCTGCATGTAGCGGCTGTACTTGGCGTGCAGCACCTTGCCGGGGATCTCCTGGCCGACCTTCCAGCCGTCGCGCGCCATTTCCGGGCGCTTGCGCAGCATTTCGGCGGTGACCGCGAAGCGCTCTTCCATGATCGGCGCCGGGCCCTTCTCGTGGGCCAGCTGCAGCGCGACTTCCCAGCCGGCCACGGCCATGTCGCGGGCGATCTGCTCGGTGAATTCCAGCGACTTCGCGCTGCCGTACTTCATGCCGAGCATGGTGATGGTGCTGCCGAGGCCCAGGAAGCCCATGCCGTGGCGGCGCTTGCGCAGGATCTCCTGCTGCTGCTGCGGCAGCGGCAGGCCGTTCACCTCGACCACGTTGTCGAGCATGCGGGTGAAGACGCGGACGACTTCCTTGTATTCCTCCCAGTCGAACGCGGCCTCGTCGGTGAACGGCTTGCGCACGAACTTGGTCAGGTTGACCGAGCCCAGCAGGCAGGCGCCGTACGGCGGCAGCGGCTGCTCGCCGCAGGGGTTGGTGGCGCGGATGGTCTCGCACCACCAGTTGTTGTTCATCTCGTTGACCTTGTCGATCAGGATGAACCCGGGCTCGGCGTAGTCGTACGTCGAGACCATGATCATGTCCCACAGGTGACGGGCGCGGATGTGGCCGTAGATCTTGCAGGCCACCATGCCGTCGTCGCGGGTGATGTAGTTGCGGGTGGTCGGCCAGTCGCGCCACACGACCTGCTCGGGGTTGTCGATGTCGAGGTCACCGACTTCCTTCGCGTTGATCGGGAACACCAGCGGCCAGTCGGCATCGGTGTCGACCGCCTGCATGAAGCCGTCGGTGATCAGCAGCGACAGGTTGAACTGGCGCAGGCGGCCGTCCTCGCGCTTGGCGCGGATGAAGTCCTTCACGTCCGGGTGGGAGACGTCGAACGTGCCCATCTGCGCGCCGCGGCGGCCGCCGGCGCTGGAGACGGTGAAACACATCTTGTCGTAGATGTCCATGAAGGACATCGGGCCCGAGGTGTAGGCGCCGGCGCCGGCCACGAACGCGCCGCGCGGACGCAGCGTGGAGAACTCGTAGCCGATGCCGCAGCCGGCCTTCAGCGTGAGCCCGGCCTCGTGCACCTTCTCCAGGATGCCGTCCATCGAATCGTGGATGGTGCCGGAGACGGTGCAGTTGATCGTGCTGGTGGCCGGCTTGTGCTCCAGCGCGCCGGCGTTCGAGGTGATGCGGCCGGCCGGGATCGCGCCACGGCGCAGCGCCCAGACGAAACGCTCGTACCAGTACTTCTGCTTCTCGGCGGTGGGCTCGGCGTCGGCCAGGGCGCGGGCGACGCGCTGGTAGGTGCCGTCGATGTCGGCGTCGACGTCGTTGCCCTGCTTGGTCTTGAGCCGGTACTTCTTGTCCCAGATGTCCCAGGACGCCGGTTGCATCGGAATCTCGGCGGCAGCCTCCGCCTTCGCCACGGCCTCGAGACGCACAGTACTCATTCCACTCCCATCCTCGTCAGTTCGCGGGCCACGGGACATGCCGCCGCCTCGTTGTCATCGGGGTGCCGACGGCGGAGCCCCTGCTCTACGCCATCAACGGATTCTGTGATGCGGTACACGATCCGACCGCGTGTGACGCTCCTGTACGCCCGATTGCACGAAAGGCGCCCTGAATCGACGGACTTCCGCTTGCGAACGCCTGCCGCCCGTCGTGTCTTCCGTGGAACCACATGTTCCGTGAAACACCATTGGTTGGGTCGGCCGCCACGCCCACCCCAAGATGTAGTGGCGACGCGGGGTGCCAAGCTACGCCCCCCTTTCCCCCAAGTCAACGGCTTGACGTGCCTTTCGCGGCCCGTTCCATCGCCCGGACGGACCGGCGGCGGGAACCTCCGGCACGTGTGGCCGGTCACGGTTTCAGGCCGCGTTTAAGCCGCGCCGCGAAAGCTGTCCCACCCCGTGCGCCGCGGGCTTGATTCCGCTGCCCGCGGCCGCGATCTTGGCCTGCGCATCGCCCGTGCGCGCCCCTCCCGTCCCGCCTCCCCGACCCTCGCCATGACCGCCGAACGCTCCGCCCCACGCCCCCGGAAAGTCCCGCTCCTGCTCGCCCTGACCGCGGCCGCCACGTTCGGCGGGTTCGCCGCCACCTGGGTGCGCGAAACCCTCGAGACCCCGGCGATCGCCGCCTCGTCGGTGCCCGCGGTCGCGGCGTCGGCGCCGCTGCCGATGGCGGTCGACGGCCAGCCGCTGCCGTCGCTGGCGCCGATGCTGAAGAAGGTGACGCCGGCGGTGGTCAGCGTGCACACCAAGCAGCGGGTGCGGGTGAACACCCCGTTCGGCGACGACCCGATGTTCCGCCGCCTGTTCGGCATCCCCGAGGAGCGCATCTCCGAATCGCTGGGCTCGGGCGTGATCGTCGACGCCCAGCGCGGGCTGATCCTCACCAACCACCACGTGATCGAGGGCGCGGACGACGTCTCGGTCACCCTGAACGACGGGCGCACGCTGAAGGCCGAGTTCGTCGGCTCCGATCCCGATACCGACGTGGCGCTGATGCGCATCCAGGCCAAGGACCTGACCGCGATCCCGCTGGCCGACAGCGGCCGGCTGCAGGTCGGCGATTTCGTGGTCGCGGTGGGCAACCCGTTCGGGGTGGGCCAGACCGTGACCTGGGGGATCGTCTCGGCCACCCAGCGCAGCGGCCTGCCGGGCATGGGCTTCCAGAACTTCATCCAGACCGACGCGTCGATCAACCCGGGCAACTCCGGCGGCGCGCTGGTCGACCTGCACGGCGGGCTGGTCGGCATCAACACTGCCAGCTTCAACCCGCGCGGCAGCATGGCCGGCAACATCGGCCTGGGCTTCGCGATCCCCAGCGACCTGGCGCACCGGGTGATGGAGCAGTTGCTGACCGGCGGCGTGCGCCGCGGCGCGCTGGGCATCGACAGCCAGGACGTGGACCCACGCATCGCGCAGGGCCTGGGCCTGAGCGAGGCCCGCGGCGCGGTGGTCACGCGCGTGTACCCGGGCTCGGCCGCCGCCGCGGCGGGCCTGCGCGAGGGCGACGTGATCCTCGCCGCCAACGGCCAGCGCATCGACAACAGCGACGGCCTGCGCAACTTCCAGGGCCTGCAGCCGGCGGACAGCAAGGTGTCGCTGGACGTGCGCCGCAACGGCAAGCCGGTGCAGGTGCAGGCGACCCTGCGCGAGCAGCCGCGCGCGATCGCCGGCGCCAGCCTCGACCCGCGCCTCGCCGGCGCCACCTTCGCCGAACTGCCCGAATCGCTGCGCCGCGACGGCGCCACCGGCGTGCTGGTCGACACCGTGGCCGACGGCAGCCGCGCCGCCCGCAACGGCCTGCGCAAGGGCGACGTGATCCAGGGCGCGACCATCGGCGAGTTCGCCGACCTCGCCGGCTTCCGCGCCGGGTTCGCCGACACGCCGCAGGATCTGGTGCTGGTGGTCTGGCGCGGCGGCGCGCAGGGCCGGCTGCTCATGCGATGAGCCCGCTGCGCCGTGCAGCGCGCACGGCGCGCGGCACCGCCGGCGACGCCGGTCGTACGGCGGATTCGCCCGCGGATTAAGCTGTCCGGATGTCGTCGCCCGATCCGTCCGAACCGTCCCTCGCCCCGCCCGTGCCGCCGCCTGCGGATCCGGGCGGCACCGCGGCCGCACCGCCGCCGCGGCCGCGCTCCTCGCCGGCCGCCGTGGTGCTGGCGACGCTGGCGGTCGGCTTCACCCTGTGGGCCACGCAGGACCTGCTGCTGCCGATCCTGCTGGCGGCGTTCTTCGCCCTGATCGGCAATCCCATCCTGCGCGGGCTGCGCCGGCTGTACGTGCCGCGCTTCCTCGGCGCCGCCGGCGTGCTGGCCGGCGGCATCGCCGCGGCGATCCTGCTCGGCAGCCTGCTGGCCGATCCCGCCGGCGACCTGTTCCGCCAGCTGCCGCGCGAGATGCGCCAGCTCGCACCCAAGCTGCGTGAGTTCGCCAAACCCGTGCAGGAGGCGAAGAAGGGCGCGGAGAACATCGCCCGCGTCGCCGGCGGCGAGGAGGCCGGCGCGGTCAAGGTGGTCCGCACCGAGGTCAACGACCCGTACCGCGCCCTCACCGCAACGCCACGCATGCTCGCCTCGGTGCTGGCGGTGGTGCTGCTGACCTTCTTCTTCATGGTCTACGGCGGCAGCCTGCAGAAGAAGGTGCTCGGGCTGCTGCCCGGCACCCAGCAGCAGCGGCTGACGGTGGAGATCCTGGAATCGATCGAGCGCGAACTCTCGCGCTACGTGCTGACGATCAGCGTGATCAATGGATTGCTGGGACTGGTCTACGCCGGCGTGCTGCTTGGCCTCGGCCTGCCGCTGCCGGAAGCGCTGATGTGGGGCACGCTGGCCGGCGTGCTGAACTACGCACCTTACGTCGGCCCGCTGATCGGCGTGGCGGCGTCCCTGCTGATGGGCTTCGTGCATTTCGACGACCCGCTGCACGCACTGGCGCCGGCCGGCGTCTACCTGCTGCTGCACGCGATCGAGAGCCAATTGGTGACGCCGATCGTGCTCGGCCGGCGCATGGCGCTGTCGCCGCTGGTGCTGATCCTCGGGCTGATGGTCTTCGGCTGGCTGTGGGGCTTCATCGGCCTGCTGCTGGCGGTGCCGCTGCTGGCCTGCACGAAGCTGGTACTGGAGCGGCTGGACGGCATGGAGGCCTGGGCGCGGCTGCTGGAATGACCGGCGCGCGCCGGCGGCCGGCCGTTCCGCGCCATGACGGATGTCCCGGGGCGCCCGGCCGCCCCCGCGCTACACTGCCGGCGTGAATTTCCGCATCCGCGCCATCACCCTCGACCTCGACGACACGCTGTGGCCGTTCGCGCCGATCGGTGCGCGGATCGAGCGCGTGCTCGACGACTGGCTGCGCGTGCACAGCCCGCGCACCGCCGAACGCTTTCCGATCCCGGTCATGCGCGCCCTGCGCGAGCGCATCTTCACCGAACGCACCGACCTCGCCCACGACATGAGCGCGCTGCGCCGCCTGTGCCTGCACACGGCGTTCGTCGAGAGCGGCGAAGACCCGGCGCTGACCGACGCCGCGTACGACGTGTTCTACGCCGAGCGCAACCGCGTCGAGTGCTATCCCGACGCCGTCGACGCCCTCGCGCGGATCGCCGCACGCGTGCCGGTGGCAGCGCTGAGCAACGGCAACGCCGACCTCGTCGCGATCGGCCTCGACCACCATTTCGCCTTCCAGCTCGGTTCGCGCGAACACGGCGCGGCGAAACCGGACGCGAGCATCTTCCTCGCCGCCTGCGAACGCCTGGGCTGCGCGCCGGACGACGTGCTGCACGTCGGCGACCACGTCGAGGCCGACGTGCTCGGCGCCGCGCGCGCCGGCCTGCGCACCGCGTGGGTGCATCGCGAGGATGCCCGCGATCGCCACCCGCACTGGCCGCACGGCGACGTCGCGCCGGACCTGGTCGTCCCCGATCTGGCCGCGCTGGCCGATCTGATCGAACGCATGCCGCCGCACGCCGGCGCCGTGCACGTCGCGCCTTCACACGGAACCGCCCCATGACCGCATTGCCCGGACTCGCCCCCGCCGACGCCAGCGCGCTGCCGCTGCACGCGACCACTTCCGCCACCTTCGCCGACTGGAACGCCACGCAATCGCCGGCGCGGCAGGCGTGGCTGCAGGCGCAGGGCTTCACCGGCGCCGCCGGCACGCTTGCGCTGCTGCCCGGCGACGGCGGCCTCGCCGGCGCGGTGCTGGGCGTGGGCGACCTGCACGATCCCTTCGCGTGGTCGCACGCATCGTTCGCGCTGCCCGCAGGCGACTGGCGCATGGCCGATGCGCTCGACGCCGAGGCGCGCGACGCGCTGCATCTGGGCTGGGCGCTGGGCAGCTACCGCTTCACGCGCTACCGCGACGCCGGCCGCACGCCGGCGCGGCTGGCGGCCGAGGTCGACGCCGACATCGCCGCGCAGATCGCCGCCTGCGTGCGCGTGCGCGACCTCGTCAACACGCCGACCGAGCACATGGGCCCGGACGAACTCGAAGCCGTCGTGCGCGACATCGCGCAGGCGCAGGGCGCCGACCTCGACGTGCTGGTCGGCGACGACCTGCTGGCGCACAACTTCCCGGCAATCCACGCCGTCGGCCGCGCCTCGCACCGCGCGCCGCGACTGATCGTGCTGCACTGGGGCGCGCAGGACGCGCCGCACCTCGTGCTGGTCGGCAAGGGCGTGTGCTTCGACACCGGCGGCCTCGACATCAAGGCCGCATCCGGCATGCGCAACATGAAGAAGGACATGGGCGGCGCCGCGCACGCGATCGCGCTGGCCGAACTGGTCATGGCGCGCAAACTGCCGGTGCGGCTGACGCTGCTGGTGCCCGCGGTGGAGAACGCGATCGGCCCGAACGCGTATCGCCCGGGCGAAGTCATCGCCACGCGCAAGGGCCTCAGCGTCGAGATCGACAACACCGACGCCGAAGGCCGCGTGGTCCTCTGCGACGCGCTTGCGTACGCCGCGGAACAGAAGCCGCAGCTGGTGCTCGATTTCGCCACGCTCACCGGCGCCGCGCGCATCGCACTCGGCCCCGACCTGCCGGCGCTGTTCGCCAACGACGATCGCGTCGCCGACGACTGGCTCGCTGCCGGTGCGCGGACGCGCGACCCGCTGTGGCGCATGCCGCTGCACAAGCCGTACCTGCGCTATCTGAGCAGCGGCATCGCCGATCTCGCCAACGGCAGCAGCAGCGCGATGGGCGGCTGCATCACCGCCGCGCTGTATCTCGACAAGTTCGTGCCCGACGACCAGCCGTGGGCGCACCTCGACGTCTACAGCTGGAACGACAGCGATCGCCCCGGCCGCCCCGCCGGCGGCGAAGCGCAGGCCCTGCGCGCCTGCTACGCGATGCTGAAGGCGCGTCATGGCTGAGTCGTTGCACCGCCGCTTCGCGACGACCGCGCTCGCCTGCGCGCTGCTCGCGCTCGCCGCCTGCGCACGCACGCCGGAACCCGCGCCAGCGGACACGACGCCCGCACCGGTCGCAGCGACGACACCGGCGACGCCCGCCGCTCCCGCGCCCGCACCGCAGCCCGTCGCGCAACACGTCGTGCTGGTGATGGGCGATTCGCTGTCCGCCGGCTACGGCCTCGCGGCACCGGAAGGCTGGGTGTCGCTCACCGCGCAGAAGATCGCGCAGGAGAAACCCGGCTGGGGCCTCGTCAACGCCAGTGTCAGCGGCGAGACCACCGCCGGCGGTGCCGCGCGCATCGTGGACGAACTCGCACGCAACCGGCCCGAGGTCGTCGTGATCGAACTCGGCGCGAACGACGGCCTGCGCGGACTGCCGCTCACCGAAACGCGCACGCACCTCGCCGCGATGATCGACGCCGCACAAGCAGCGAAGGCGAAGGTGCTGCTGATCGGCATGCGCCTGCCGCCGAACTACGGGCCCGACTACACGCAGGGCTTCGAATCGCTGTTCGCCGACCTCGCGAAGCAGAAGCGGACCGCGTTCCTGCCGTTCCTGCTCGAACCCGTCGCCGCCGACGACAGCGCGTTCCAGGCCGATCGCCTGCATCCCAACGCCGGTGCGCAACCGAAGCTGCGCGATCACGTGTGGCGCACGCTCGCGCCGCTGCTGCAGTGAGTGCACGCCGTTCGTCGGCACGCCGGACGGATGTGAAAAAAATGTTTGCAAAGCGAAAACGACGGGTGTAACGTGCGCGCCCATCGCAGCACGACTGCGTCGAAAATCCCTTGTTTCGAGCCATTCCGATGACGTCCGCCTCCTGCCTCCATCGCCGTGACGAAGCTTCGCGCCAGCAGCGCGACGGGTTCGCATGCGCGTCGAATGGCATGAAGCCGCGACTGCAGCAGGGCGCCATCCACCACCACGACTGATCCCGTCACGGAGATCGGTCGCCCCGATCTCCGAGGACCGCGAACGCCCTCGGAACCATTTCCGGGGGCGTTTCCGTTTCAGCGTCCGCAAAGAGCGTCATTCGACACGCGCGCGATCTTTCGCGACGAGAACGGCTTCGCTCACGCGTTTTTCGCCCACACGTTTCCAGCCAATGCATTTCCGCAGCATCACAGCGCGAACGCACGGACATCGAGGTCCGCGCGCGGGTCGTCGCTGTCGCGGAGTTCCGCCACGAGGCGCGCAAGCGCTGCACCGCGATGCTCGGTGCGGGCGACGGCGGGATGCGCATGGGCACACGGATTGCCGGTCGGTGACGGCCGGCGATGCGACACATCGATCGAACGGTCTCCAGCGGCACGGGTTCCCATCCCGTCCGGTGCGCGCGGCACTGCCGTGGCGTATGCCCGAGCCGGAAAGCGGTGTTTCGCCAAGACGACATTGGCTCAACGGGAGAGCGGCGGCGCAAGCCGCAGGTTGCCGGTTCGATTCCGGCATGTCGTTCCTTTGGATAGCTCAACGGTAGAGCATCGAATTCAGGATTCGACATTTGCGGGTTCGACTCCCGCTCCAGACATGACCTGATCCGTCATGCATCACCGGGACGCGAGTCCCGCCACGGAAACGCTCCGCGCGGCGTTTCGCGACACGACGCAGGACAGCGCATCGTGCCGCGGACACCGCAGCGACGACGGTGCCGGACCGGCGCCCGCGACGCGGACGCATCGCGATCGGCTTCGATGCCGGCAAGTCATTGCCCGCATCGCAGGACGACGCGATCGCCCCGCGAAGCGCGCACCGGACCCGTACTTTCGACGTCGGGGCGTTTCCACCTCCTTCGCGAATCCTTCGCACACCCGCCGCGCGCCCCGATGCCGCGCGACGGAAGCCCATCGACTGCATCGAATCACCGGAACCCGAAACAGGAGACACCCCGATGTTCTGGAAGAAGAGGGTCGTGATCGGCGACGGCGAGCGCGGCCTGGTGTACCGGGACCGCAGGCTCGAGCGCGCGCTCGATCCCGGCGTGTACACGTTCCTCGACCCGCTCGGCCGACGGTCGATCACGGTGCATGACGTCGCGAAGCCGGAATACGCCGGCCACGACGTCGACACCCTGATCGACGCGCTGGGCGACAGGCTCGACGCGCACTTCGTGCTCGGCGACATCGGCACCGACGAGGTCGGTCTGGTGTCGAAGAACGGCAGGCTGGAGGACGTGCTGCTCCCCGGCACGCGCAAGCTGTACTGGCGCGGACCGGTGCGCGTCGCGATCGAACGCATCGCGCTGGAAGATGGACTGGACGTCCGCGCGGACATCGCCCGCCGCCTGCGCCAGCTCGGCGCGCTCGGCAGGATCGCCGCGGTCGCCGACGTGCCGACGGAATCCGTCGGCCTGGTCTTCATCGACGGCCGCTTCGTGCGCACGCTCGATCCCGGCTGCCACGCCTTCTGGAATATCCGGAAGAACGTGACGACCGAGATCGCCGACCTGCGCATGCAGGCGGTGGAGGTCTCGGGCCAGGAACTGCTCACGCGCGACAAGGTCTCGTTGCGCGTGAACCTCGCGGCAAGCGTGCGCGTGACCGACCCGGTCGCCTCGCGCACGCGGGTCGCGAAGTTCAGCGACCAGGTCTATCGCGAACTGCAGTACGGCCTGCGCCGTGCGGTCTCCGCGCGCACGCTGGACGAACTGCTCGGCGACAAGGCGTCGCTCGACGCCGACATCCTCGCCGACGTGCGCGGCAAGGTGGAGGCGTTCGGTGTGGAGGTGATCGGCGTCGGCATCAAGGACGTGATCCTGCCCGGCGAGATGCGCGAGATCCTCAACGGCGTCGTGCAGGCGGAGAAGGCGGCGCAGGCCAACGTCATCCGTCGGCGCGAGGAGGCGAACGCCACGCGCTCGCTGCTCAACACCGCGAAGCTGATCGACGAGAGCCCGGTACTGATGCGCCTCAAGGAACTGGAGGCGCTGGAGAAGATCACGGAAAAGATCGACAAGCTGACCGTGTTCGGCGGCCTGGAGGGCGTGCTGAAGCAGTTGGTGAACATCAAGCCCTAGACCCGGGCGCGGCGGAGGGATCCGTCGCGCCTCGGTTCCGATGAGACACTTGGACATGGACACGCATTCTTTCGAATTCCTGCACGCCGAAGGCTCACCCGTGCCGATCAAGGGCTGGGTGCGCGGCGTGCCGCTGGATGACGGCGCGCATCGCCAGATGCAGAACATCGCGCGGGTGCCCTACGTCGGGCCGTGGGTGGCGGTGATGCCCGACGTGCATCTGGGCAAGGGCGCGACTGTCGGCTCGGTGATCCCGACCCGCGGCGCGATCATCCCGGCGGCGGTCGGCGTCGACATCGGCTGCGGCATGGCCGCCGTGCGCACCACGCTGCGAGCGAGCGACCTGCCCGATTCGCTCGCACACCTGCGCGCCTCGATCGAGCGCAGCGTGCCCGTCGGCAACGGCAACGGCGGCGAGCACCGGCGATTGCCGGACAGCATCGAGACCCGGATCGGGCAATCCGGACTGTGGCTGCGGCTGGAGGCGATCAAGGCGAAGCACCGGCGCATCCGCGTCGACAAGTTCGACCGGCAGCTCGGCACGCTCGGCGGCGGCAACCACTTCATCGAACTCTGCCTCGACGAAGCAGGCGCGGTGTGGGTGATGCTGCATTCGGGTTCGCGCGGAACCGGCAACCTGATCGGCACCTACTTCATCGAGCACGCACGCGAGCGACTGGCGACGCGCACGCTCGGCTTCCACCTGCCCGATCGCGACCTGGCCTTCTTCCTCGAAGGCGAGCCGCTGTTCGACGACTACGTGGAAGCGGTGTCGTGGGCGCAGGACTACGCGCGGGCGAACCGCGAGGCGATGATGGCGCGGGTGCTCGACGAGCTGCGGCGCAAGCTGCCGCGGTTCCAGTTGGAGAAGCTGGCGGTCAACTGCCATCACAACTACGTGCAGCGCGAGGAGCATCACGGCGAGTCGCTGCTGGTCACCCGCAAGGGCGCGGTCAGCGCCCGCGCAGGCGAGCTGGGCATCATCCCGGGCAGCATGGGCGCGAAGAGCTACATCGTGCGCGGCAAGGGCAACCCGGACAGCTTCTGCAGCTGCAGCCACGGCGCCGGCCGCACGATGAGCCGTTCGGAAGCGAAGCAGACCATCACGCTCAAGCAGCACCGCGAGGCCACGGCGCACGTCGAATGCCGCAAGGACGCCGGCGTGATCGACGAATCGCCGGCCGCCTACAAGGACATCGACGCGGTGATGGCGGCGCAGTCCGACCTCGTCGAGGTCGTGCACACGCTGCGGCAGGTGCTGTGCGTGAAGGGGTGAAAGATCGCATGCTTGCGCGGCACTGCCGCGCAGCGATCGCGAACGCCCGCACACGGATGTGCGGGCCGGGCGTTCCGAAGCCCGTGGCGTGTCGCCATGGATGGCAACGCGACAACAACCCGTGCGGAAGCCCGCGCAACGATCCCGCACAGCGATAGCGAGCGCCCGCACACGGAGGTGCGGGCAGTCAGCCATCAACCGCCGATCAACCCTCGCTTTCCTGCTGCTGCAGCGCCCACATCTGCGCGTACTGGCCGCCGCGGATAAGCAGGTCGCCGTGGCGGCCGCGCTCGATCACACGGCCCTGGTCCATCACCAGAATCTCATCGGCGTTCATCACCGTCGACAGGCGGTGCGCAATGACGATGGTGGTCCGCCCCTGCGCGATGCGGTCGAGTTCGGTCTGGATCGCCTTCTCGGACTTCGAATCGAGCGCCGAGGTCGCTTCGTCGAAGATCAGGATCGCCGGATTCTTGAGCAGCGCACGCGCGATCGCGACGCGCTGCTTCTCGCCGCCCGACAGCTTGAGCCCGCGCTCGCCGACCTGCGTCTCGTAGCCGTCGGGGAAGCCGAGGATGCGGTCGTGGATGTGCGCGGCCCTCGCCGCGGCCTCGACCTCCTCGCGCGTCGCGTCCGGGCGGCCGTACAGGATGTTGTAGTAGATGCTGTCGTTGAACAGCACCGTGTCCTGCGGGACGATCGCGATGGCACCGCGCACCGACGACTGCGTGCAATCGCGCAGGTCGCGCAGCACGCCATCGACGTCCTCCACCGCGATGCGCCCGGCATCGACGTCGTAGAAGCGATACAGCAGCCGCGCCAGCGTCGACTTGCCCGAGCCGGAGTGGCCGACCACGGCCACCGTACCGCCAGGCTGCACCTCGAAGTCGACATCGTGCAGGATCTCGCGCCGCGGGTCGTAGCCGAAGCGCACATGCTCGAAGCGCACGCGCGGCCGCACCGCGCGCAGCGGCACCGCATCGTCGCGGTCGCGCACGTCGAGGCTTTCGTCGAGCAGGCCGAACAGGCGTTCGAGATTGGTGAACGCCTGCTTCACTTCGCGGTACATCATGCCCAGCAGGTTGAGCGGCGCCGACAGCTGCAGCAGCACAGTGTTGACGAACACCAGGTCGCCCACGGTCATCCTGCCAGCGACGACGCCGGCCGCCGCGCGCCACATCATCGCGGTCACACCCAGCGACACGATGGTGGCCTGGCCGAGATTGAGCAGCCCGAGCGTCTTGCGGCTGAGCACCTGCGCTTCCTCGCGATGCTGCAGGCTGACGTCGTAGCGGCGCGCCTCGTGTTCCTCGTTGTTGAAGTACTTGACGGTCTCGTAGTTCAGCAGCGAATCGACGGCGCATTCGTTGGCGCGGGTGTCGGCCTCCACCGCGGCGCGGTAGTAGCGCGTGCGCCATTCGGTGACGGCGAAGGTGAAGGCCGCGTAGGCGGCCAGCGTGATCATCACGATCACCGCGAAGCCGGCGTCGTACATCCACACCAGCACGCCGGTGACCAGCGCGATCTCGAACAGCGTCGGCAGGATGGTGTAGATCATCCAGTCGAGCAGGTCGGAGATCGCGGTGCCGCCGCGCTCGACGTCGCGGGTCACGCCGCCGGTGCGGCGGGCGAGATGGAACCGCAGCGACAGCGCGTGCAGGTGCCGGAACACCTGCAGCGTGAGCCGCCGCGACACCCGCGCCATCACCCGCGCGAACACGATCTGGCGCACTTCGGTGAACAGCGTGGTGCCCACGCGCGAGGCGCCGTAGGCCAGCAGCAGCGCCACCGGCAGCACCAGCGTGGCGTGGGTGACGTTGACGTCGAGCGCGTCGACCAGCCGCTTCAGCACCGCGGGGATGGCAAGGCCGGCGAGTTTGCCGGCGACGACCAGCGCCAGCGCGAACAGGATGCGCCCGAGGAACGGGCGCAGGTACGGCACGAGTTCGCGCAGGATCTGCCATTCGCCGCGAGTGCCGCTGGCGCGATCGACGACGAGCGGGGCGCCGTCCGGCGCGGCGGCGGGCGGGGAAGCGGGGGGCGTGGTCATCCCGGCATCATGAGGGCACCGGCGCCGGAATCAAACCGCGATCGCGCATTCGGCACGACGCTTTTGCCGATCGCGGGCGCGCGTGCTTCACTGTTCCCATGGCCGTGTACGTCGACAACGCAGTGTTCCGCTGGCGCGGCCGGGGCTGGGCGCATCTGCTGGCCGACGACCTCGACGAACTGCATGCCTTCGCCGCGCGCCTGGGCCTGGCCCGCGCGCGTTTCCAGGACCGGCGCAGCGGCGCGCACTACGACGTCGACAGCGCGCTGCGCGAACGCGCGCTGGCGCTCGGTGCGCACCCTGTCTCGCGCACCGCCGACCGGACACGGATGCGCGCGATCATCGTCAATGCCCGGCGGCAATGGAGCGGCCACGCAACCGCGGCCGCGCTCGCCGCCTCCGTTCCTGCGCCATCCCCGCATTCCGAGGACCTCCCATGACCGCGTTCGACCTGACCCCACCGACCATCGACCAGCGCGCGACGCTGGCCGCCAGTCTGTCGCCCGAGGAACGCCGCGTGCTGCTCTCGCACGGCACCGAAGCGCCGTTCTGCGGTGTCTTCCTCGACAACAAGCGCGGCGGCATCTACGTCTGCCGCTTCTGCGGACTACCGCTGTTCCGCTCCGACGCGAAGTTCGATTCGGGCACCGGCTGGCCCAGTTTCTTCGCGCCCTACGACGAGCGCCACATCGGTCGCATCCGCGACACCAGCCACGGCATGGTGCGCACGGAGATCGTCTGCGCCCGCTGCCAGAGCCACCTCGGCCACGTCTTTCCCGACGGCCCGCCGCCGACCGGCGAACGCCACTGCCTGAATTCGGTGTCGCTGGGCTTCGTCGACGCCGGCGCGCCCCTGCCCGACCCGCTCGGCCGCGGCGAGGCCCGGCCCGCGGACTGAGCGTCCGGCGCGATGTCGTATCCTGTGCGGCTCCACCTTCCCGCACCGCCGCCATGACCGACACGCTCCCCGACCGCCTCTCGAACGATCCGAGCAGCCCGCACTACGACGCCGCCCTGCTCGACCGCGGCATCGGCATCCGCTTCAACGGCGTGGATCGCACCAACGTCGAGGAATACTGCGTCAGCGAAGGCTGGGTCCGGGTCATCGCCGGCAAGGCGCTCGACCGCCGCGGCCAGCCGATGACGATGAAGCTCAAGGGCACGGTCGAACCGTATTTCCGCGAGGCGGAGTGACCGATCGCGGCGCCTGCGCGCCGCGATCCTTCAGGGTTTCGCCGTCGCGCCGCCGAGATAGCGCGACAGGAACGCGAGCAGTCGGACGTAGAACTCGCGGCGGTGTTCCTCGGTGTAGAAGCCGTGGCCTTCGTGCGGGTAGTAGAGGGTCTCCACCGGCACGCCCGCCTGCTTCAGCGCTTTCTCCATGCGCTCGCTGTGTTCGATCGGGGCGCGCTTGTCCTCGCCACCGGCCGCCAGGAACACCGGCACCTTGATGCGCCTGGCGAGCGTGGTCGGCGACACCGCGTCGAGCCCGTCGCGCGCACCGATCCACTCGTTGGTCCAGGTCGTGTAACCGCCGCCGTAGTTCGCGTCGTCGCGATGCATCTTCACCAGATCGTAGACGCCGACATAACCGGCCGCGCAGCGATACAGATCGGGCTCGGTGGCCACGCCCATGAGGGACGCGTAGCCGCCGTAGCTGGCGCCGTACAGGCAGATGCGATCGGGCGCGGCGATCTTCTGCGCGATCGCCCAGCGCGTGGCGTCGACGAGGTCCTGCTGCATCTTCCCGCCCCACTCGCGGGCACCGGCATGCAGGAACGCGCGGCCGTATCCGCCCGATCCGCGATAGTTGATGCGCAGCACCGCGTAGCCGGCTTCGGCCAGCAGTTGCGTGTCGTCGTCGAACCACCAGGTGTCCTGGATGCCGAACGGACCGCCGTGCGGCATCACCACCATCGGCAGCGGCTTCGCCGGATCGGCGCCGCGCGGCCGGGTGAGGTAGCCGTGCAGCGACAGTCCGTCGCGCGCGGTGACGACCACTTCCTCCGTGGCCGGCTGGCGTTCTGGGTCGAACCACTTGCGCCGGCTCATCACCGGATCGACTGTCTTCGCCACCGTGTCGTAGAGATAGAAGTCGCCGGGATTGCGGTCGCTGAACACCGAGAACAGCAGCAGGTGCCCGTCGGTGGTGGCAGAGGTCAGCAGCACCGTGTTGCCGGGAAACGCCTTCTCCATCTGGCGGTAGTACTTCGCGACTGCGCTCTTGTCGTCGAAGAACCGCGTCCGGCTGCCGCTGCCGTGCAGGTACAGCGCCCCGACCGGCGTCGTGCCGTCGGGCGAGAAGAGGACGCCATGGGGATCGGCGGTTTCGTCGCGCAACAGCTCGGTGTAGGCGCCGGTGGCGATGTCCATGCCGACGAGAGCGTCGGGGCCGTTGCCGCGTTCCACCCGGAGGTAGGCCGTCCTGTCGTCGGCGGAAAAGCCGATCGCGCTTTCGACGACACGGGTCCTGGTCTCGTCGGCAACGAGGCGCCATTCGCCCTTTTCGGCGTCGCGATAGAACAGCTTGCCGGCGTTGTCCTTGTCGCTGCCGAGGGCGAAGCGCACGCGGCCCTGGTGGTCGGCGACGAAGTTGGCGTTGCGCACCGGCGAAGAGGAGATCGGACCGCGGTTGCCGGTATAGACATTCATGCGTTCGACCGAGGTCTCGACGTTGGCACCGTAGGGCCAGACCGCCACCAGCACGTTGTCGGGGTCGTCGCGCAGGGGATCGAGCATGAACGCGACCGTGAATTCGGTCGGCCCGCTCAGCCATTTCGCGCGCTTGCCGTCGGCGTCCACGCCGACCAGTTCGCCGGTCGCGACCGGCGTGTCGGCGCGGCCGTAGCGGCGGCCCATCGCGGCGATCACGCGGTGGTCGTTGACCCACCAGAAATCGGTGACGACGGTGTCCTTCTCGCCGGCGATCTTGGCGGTCGGCTGGCCGCTGGCGCGGTCGATGATCACCAGGATGACGCGGTCCTCCAGCGGCACGGTGGCGGCGTAATGGTCGCCGCCGGGCGAGATCCGGAGTTGCGCGTAACTGTCGCGGCGCACGTAGCGCATGACGTCGACGGGCGCCGCGCTGGCGGACGCGCCGGCAGGCGCCGGCGGCTCCGCCGCCTGCACGGCGCAGGCGGACACGAAGGCGCAGACGAGAGCGAGCAGGGACGCGCGCGAACGGCTGCGCGTACGGAACGGCATGGACGACATCGGCGGCGCTCCCCCGGCATCAAACGATGCCGGCAGGATAACGCCGCAGGCGGTGTTCAGTCCTCGTCCGGCAGCAGCGCGCGGCCCATCTGGGCGACGGTCGGCGCCTCGAAGAACGCCTTCAGCGGCAGCTCCAGACCGAGGGTGTCGCGGATCGCGGACATCAGCCGCATCGCCATCAGCGAGTGGCCGCCGAGGTCGAAGAAGTTGTCGTGCACGCCGACACGCTCGACGCCGATGATCTCGGCCCAGATGTCGGCCAGCACTTCCTCGATCGGCGTGCGCGGCGCCACGTACGCGCGGGCGAGCGCGGCGGTCGCGCCCTGCGGCGCCGGCAGCGCGCGACGATCGAGCTTGGCGTTCGACGTGAGCGGCCAGGCGTCCATGCGCACGTACGCCGTCGGCACCATGTAGTCCGGCAGCAGCGCCTGCAGCGCCGTGCGCAGCGCTTCGGGTGCGACCTGCGCGGCGCCATCGTCGAGGTAGTACGCGACGAGCTGCTTCTCGCCGGGCACATCCTCGCGCGCCAGCACCACGGCTTCCTTCACGCCCGCCTGCGCGGCGAGCTTGGCCTCGATGTCGCCCAGTTCGATGCGGTAGCCGCGCACCTTCACCTGGAAATCGTTGCGGCCCAGATGCTCGATGACGCCGTCCGCACGCCAGCGCGCGAGGTCGCCGCTGCGGTACAGGCGATCGCCCGGCACGAACGGGCTGTCGACGAAACGGTCGGCGGTGAGTTCCGGCCGGTGCAGGTAGCCCGCGGCGACGCCGACGCCGCCGATGCACAGTTCGCCGGCCACGCCGGTGGGCACCGGCTGCAGCCAGCGATCGAGCACGTACACGCGCTCGTTCGCGAACGGGCGGCCGATCGGCACGCTGTCGGCGTCCTGCAGCGACGGCGGGCAGACGTGGCAGGTGCTGATCGCGGTGGTTTCGGTGGGGCCGTAGATGTTGATGAAGCGGCGGCCGTGGTTCCAGCGCCTGAGCAGCGCGGGCGGCACGGTTTCGCCGCCGCAGGTCAGCGTGTGCATCGACGCCAGCGTCGCGCCGGCAGGCATCGAGGCCAGCACCACCGGCGGGATCAGCGCGTGCGTGGCCCGGCGTTTCGCGACCAGCGCCTCGAGCGTGTCGCCGAGCAGCGTCTCGCCGGGCTCGGCCAGGTGCAGCGAACCGCCGGCACCGAAGGCCATCACCCACTCCAGCACGAAGGCGTCGAAGCCGAACGACGCGAACTGCAGCACGCGCGTGTCCGGCCCGAGGCCGAAGGGTTCGCGCAGCGCATGCATCAGCCCGGTGACGCCGCCGTGGCGCGCCATCACGCCCTTGGGCACGCCGGTGGAACCGGAGGTGTAGATGACGTACGGCGTGTCGTCGGGACCGAGCCCGACCTCCGCCGCGTCGGGATTCGTCGCGGGCGCGTCGGCCCACGGCGCCGGCGCGGCGTCGATCGCGAACACCGGCGGCGGCGCGTCGACCTGCGCGCGGGCCGCGTCGAGCACGGCGCGGCTCGGGCCGTCGGCGAGCACCAGCGCGGGACGCGCGTCGGCCAGCATCGCGGCGATGCGCTGGTCGGGATACGCCGGATCCATCGGCACGTAGGCGCCGCCGGATTTCATGATGCCGAACACGACCGCGATCGCGTCCACCGAGCGCTGCAGGCAGATCCCGACCCGCGTGCCGCGGCCGACGCCCTGCGCGCGCAGCCAGTGCGCGATGCGGTTGGCGCCGGCGTTGAGCGCGGCGTAGTCGAGCACGGCGTCGCCGCAGGTCACCGCGATCGCCTGCGGGGTCGCGGCGGCGTGGTCCTCGAGATGCGCGTGCAGCGGGCGCCACGGGCCGAAGTCGCGTCCGGTGGCGTTCCACTCGACCACCAGCCGGCGGTATTCCGCGTCGCCGAGCAGCGGCAAGCGGCTCGCCGGCTGCGTGGCGTCGGCGACCATGCCGCGCAGCACCGCGACCAGATAGCCGGCATGGCGCGCGATCGTCGCTTCGTCGAACAGCGCGGTCGCGTATTCGATCACGCCGGCGATGGCATCGCCCTGCTCGATCATGCTGAGGTTGAGGTCGAACTTCGCGGCCGACACCGGCGGATCCAGCATCGTCGCCGCCAGGCCCTCGAAGCGCAGGTCCCAGTCGGTGTCGTTGTGCCACGCGAACGTGACCTGGAACACCGGCGTGTAGGCGAGGCTGCGCGCGGGATTGACCTGCTCGACCACCTGCTCGAACGGCAGTTCGCCGTGTTCCTGCGCCGCCAGCACCACCGCCTTCGTGCGCGCCAGCAGCGCGTCGACGGTCGGATCGTCGTCCAGCCCGAGGCGCAGCGCGAGCGTGTTCACGAAGAAGCCGATCTGGTCCTGCGTTTCGCGCCGGCCGCGGTTGGCCACCGGCGACCCGATGACGAGGTCGGTCTGGCCCGACAGTCGCGACAGCACCACCGCCCACGCGGCGAGCAGGGTCATGTACAGCGTCGTGCCGTGGCGCGCGCCGAGCGCGCGCAGCTGCGCGGTGAGCGCGGCGTCGATCTCCAGCGGCAGCAGCGCGCCGGTGAAGTCCTGTTCGGCGGGCCGGCGGCGATCGGTCGGCAGTTCCAGCAGCGGCGGCGCGCCGGACAGCGTCTCGCGCCAGTGCGCGGCCTCGCGGACGAGGCGCTCGCCCGACAGCCGCTGTTCCAGCCACACCGCGTAATCGGCGTACTGCACCGGCAGCGGCGGCAGCGGGTCGGCTTCGCCGCGGCGTCGCGCCGAATACAGCGTCTCCAGTTCGCGCGCCAGCACCGCCAGCGACCAGCCGTCGCAGACGATGTGGTGGATCACGATCACCAGCAGATGATGGTCGCGCGCCAGGCGGACCAGCCGCGCGCGCAGCAGCGGACCGCGGGCGAGATCGAACAGCGCGGCCGCCGACGCGGCCAGCGCGGCGTCGCGGGCGGCGGGCAGGTCGCCGGCGGCGACGCCGGAGAGGTCGTCCTCGTCCAGCGGGAACGGCAGTGCGGCGTGGATGCGCTGGCAGACCGCGCCGTCCACGGATTCGAAGGTCGTGCGCAGGCTTTCGTGGCGCTCGGCCACGCGGGCCAGTGCCCACGCCAGCGCGTCGCGATCGAGGTCGCCGCGCAGCTCGACGGTCACCGGCACGTTGTAGACGGCGGAATTGCCGCCCACCTGTGCGAGGAACCACAGCCGCCGCTGCGGCGGCGAGGCGGGGAAGAGGCGGCCGTCGCGCGGCTGGCGCGGCATCGCCTGCGCCTGGCGGCGCAGCGCGCGCAGCTGCTCGGGCGTGAGGCGGCTCAGCGCGTCTCGGGGATCCATGGCAACCACTCCTGTACATCGACGGCAACGACAACGGCCGACGCGCCACCGACAGGACGGGCGCGGTGCGGCCGCGCCGGATGATCGCACACTTCATTCGCGCGTCCCGAGCCGCCGCCGGCAACGAAAACGGGCCGGCAGTGCCGGCCCGTCGCATCGCAATCGATGGAGGAAACGCCCGATCGCTTACCAGCGGCCCGGGGGATCGGCGGCGAAACCGTTCGGGAACGCCTGCGGGCGATCGTGGTGGCGACGATCCTCGTAGCGGTAGCGCGGCATCACGCCCATCGCCACGAGATTCGGCACGTCGTCGTAGCGGAGCTGGGCGACCTGGGCCGGCGTGCGCGAGGCGCGGACGAAGTCGGTGCGGCTGACCGGCGACCATTCGCGCTCGCCGTGGCCGGTGCCGATGCTCTGGGCGACACCGCCGCCGTAGGCCGAATCCGCGGCAGCTTCGGACGCGCGGCGCGAGGCCGACGGCGCCGCGGGCACGGACTTGGCGGCGCCGCGGGCGCGGTCGTATTCGCGATCCTCGCGGGCGATCGGCGCGGGCTCGTAGTACGGCTGCGGCTGCGCGCGTTCGCGGAACACGGCGACGCCGATCACGCCGACGTTGTCGGGCCGGCCGGTGCGCGCGGCGTAGCTGTCGGGCAGGTCGGTGAAGTAGAACTGGGCGACGTCCTGGTACGACTTGCGCCAGCCGGTGATCTCGGTGGTCTGCCACGGACCCAGCACGTAGCCGGTCTGGCCGGCGGCGGCGGTCTCGCCGCTGATGGCGTTCACGCCGTCCACCGACAGCACGACCAGCACGCGCTCGCCGGTGGTGTTGGTCAGGCGCACGCTGTAGCGGTGGCCGGGGATGCCGGGAATCCAGTCCTGGCCGCGGTGGCGGTATTCGGGGAGCCATTCGCCGGTGTCGCGATCGACGACGTCGACGTCGACCAGCGGCTGCGCGGACAGCGAGGTGCAGGCGCTGACGGCGGCGAGGGCGGTGAGGAGGAGGGCGGTCGGGCGCAGCATGGGAAGGCTCCAGAGAGGGAAATGTCCGGCATGGACGCCCGTGATGAACGCGTCGTCGCGGAAAACGGGGTTGGTCGATGCGCGGGCGTCAGGGCGGGCGCGTTCAGCGGCGGGTAAACTGACGGGCCGAGTCCCTCCGCGGCCCCCGCCCCCCCCCATGTCCGCCATCCGCATCCTCACCGGCATCACCACTTCCGGCACGCCGCACCTGGGCAACTACGTCGGCGCGATCCGCCCGACCGTGGCCGCCAGCCGCACGCCGGGCACGCAGAACTTCTACTTCCTGGCCGACCTGCACGCGCTGATCAAGGTGCAGGACCCCGCGAAGGTGCAGCGCTCGACGCTGGAGATCGCCGCGAGCTGGCTGGCCTGCGGGCTGGAGCCGGACAACGACCGCGTGTGGTTCTACCGCCAGAGCGACATCCACGAGATCCCGGAGCTGACCTGGTTCCTGACCTGCGTCGCCGGCAAGGGCATCCTCAACCGCGCGCATGCCTACAAGGCCGCGGTCGATCGCAACACGGCCGAGTCGCAGGACGCGGACTTCGGCATCACCGCCGGGCTCTTCATGTACCCGGTGCTGATGGCGGCCGACATCCTGGTGTTCAACGCGCACAAGGTGCCGGTGGGCCGCGACCAGATCCAGCACATCGAGATGGCGCGCGACTTCGCGCAGCGCTTCAACCATTTCTACGGCGACCACTTCGTGTTGCCGGAGGCGGCGATCGAGGAACACGTCGCCACCCTGCCCGGCCTCGACGGCCGCAAGATGTCGAAGAGCTACGACAACACCATCCCGCTGTTCGCGCCGCGCGAGCAACTGAAGAAGCTGATCCTGTCGATCGTCACCGACTCGCGCGCACCCGGCGAGCCGAAGGACACCGAGGGCTCGGCGCTGTTCCAGCTGTACCAGGCCTTCGCCAGCGCCGACGAGACCGCGGCGATGCGCGCCGCCTTCGCCGACGGCATCGGCTGGGGCGACGCGAAGCAGCAGTTGTTCGAACGCATCGACCGCGAGATCGCGCCGCTGCGCGAGCGCTACGAGGCGCTGATGGCGAAGCCCGCCGACATCGAGGCGCAGCTGCGCGACGGCGCCCGCACCGCGCGCGAACGCCTCGGCACGCCCTTCATGCAGCAGTTGCGCGAGGCCGTGGGCCTGCGCGACCTGTCGACGATGCCCGCCGCCACGGAGTCCGTGAAGGAAAAGGCCGCCGCCGTGCCGGTGCTCAAGCAGTACCGCGAGCAGGACGGCCGCTTCCACTTCAAGCTCGCCGACGGCGACACCGTGCTGCTGCAGAGCCACGGCTTCGACAATCCGAAGGACGCCGGCGCGTGGGTCGCACGGCTCAAGGGCGAAGGCGCCGCCGCGCTGGACGCGGTCGCGGCCGTGGTCGACCCATGGGCGCCGGACGCGCGCGACGCCATCGGCGAGGCCCTCGATGCGCTGAAGCAGGCCGAGGACGCGCGTCAGCAGGCCAAGGCCCGCTGACACGGAACGACCCGCATCACGCCGGATCCGGGCATCGATCACTGAATTCGTTGACATTCCGTTACACGGGCATTAAAAAGCGGTCCGGGATTGCGGCGCCTGCCGCCTTCGTCCCCAACCGACCGGACACGCGTTCCGACGCCGCATGCGGCGCGGAGACACGGCATTCCCGTCATCGAAAGACACTTCGGAGCGGGTCGGCGACCGCCGGCCCCGCACCGCCCCACGCGCTTTTCCACCAAGAAACGTGACCTGACATGACCAAGTTCCGCACCCTGATCCTCGCCTCGGCCCTCGCCGCCGTCGCTTCCCCCGCCTTCGCCGGCGACTTCTTCGTCCGCGGCGAAGCGGGCACCACCCGCGCCGAACTCTCCGCCGGCTCCGCCAGCGATTCGGACAACGACACCGCCTACGCCGTCCGCGGCGGCTACATGGGCAAGTACTTCGGCGTGGAAGGCTTCTACGGCCAGTACTACGACAGCTCGATCGGCGGCATCGACAGCAAGGCCGACGGCTACGGCTTCGCGCTGGTCGGCAAGTACCGCTTCGGCGAAGACAAGGGCTTCTTCATCGACGGCCGCCTGGGCCTGGCCCGCACCACCCTGAAGGGCACCGTCGAGTTCGTCGCCCCGCCGCCGTCGGCCGAAGGCGCGAACGGCACCGGCAAGGCCGGTCCCGCCCCCGCCGCCATCGCCGTGTCGGGCGAGTACACCCACACCCAGCCGTACGCGGGCCTGGGCGTCGGCTACGACTTCAACGAGCACTACGGCGTGACCCTGAACTACACGCACCAGAACAAGCTCAAGCCGGCGCCGATCTCGTCGCCCGCGGTCGAGCTGAACACGCTGGCGCTGGGCTTCGAATACCGCTTCTGATCCATCGCGGCTCACCGGTTGCACGCGCGACGGCCGCCCCAGGGCGGCCGTCGTCGTTTGCGCCGGGCCACGAGCGCGAAAACGCCACCCTCGTGGGCGAAGATGGCGGGCCGCGGCCGGCCATCGCCCGCCACGCCCCTCCGACGCCTCCTCCGTGCAGGACCCCATCGTGCAGGACCCCATGACGCTTGCCCTCGCCGAGACCGCCGCCCGCCTCCGCGAGGTGGTCCGCACCGCCACCCGCGGCATGGTCGGCCGCGAACAGCTGGCCGAACTCATCGTGCTGGCGGCCGTGGCCCAGGAACACCTGCTGGTGATCGGCCCGCCCGGCACCGCCAAGAGCGCGATCGTGCGCCGCGTCGCCGGCGCGCTGGGCGGCCGCTACTTCGAATACCTGCTGGGCCGCTTCACCGAGCCGTCGGAGCTGTTCGGCCCGGTCGACCTGCGCCGGCTGCGCGAGGGCGTGGTCGAGACCGACGTCACCGGCATGCTGCCGGAAGCCGACGTGGCGTTCCTCGACGAGGTCTTCCTCGGCTCGACCGCGGTGCTCAACACGCTGCTGGGCATCCTCAACGAACGCCGCTTCCGCCGCGGCCAGACCGTGCACGACTGCCCGCTGCGGGTCTGCGTGGGCGCGGCCAATGCGCTGCCGGACGACGAATCGCTGGCGGCGTTCGCCGACCGATTCCTGCTGCACCTGTTCGTGGAACCGGTGCCGGACAACCAGCTGGAAGCGCTGCTGCGCGGCGGCTGGGAAAGCGAGCGCCAGCCGACCCTGCCCTGCGCCGACCTCGCCCAGCTCACCGTGCTGTGCGATGCGGTGGCGACGGTGGAGATGGACGAGGCCCGCGGCGCGCTGGCGGCGGCGCTGCGCCAGCTGCGCGCGGCCGGACTGGGGCTGTCGGACCGGCGGATCGTGAAGGCGCAGCGGCTGGTGGCCGCCGCGACGGTGCTGGCCGGCCGCACCCGCGCGACCGAGGCCGATCTGTGGCCGCTGTTCTACGTGATGCCGACCCGGCAGAGCCAGCTCAACGCCCGCGAAGTGCTGCGCGAGCGGCTCGCCGTTGCCGCGCACCCGACCCTGCACGCGGCGGTGGAGCAGGCCAGCCTGCAGCCACTGTCGCGGGTGTCGCGCTTGGTCGAAGCGGCGCAGGCCTGCCTCGACGGCGGCCACGAGCCCGCGCTGAAGGCCACGCTGGCCGAAGCGCTGCTGCGCGAGATCGACGCCAACTTCACCGCCGAGGCGCTGCCCGAGGCGCTGGCCGCGCAGCGCGCACGGCTGGCGGCGGCCGTGGCGGGCGTGCCGGCGAACCCGGGCTGACGCACGACGCCCGATGCGCTGGCAGTGGCGTCCCGAACCGGAGATTCCCGCCGCAGCCGGCGTGGTCGGCGTCGGCGCGGTCGCGCGGGCGCTGTTCCGCCGCGCCGAGGCCGCTGCGCAGGCACGCCCCGACGCACGCACGCCCGCGCCGTGGCAGGTGACGGCGCACCAGGACCTGCTGCTGCTCACCGGCGCCGCCGACGCCCTGCCGTGGGTCGAAGGCGCCCGCTACGTGGCGCCGCGGCCGGAGGCGCCCGGCCTGTGGCTGCCGACGCTGCTGCGCCCGGACGTGCCGCTGGACCTGCTGGCGGCGGCGATCGCCCGCCGGCATCCGCGCAAACCTCTCTTGCTGTGGCCCGACCCGGCGCAGTGCGTGCCGCTGGATCGGCTGCTGCCAGCCGATGCGCCGGTGCTGGCGCGCATCGCCGCGCGGTGGGCCGGCTGATGCCTGGTCCGCGTCCTCCGCAGTTGCTGCTGCCCGCGCCGGCGACGGACACGACTCCGGCGGTTGCGCCGGCGCCGGTCGAGACGCCGCTGCCGCGCGCGCTGGCGCCGTGGCGGGCGTGGCTGGACTGGCTGCCGCCGGAGCAGATCGCAGCGCTGGGCGATCTGCTGCCCCGCCTCGACGCGGCGCTCGGCGCGCTGCGCGGTCCGCGGCTGCAGCAGGGCGAGGAACCGGTCGGCATCGACGACCTGCGCCGGCGCGGTCCGTACCACCGCCTGCTGCTCAGCGAATGGGCGGTG
Organism: Lysobacter sp. DMC97; assembly: GCF_056313745.1. Taxonomy (NCBI): domain Bacteria; kingdom Pseudomonadati; phylum Pseudomonadota; class Gammaproteobacteria; order Lysobacterales; family Lysobacteraceae; genus Lysobacter; species Lysobacter sp. DMC97. The sequence continues at coordinate 298,606 of NZ_JBQUZR010000006.1, read as the reverse complement.
GCCGACGTGGCCCCGGACGAATTCCTGCGCCGCGCCAGCAGCGGCGAACACCTGTTCCTGTCGCCGCGACGCGAAGCGCGCAAGGCCGACGCGCGGATCGTCGCGCTGTTCGACTGCGGGCCGGCCCAGCTCGGCGCACCGCGGCTGGCGCACATCGCGCTGTGGATCCTGCTGGCCCGGCGCGCGATGGCCGCGCAACTGCAGTTCGGCTGGGGCACGCTGGCCACGCCGCCGCAGCTGCATCCGGCCGACCAGCCGCAGCAGCTGAAGGCGTTCCTCACCACCCGCACGTTCGCCCATGCCGATGCCACCGCGCTCGCGGCCTGGCGCGACGCGCTGGCCGACGACCGCCGGACGCCCGGCGAACGCTGGCGGATCGGCGATGCCGACGGCACCGTCGACGCGGCCGAGTTCACCCACCGTGTCGCCATCCGCCGCGAGGACCGCGCCACGCTGGCCGTGCGCATCGAAGCCAACGGCGCGCTGCGCGAGGTGCGGCTGCCGCTGCCGGACAGCCGCGGCGCGGCGCAGCTGCTGCGCGGCCGATTCGCGTTCGAGCGCATGGCGATGCCGGCGGACGAGCCCGCACCGGCACACGACGGCCCGCGGCTGTCGCTGCGGCAGCCGCCGCTGATCGCCCCCGGTGGCGAACGCATCGCGGTGCCGCTGGTCGATGCCAGCGCGGCGATGCTCTACACGCTGCCGAAGGACGGCGGCCGCGCACCGAAGCCGACGCGCTCGGCGAACTGGGCCCGCGGCCGCGAGTTGCTGTGCGCGACGCTGGGCAAGTCGTTCGGCGGCGTGATCGCCGATCCCGAGCACCTGCATTTCTGGAACATCGACGGCTTCCGCACCCACGGACGCCCGCCGAAGGACGCGTTCCTGGCGCCGCCCGGCCAGGCGCACTGGCTGCCGTGCGCGCTGCTCGCCGGCGGCAAGAAACCACATCACCTCTACGTGCTCGACGCCGCGCGCCGGCTGGTGCGCTTCGCCAGCGGCGACCGGTTCGCGAAGGACGATCCGCCCTTCGCCACGATCGCGCGCGACGTGCTGGCGATGGCGCGGCTGGACGCGGAACGGCTGGTCTACGTGCATCGCGACGGGCAGCGCACAACGCTGCGCCTGCACCATCGTTTCGGCGGCACCGACACGGTGGTCCACCAGGTCGACACACCGCGACCGCCGACGCAGGGGTTCCTGCGCGTCGCCGCGCTCGGTACCGGGGCATGGGCGATGTGCTCGGGAGGGCAGCGCGAGGGCGGCCACTGGGTGATCGTCCAGCGCGGCGGCATGGCCCTCGAATGGCATTCGTCGCAATTCCATCTCGGCGCAGGCTGGCGTGCCTGTGGTCTGACCCTCGTGCCCGGCACGCGCCTGCACGGGCTGGTCGCACTGTCACCCGACCGTCGGCGGATCACGCTGTTCGACGGCGCCGACAAGACCCTGCTGCACCACGCCGACGCGCCGATCGCGACGGTCAGCGTGGGCGTGGACTGCGACGTGATCGCCGCGGTCACCGAACATCGCAAGCTGGTCGTGATCACGCCCGGCGGCGAAGGCCCGCTCGCCTAGTCGGACGATGACGAGGCGCCCGATGCGGACTGACGCCGCCCTGCCCCTCGCGGCCGCCGACGCGACCGTGCGCGAACCGCTGTGGACCGGCGTGCAGCCGGTCGCGGGGCTGTGGTTCGACGCCGCGCTGCGCGACGGCGACGCCCATGCGGCGCGGGTGCTCGCGCACTGGCGACCGGGCACGCAGGCGCTGCGCTTCGCCGACGGCGACCTGCTGCGCTTCCCGCAGCCGATTCTGGCCGACTGCGCGACGCTGCCCGGGCTGGCGCTGTGCCGGCTCGACGGCGAGCGGGGCGGCGCAATGCTGGCCAGCGCGCCGCTGACCGATGCCGAACGCGCGGCCATGCGCGGCGTCGACGTGGTGCTGGTGCGCGGCGCACGCATGCACGGCCTGCGCTTCGCCGACGGCGCGGCGCTGGATCCGTCGACATGGCTGGACCTCGGCGATCTCACCCTGCACGACACCTTCGACTGCAGCGCGACGGTCGCCGCGCCGCCGCTGCCGCCCCCGGCCCGCCGCGACGTACGCGAGGCGCTGGGCGATCGCATTCCGCCGCCGAGCGCGGAGCGCGAACAGTTCCTGCGCCAGATCGCGGCCGACACCGCGGAACGGAAGCGACGGGCCGCGGGCGGCAACGGCGGTCCGGGCAGCGGGGTCGGCGTCGGCATCGGGGCGTCACTGGTGAATCGCGCGCTGCGCTGGCTGGGCGCCGGGGCCGGCGCGATCGCCGAAGCCGGTCTGCCGCGGGCGCAGCGGACGGGCACCGCCGCGGGCGGCGTGGCGCCGCGCACCGCACCACGCCCGCCGTCGGCCTGGCGCGACGCGCTGACCCGGCTCGCCGTCGCCACCCGCGCCTCGCGCCTGATCGGCTGGCGCCAGGGCGCCTACCTGCGGCGGATGATGCAGCGCTTCGAGGAAGGCGATCCGCTCGAAGCCCTGCGCCACGCGCTGCCGATCGACCGCACCGGCGATTCGCTGGGGCAGGCCTTCGGCACGCCCGGGCGTCGCGACGACCTGCGCCTCGGCGGCCAGACCGGCGCCAGCGTCGACATCGGCCTGGACGACGGCACGAAGCAACACCTCCGCGACCTCTACCGGCGCACGTTCGAGCGTCTCGACCGCGACGGCCGCATCGACGAGGCGGCGTTCGTGCTGGGCGAACTGCTCAACGCCCGGCAGGAATGCCTGGATTACCTGGAGCGTCATGGCCGCCACGCGCAGGCGGCGGAACTGGCGCTGACCTGGCAGATGCCCGGCGCGGTCGCCGTGCGCCTGCTGCTGCTCGCCGGCGACGAAGCGCGTGCCTTGCAGGTGGCGCGCCGCGACGGCGAGTTCGCGCAGGCCGTGGCCGCGCTGGAGAAGACCCATCCGGCGCTGGCCAACCGGCTGCGCCTGCACTGGGGCGAGGCGCTGGCCGATCGCGGCGACTGGCTGGCCGCGGTCGACGCGGTGTGGCCGGTGCCGGAGGCGCGCAATCTCGCCGCCGGCTGGCTGCGCATCGCCGAGGACGCCGGCGAGACGCTCTCGGCACGCGCACTGGTGCGCCGGGCGCAACTGTTGCCGGACACTCCGACCGTGCACGCCGACCGCCTGCGCGCGCTGGCGCGGCCGGGCGGCGATGCCATCGACATCGACATCGCCGCCGACGCGCGCAGTGCGCTGGCGGACGCGCTGCTGGCCGTGCACACACGCACGCCCGCCGTCGCCGCGATCGCCAACGCGCTGCTGCCGGCGATCGCCTGCGACCGCGCGGCCAGGCGCAACGTGCTGGGCAAGTCGAAGCTCAACAAGCTCCTCGACAAGTGCGACGACCCGCTGCTGCGCGCCGACCTGCCGGCGTGGTCGCTGCCGCCGATCGTGGAACAGCCGACGCTGTGGGCGCGCGCCACGCCGATCGCGCCGACCGCACCGGCGCCGGGGCTGATGCCGATCCTCGATGCGGCGCCGCTGCCCGATCGCGCGTACCTGCTCGCGCTGGGCGAAGCCGGCGTGGTGCAGGTGGACGCGCGCGGCCGCGTGCGCCATCGCCACGCCGTGCCCGCCGACGCGCTGGTGCTCGCCGACAACGGCCAGGTCGCGCTCGCGGTGGCGCGGCGCGAGGGCGTGTCCCGCATCAGCCGGCTCGACCTCGTCCGCCAGACCTGCACCGACCTCGGCTCGCTGCGCGTCGATGCGCATGCCCCGCGCTTCGACGGCGCGGCGTGGAGCGTGGTCGCCGACAACCGCATCCTCGTGATCGACACCGCGCGCTCGCTGCGCGACGTGGTCTGGCACGTCGGCGACCTGCCCGGCCGGCTGGTCGTCGCGCAGTATTCGGCGACGCACGAGTCATACCTGATGATCACGCCGGACGGATTCGAGGCGTGGACCTACCACCTGCCGGGACGGCGGCTGGGCTATCGCGACCGGATCGAGATCGACCCGGCGCTGCCGCTGCTGCTGCAACCCTACGGCCGCGCCTGCCAGCCGCGGATCGAGGCGCTGTCGGCGCAGCGGCTGCAACTGTCGTTCCGGTTGAATGGCCCGGAGCGCCGCATCGAGATCGACGGCGCGGATTTCGCGGCGATGAACGCCGACGGCGGCGGGATCGGCATCACCTGCCAGGCAGCGCAGAACGGCATCGCGATCGGCGTGTCCGGGCCGGGAATGCGGCGGTTCCTGCTGTGCCGGCCCTCCGATGGGAAGCCGGTGGCGACGATCGACTGGCCGCTGGACGGCACGCCACGACTGCACGAACGCGGCGACCACGTCGTGCTGTTCGACGATCGCGGCCGCGTGCTCGACCTGCGCCTCGACCATGTCGCGACCACCGCCTTCAGTCTGTGCTGATGCAGCGTTATCGCGGGTGACGGATCAGGCCGAAGCTATCCCCACGGATTTTCGCGGAGGCCTCGGGCAATCATGTTCTGACGACATTCGTGAGCCGGTTCTGGTCTTGACGTTCCGGGGCCCCTGGTCGCGACGGGCTTCGCGGATCAGGCCCGCAGGGCGCGCGGCAGGAGGCCGCGCGTTTTTCGACCAGCACAGGGATGTGCTGTCGAAAAACCCCGCGAAGCCCGTGCACCCGACGCGCAGCGTCGGGCGCGACCGACGGGGTGTGCTTTCTTTGGGTCACCCTTTCTTTTGCACAAGCAAAGAAAGGTGACTCGCTCGCGGCAGCGAGCGAAACCAAAGGCAAAGCAGGTAAGCCCGCCATTCGCATTAGCCAAGTAATGACGCCGATCGTCAATGAAGCAGGTCCCTCGCCTTGCGCTCGGGATGACACAAGATGGGTCGAACTCACATGACCCGATGATCTGCCGGGACAAGAAGTGCGGATGCATCAGACTCACGCCCACGCGTTCGGCGGCGCGCCGGTCTCCGGATGCTTCATCCGCACCACGCAGAACCGCTGGCCGGTGGGCGCTTCCATCACCACCCAGGTGTGCACGGCAGTGAGGCGCTTCGCGCCCAGCGCTTCGAGCCGGCGGACTTCGGCCTCGATGTCGTCGGTCTCGATGTCCAGGTGCACGCGCGAGTCGTGCGTCACCTTCTGCACTTCGACATGCAGCCCGCCGGGCGCGTCGTCGAGCTTGACGTAGGTATCCGCTTCCTCCGGCGACAGCGTGCCGACCGGCCAGCCCAGCGCGTCGCTCCAGAAGCGCGCGGCGGCGTCGAGGTCGTCGGTCTTGCAGTCGATGATGAAGCCGGCGAGGCGGCTGCGATGGGCCATGGCGTCATGCTCCGGTGTGCGAGCCGGCGCGCGGATCGCACCGGTGGCCTGCCCACGATACCGCCGCGACGCGGCTCAGCGTGCGCGGCGGCGCGCGGGCGGCGGCGGTTCGTCCTTCGACGCTTCCAGCCGCGCCTCTTCGTCGAGCTTCTTGCGGCGCGCCTGTTCGAGTTCGTATTCCTCGACGACCTTCCGCTGCAAGGCCTGCGCCAGCAGCGCGCGGTAGACCGGATGCAGGCCGGCGTGGCCCATCGCGGTCCACAGCTCATCCTTTTCGGCGGTGTAGGCGAACACCGAGACGCGCTCGAAATCCTTGAGCTCCGGTTCCTTCGGCGACGCGACCACCGCGACGAATTCGCTGAAATCCATGCCGTTTTCCCCCGGTTGGAGCGATGCGGGCGACGGTGCCGCGGCGCCGCCGCCTGCGTTCAGGCGGGCCCGATCAGGCAGACGCGATCAGACCGAGTCCCACCACATCAGGAATTCGTGCCACAGGCGCTTGAAGAACCCGGCTTCGGGCACGCCTTCCAGCGCCACCAGCGGCGCCTCGGCGACGACCTTGCCGTCCAGCGTCACCCGCACCGTGCCGATCGCCGCGCCGCCCTTGATCGGCGCGGTCAGCGTCTTCGGCACGTCCATCGTCGGCTTGAGTTCGCCGTAGCGGCCGCGCGGCAGGCTGACCAGCAGCGGCTGCGCCACGCCCAGCTTCACTTCGTCGGCGGTGCCCTTCCACAGCTTGTGGGTGGCGATCACCGCGTCCTTGTCGTACAGGCGCTGGGTCTCGTAGAAGCGGAAGCCCCAGTTGAGCAGCGCCAGCGAATCCACCGCGCGCTCTTCCTCGCTGTTGGCGTGCATCACCACCGTGATCAGGCGCTGGTCGCCGCGCTTGGCCGACGCCATCAGGCAATAGCCGGCGGCGCCGTGGTGGCCGGTCTTGATGCCGTCGACGGAATCGTCGCGCCACAGCAGCAGGTTGCGGTTGCGCTGGGTGATCGGGCCCACGGTGTACTCGCGGACCTTGTTGTACGCGTACTGCTGCGGGAAATCGTGGATCAGCGCGCGGCCGAGCAGCGCCAGGTCGTGCGCGCTGGAGTAATGGTCCTTCGCCTCCAGCCCGGTCGCGTTGACGAAGTGGCTGTTCTTCATGCCGATGCGCTTGGCGTACTCGTTCATCAGCGCGGCGAACGCCGACTCGCTGCCGGCGATGTGCTCGGCGAGCGCGATCGCGGCGTCGTTGCCGGACTGGATCGCCATGCCCATTTCCATGTCGACCAGCGGCGCGGTCTTGTTCACCTCGAAGCCGCTGAAGCTGCCGTCGGTGCCGGCGCCGCCGCTGCGCCAGGCGTTCTCGCTCATCATCACCTTGTCGTCGGCCTTGATGCGGCCGGCCTTCAGCTCGGCGCCGACGACATACGAGGTCATGACCTTGGTGATGCTGGCCGGCTGCAGGCGCTCGTCGTAGTGCTCGCCGGCGAGGATGCGGCCGGTGGCGTCATCCATCACCAGCCAGGCGGCGGCGTGGGCCGGCTTCGGTGCGTCGGGGATGGCGATCGGGGGCGGCGCGGGCCGTGCCGCGGGCGCCGGGGCCGGTGTCTGGGCTTGCGTCTGGGCGAGTCCCAGCCCCGTCGCGAACACGGCGGCGGCCAGCGCCAGCCCCCGCGTCCAGCCGATCCCGTCCCGCCCCTGCCGCAAGCCGCCCAACGTCTTCATCGAATCGTGTACTCCGGAGAATCGCGGCCGTGCCGCGCAATGAGAATCTGCAATCAACACCAAGGCCGTCATTCTGACGGAAGTGGCCCGCACCTGCCGAGCCGTCATCCTTGCGCCGCCTCCGTGCGGCCCCGCGTCCCGCGGGTCGGTCGTGCGCCTCAGTCCCGCACGATCTGCGCGGCCGCGAAGCCCAGATCGGCCGCGCGGCGCGAAAGTTCCTGCACCTGCGTCTCCGGCACCGGGCCCAGACGCAGGCGCCACACCGGCCGGCCGTCGACGTTGCCCTCGTCGATGCGCACCGGCGACAGCCCGCCGGCCGCCAGCCGCTCACGGGCGCGGTCGGCGTTCTCGCGGGCCGAGTACGCGCCCACCTGCAGCAGCACGTCGCCGGGACCGGCCGCGACCACCGCGGGCGGCACCGGATCGGAGCCGGACGCGGCGCCCGGGTCGGCCGGCGTGCCGGTGGCGACGCGGATGCCGCGTTCCTGCATCCAGCGCTCGAATTCGTCGGCCGACAGCGCCGGATCGGCAGGCGCGGCGGGCGGGGTCGGTGCCGGCGCGCGGACGGCGACGCGGGTGTCGTCGCCACGCTCGTCGTCGCGGCCGTCGTCGCGCTCCTCGCCCGGGCGCAGGGCGCGCACTTCCACCCGCGCCGTGCCCTGGCGCACGAAGCCGAGCTTCGCCGCCGCGGCGTAGCTGAGGTCGATGATCCGCCCCGAATGGAACGGCCCGCGGTCGTTCACGCGCACCACCACCGACTTGCCGTTGGCCAGGTTGGTCACCCGCACGAAGCACGGCAGCGGCAGCGTGCGATGCGCCGCCGAGAACGCGTACATGTCGTAGATCTCGTGGTTCGAGGTCTTCCGGCCGTGGAACTTGTTGCCGTAGAACGAGGCCAGGCCCTCTTCGACGTAGCCGTCGGCGCGGTCGCGCACCTGGTAGCGCTTGCCGAGCACGGCGTAGTCGCGATTGCCGATCGCCGAACGCGGCTCGTTGCGCACCACCGGTTCGGGGATGGCGTCGACGTCGGGGATCGGGTCCGGCACGGTGTCGGGCACGCCCGGCGCGTACAGCCCGCCGGCGACGTAATCGCCGCGCTTGGACGGGTCTTCCTGCGCCGGGGCGTAGGGCGAGCGCTTCGGCGCATCGCCGTCCTGCCGGTGCGCCGGCGGCGGCACGCGCTCGGCCGACGGCGGCGCCTTGCGCGACGGCGCGCTGCCGCAGGCCGCCAGCGCGGCGGCGAGCAGCAGGACCGCGGCGCGACCGATCGTCGTCGCCGGGCTCACGGCGCGCTGCCCTCGCGGATCGCCTGCGCCAGTTGGTGCACGGCCAGCGCGTACATCGGCGAGCGGTTGTAGCGGGTGATGACGAAGTAGTTGCGGTAGCCGATCCAGTATTCGCGGCCCATGTCGCCGTCCAGGCCGACGACGGTGGCGCCGTCCTTCGCCGCGTCGCGCGGCTGCGGTTCACCGGCCATCGGCCGGTAGCCGCGGCCCGCCAGCGTCGCCAGCGTGTACGCCGGCTGCAGCGAATCGGGCACGAACTCGGTGCGGCCGGCGTCCAGCGACGCGCGCGCCACCACCGGCGCGTCGGCCTGCCAGCCGTGCGCGACGAAGTAGTTCGCGATTGAGGCGAACACGTCCGGCCGGTGGGTCAGCAGGTCGCGGCGGCCGTCGCGGTCGCCGTCCTTGCCCCACATCCGGTAGCTGGACGGCATGAACTGGCCCATGCCCATCGCGCCGGCATAGCTGCCCTTGAGCGTGAGCAGGTCCAGCTGCGGCTCGTCCTTGGCCAGCGCGAACAGCTGCGCCAGCTCGCCGGCGAAGAACGGCGCGCGCTTGGGATGATCGAACGCCAGCGTGTACAGCGCATCCAGCACGCGATAGCTGCCGGTGTTGCGGCCATAGAAGGTCTCCACGCCGATGATCGCGACGATGTACTCGGCCGGCACGCCGGTCTGCGCCGACACGCGGTCCAGCGCCTCGCGGTTGTCGCGGTAGAACGCGCGGCCGGCGTCGATGCGCGCCGGGGTGAGGAAGATCGTGCGGTAGTCGCGCCACGGCTTCACCGCCTCGGCCGGGCGGGTGATGGCGTCGATGATGCTCTGCTTGTATTCGGCCTGCGCCAGCGTGTCGCGGATGCGCTGCGGGTCGATGCCGTACGTGGCGGCGGCGTAGTCGACGAACGCGGCGATGCGCTGCTCGCGCGGAATGGCCGGATCGGTGACCGCCGGCGGCGCGACGGGGCGCTCGGGCGGCTGCGGCACGTCGGGCAGGCGATCCGACGGCGGCGGCGGCGGAACGGGCGCCGACGCGGGCGTCGGCACCACCGCGACCGGCGCCGACGGCGGCGAAGGCGTGGCACACGCGGCCAGCGACACCACGGCCGCGACCGTGCCCATGCGCAGCAAGCTACGGAAAATCAATGGCTTGCGCCTCTTTTCTGGAGTGGACGGCGAGAGGGTAGCACGGGGCTTGGCGGTGGACGACCTGTCGGGGCGGTCCGGAGCCGGCCGGATGATCACTGCGAAAGCGCTCGGAAGAGCGTCGCGAGCGAGGTCGCTGCCACAATCGCATGGTCAGTGAAAACGCACACCACGGCGAACGCGATGCATACCGCGATGCCCAACCAGAGCAGACGCCACTCGCGCAGGCGGAGGCGATCCTCGCGAAGCCGGACGGCTTCCAGTCGATGGTCGTCGTTCTTGAACGGCCCGAAGGGATTGTCTGAGGAAGTCATGGAATCGAAGTAACCAATCTGTGGCGACCCGCCCTATTAAGCACCCTCCCCGCAGCCGAAATTCCGACTTTTTCCGATTTCAAAAATGGTCGGAATTTCGGCCGCGAGGTTGTGATAAGCGGCAGTGAGGCCGGTTGCCGAACGACCCCGCTGCCTATCCGACATGCTGGACCCCGGCATCCGCCGGGGCGACGAAATCTCCTGTTGTTCCATCGAGCGGGCCATTCGTCCCGACGAACGCGCCGAGCCGCCGTCCCCATCCGCACCCGGAGACCCGGAGGGCGGGGGACACGATGTCCGCCGTTTTTCGACGAGGCAGGACGCCTCGTCGAAAAATCCCGGCCACACCTCCGACGGCAGATTTGCCTCGGCACTAAGGAGTTTTCTTTCGCCCCTTTCTTTTTGAAAAGAAAGGGGCCCGCACGCCAGTGCGGAAAAGATTCCGGGCTTTCCCGGAAGCCCCAAGGAAGTCCGCGTCGAGAGCGCAGCGATGCAGCCGAATCCGAGCCACATCACTGTGCGACAAGCAGATCCCTCACCTGCGGTTCGGGATGACATCCGGCGGGTGCACGAGACTGCGAGCCGACCAAGCGCCGGCACGGCGCCCACACGACTCGACGCCACCGACCTGCCACCGAGCAACAAGCAGGTCCTTCTCCTGCGGCTCGGGATGACATCCGAGAGTGCGCGGGACGTCGGTTCAACCGGGCCCCGGCATGACAACTCGGCAGGGCTCGACGCGAACCGTGCAGCGTCACGGCAAAGCAGGTCCCTCACCTGCGGTTCGGGATGACATCCGGTGGAGGCACGGGACTGCGATCCGACCAAGCACCGGCACGGCGCCCACACGACTCGACGCCACCGACCTGCCACCGTGCAACAAGCAGGTCCTTCGCCTGCGGCTCGGGATGACATCCGAGAGTGCGCGGGACGTCGGTTCAACCGGGCACCGGCATGACAACTCGGCAGGGCTCGACGCGAACCGTGCAGCGTCACGGCAAAGCAGGTCCTTCTCCTGCGGTTCGGGATGACATCCGGTGGGGTGCAGGGGACTGCGGTCCGACCCAGCGCCGGCACGGCGCCCACACGACGCGACGCCACCGACCCGCCACCGTGCAAAAGAGCAGGTCCCTCGCCTGCGGCTCGGGATGACACAGCCATCCGGCCCGGCACTTCCTCCGCCCCGACCGCACCTAACCGCATGATTCCGCGGTGCAAACGAATGCACCTCCCGGGGGCCGCGCAGGCAGCCCCCCGCCGTTGCTTTTCCCCGACGGACCCCGGACCCTTGTCCACCGCTCCGGAGCCCGTGCCCGACCATGCCCCACGCCATCACCACCACCGAGCTGTTCCTGATCGCGATGACGATCATCTTCTCGGTGCCGTACCTGATCTGGCGTCTCGGCCGCACCGAGTATTTCGCGCCGCTGGTCGTGGTGCAGATCATCACCGGCATCCTGCTCGGCCCCGGCGTGCTGGGCGCGGCCTTCCCGGATTACTACGCGTTCGTGTTCACCAAGGACGTCATCCAGTCGCTCAACGGCGTCGCGTGGTGGTCGGTGATGGTGTTCGTGTGGCTGGCGGGCATCGAGCTGGACCTGGGCGAGACGTGGAAGCATCGCCGCGAAAGCGCGATCACCGCCGGCCTCGCGCTGGGCACCCCGCTGCTGGTGGGCAGCCTGGTCGCCATCGGCATGCTCGCTTTCCCCGGCTGGCTGGGCGAGAAGGGCCGGACCTGGCAGTTCGTGGTCGGCGTGGGCATGTCCTGCGCGGTCACCGCGCTGCCGATCCTGATCCTGCTGATGGAGAAGCTGGAGATCCTGCGCAAGCCGATCGGCCAGCGCATCCTGCGCTACGCCAGCCTCGACGACGTGGCGATCTGGGGCGTGCTGGCGCTGGTGCTGATGGACTGGGAGCGGATCGGCCGGCAGGGCGCGTTCATCGCGATCTACGCGCTGGCCTGCGTGGGGTTCCGCAAGCTGATGGTGCGGCTGCCCGAACGCGACCGCTGGTACGTGGCGCTGGTATGGCTGGCGGCCTGCGCGTTCGGCGCCGACTGGTCGGGCCTGCATTTCATGGTCGGCGCGTTCCTCGCCGGCGTGGTCATGGACCACCACTGGTTCGACCGCGACCGCCTCGACACCCTGCGCCACAACGTGCTGCTGGTGATGATGCCGGTGTTCTTCCTCAGCACCGGCCTGCGCACCGGCTGGACCATGGGCGGCATGGCCGTGGTCGCGGCCGCCGCCGCGCTGCTGGTGGCGCAGGTGGCCGGGAAGCTGGCCGGCGTTCATCTGGCGGGCCGGATCCTCGGCTGGAAGCCCGGCGAGGCCGGCATCATCGGCTGGCTGCTGCAGACCAAGGCCCTGATCATGATCATTTTCGCGAACGTGCTGCTGGACAAGGCGATCATCACCAGCGCCACCTTCACCGCCCTGTTGCTGATGGCCGTGGCCAGCACCATGCTGACCGTGCCGATCACCGCCCCGCGCCTGCGCCGCATGCAGGCGCTGATCGGACGCGACGCCTGACCGCCGCACGACATCTTCCCCCGGAGTTCCCGCGCATGCTGCTTCCGTTCCGCCTTTCGCGCCCGTCGACCGCGCTCGCCCTGTCCACGCTGCTGCTGGCGGCATCCGCCAATGCCACTGCCGCCGAGCGCGTGCGGGTCGCGGTGCCGTGGACGACCGGCCAGAGCGTCGCCTACGACGACGAGGCCACGCACCGCGAGAACGGCGAGGACGATGGCGCCAGCCTCCGCCGCATCACCGACGAGACCCGCATCCGCGTCGATGCCGCCGGGCGCGACGGCTACGCCCTGACCTGGACCACCCACGACAGCCGGGTGGAGGCCATCGACGGCGACCGCAGCCTGTCCGACCTGCTGGCGCCGGTGCTGGACGCGCTCGACGACCTGCCGGTGACGATCGAGCTGGACGGCGACGGCCGCTATCGCCGGGTGCGCGACCTCGACGCCCTCACCGACCGCGTCCGCAAGGTGATGCTGCCGGCCTTCCTCGCCAACCTCGACCGCAGCCTCGGGGTCGACGCCGGCGGCAACGGCAAGGTCGACAAGGGCGAACGCGACGGCATGCTCGCCGCCGCGCGCCGCGATCTGGAAAGCAACATGGAGAACATCGTCAGCCGCGACAGCGTCGAGGCCGGCACCGTCTCGCAGATGCGGCTGCTGTCGGCGTTCGTCGGCAAGACGCTGGTGGCCGGCAAGGCCTACCGCGACGCGGAGCCGATCCTCTCGCCGGTCGAAGGCCGCCCGCTGCCGGGCGTGCGCGAGTACACGCTGGAGATCGACCGCGACGATCCGGGCCTGGCGCGGCTGCGCTGGACCCACCGCTTCGATGCCACCGCCAATGCCAGGACCCAGTGGGCGCTGGCGCAGGAACTGGGCGCGCGCGCCGTCACCGACGGCCTGCCGCAGGACATGGTGCTGACCCAGACCGGCACGCTGGTGTTCCGCCGCGACACCGGCCTGGTCGAACTGCTGGAGGTCGAGGACCGCTCGAAGCTGGGCCGCGTGCACGACGAGGAACAGCGCCACCGCATGCGCCTGCGCGGCATTGGCCGCACCTGGGCGCAGGAAGAGGCCGCGCGCCGGCGCTGAGGCCGGCCCGGACGCCTCCATGCGGTCGTTGCGTGCCCCCGTCGTCGTCGCACTCGCGCTGCTCTCGGTCTCGGCCGCGATGCCAGCCGAAGCGCGCACGATCTACCGCTGCCTGCGCGAACGCACGGTGAGCCTCTCCACCGCGCCGGAACCCGGCTCGAAGTGCGAGGCAAAGGAGATTCCCGACGACGCCGTGCAGACGCCCAACCTGTGGGGCGAGATGGGCGTGTTCAGCGGCACGCTCTACGAGCGCGAGCAGGACGGCAAGCTCGTCTACGGCACCCGCAACCTGCCCGGGTCGCGGGTGTACCTGAAATTCACCGTCGCCACGCCGCCGGGCGAACCCGCGCACGAGGGCCTCGGCACCGTCGGCAAACCGCAACTGGATCGCCACGCCCGCGTGTTCCGCGCGGTGGCGAAGAAGACCGGCGTCGAGGACGCGTGGCTGCGCGCGATCGCGCACGTCGAGAGCGGCTTCGACGAGAAGGCCGTGTCGCCCAAGGGCGCGCAGGGCGTGATGCAGCTGATGCCGGAGGTCGCCGCCGAACTGGGCGTGACCGATCCGTTCGCGCCGGCGCAGTCGATCGAGGCCGGCGCCCGCCATTTCCGGGCGCTGCTCAAGCGCTACCGCAACGATCCGGCGCTCGCGCTCGCCGCCTACAACGCCGGCCCCGGCGCGGTGGCGCGCTACCACGGCGTGCCGCCCTACGCCGAGACGCAGGACTACCTCGACAAGGTGCAGGCGCTGTACCAGGCCTACCACGCGGCGCTGTCGCCGCCGCCGCTGCGCCCGGCCGATGCCGTGCCGGTGCCGCAACCCGCCACCACGCCCGCGCCCGCGGCACCGACGCGCGCGAAGGGCAGTTCCTGAACCCCGGCCCGTGACGGCGCGGGCCTGACCGGCGGCGCGCGGCCCGGCATACTGCGCGCATGACCCGCGATCTCCGACTGGTCGGCTTCGACGCCGACGACACCCTGTGGCGCAGCGAGGACTACTACCGCGACGCCCAGGCCGAATTCGAACGCATCGTCGGCGGCTACGTCGACCTCGACGACGCCCACGACCGGCTGTACGCGGTCGAGAAGCAGAACATCGCCCTGTTCGGCTACGGCGCCAAGGGCATGACGCTGTCGATGATCGAGGCCGCGATCGCGATCACCGACGCGCGCATTTCGGCGCGCGACCTGCATCGCATCGTCGAGATCGGCAAATCGGTGCTGCAGCATCCCGTGGAATTGCTGCCGGGCATCCGCGCGGCGGTCGAAGCCATCGCCAGCGAGCGGCCGGTGGTGCTGATCACCAAGGGCGACCTGTTCCACCAGGAGGCGAAGGTCCGCGAGTCGGGCCTGGCCGACCTGTTCCGCCGCATCGAGATCGTCAGCGAGAAGGACACCGCAACCTACGCGCGGCTGTTCGACGAATTCGGCCTGGCGCCGACGCAGTTCGCGATGATCGGCAACTCGCTGCGCTCGGACATCGTGCCGGTGCTGGAACTCGGCGGCTGCGGCGTGCACATGCCCTACCACGTGACCTGGGCCCACGAGGCCGAGGCCGCGCCGCCCGCCGCCACCGAGCGCCTGCGCACCGTCGACGGCCCGGACGGGCTGGTCGAGGCGATCCGGTCGCTGGCATCAGGCTGAACGCCGCCGGCGGGCGCCCGGAAAGATTAAAACGGCGTTCACCGCCCCCGCGGCATCGTCACCCTCGACCGCAATGTCGCGGTCGGCCGGAGATTCCACCATGTCTTCCCTCGCCCGCTGGCTCGCCCCCGCCGCCCTCGCCGCCACCCTGGCCGCCGGCGCGGCCCTGCCCGCTCCCGCGCATGCCGCCGACCCGCTGGTGCGCGTGATCGTCGATCTGGGCGACGTCGTGTTCCGCAACGGCCAGCCGTACTACCGCTACGGCCGTTACGACTACGACGACCGGCTGATCGTCGAACGCGACTACCGCGGCCGCCCGGTGTACTACCGCCACGTGCCGCGCGACTACGACGACCGCTACGGTCCGCCCTACGGCAACGCCTACGGTTACCACCGCACCCGCGACGGCCGCTATTCGCGCCAGATCTGCGATGGTCGCGGCCGTTGCCGGGTCGAGTACTACGATCCGCGCTACGACCACCGCTACGGCGATCGCTACGACCATCGCGGCCGTGACCGCGACCACGATCGCGACGACCGCCCCGGCCGCTGGCGCGACTGACACCATCGCCACTTCGTGAATCCCCCCGACGCCGCGGCCAACTGCCGCGGCGTCGGCATTTCCGGACCGCCGTCGCTGGACGCCACCGGCGCCGCGGCCGATGATCCGGTTCCCGCTTCGACGCCACCCCGACGGAGATCGTCATGCGCCTCCTGCTCGCCACCGCCCTGCTGACCGCCGGCTTCGCCGCGGGCACCGTGTCCGCACAGACGTTCACCTTCGGCTGGAACCCGCGCAGCGGCGACACCTGGATCGACGTGACGCTGGGCGACATGAACCGCTATGGCAACCGCTACCGCGATCCGTTCGTCGACGAGATGGTCCGCTACCACGCCGCGCCGCGCGATCTGGTGGTCGACCTGCTGGCGCGCCACTGGGCGCCGGGCGACATCTACTACGCCTGCGCGCTGGCGCAACTCATCGGACGGCCGTGCCGCTACGTGGTCGAGGTGTGGGAGCGCGACCACGCGCAGGGCTGGGGCGCGGTCGCGAAGCGGCTGGGCATCAAGCCGGGTTCGGCGCAGTTCCACCAGCTCAAGCGCGGGTTCGTGCCGAGCTACGACCGCTGGGGCCGGCCGATCGAACTCGACGCCCAGCTGCAGCGCGATTTCCCCGGCCGTGGCCATGGCCCGAAGCACGACGACGACCACGGTCGCGGCAACGGCGGCAAGTCGCACGATGACCACGTCCCCGGCAACAGCGATCACGGCAAGGGGCACGGCAAAGGCAAGCACGGCGGGCACTGAACGATGGACGACGACACGATGGACGACGGCCGCATCACCCACCACGGCGGCTGCCACTGCGGCCGCGTGCGTTTCGAGATCGATGCGCCCGCGGCCTTGCAGGCGCTGGACTGCAACTGCTCGATGTGCCGCAAGACCGGCTTCCTGCACGTGATCGTGCCCGCCTCGCGCTTCCGGCTGGTGTCCGGCGCCGACGACCTGACCGAATACCGCTTCAACACCGGCACCGCGCGGCATCTGTTCTGCCGCCACTGCGGCGTGAAGGGCTTCTACGTGCCGCGCAGCCATCCCGACGGCTGGAGCGTCAACGCGCGCTGCCTCGATCCGGGCACCGTCGCGTCGCTGGAGATCGTGCCGTTCGACGACAACGACCGCGAGGCCGCGACCGCGGCGCTGGCGCACCTGTCAAAGGATTGAGACGTCTCAGCGCGCCGGCGCGTCGTCGCGGGCGAGCGTGTCGAGGATCGGGCAGTCGGGCCGGTCGTCGCCGTGGCAGCGCGCGGCGAGGTCTTCCAGCGTGCGCCGCATCGCGTCCATCTCGGCGATCCGCGCGCGCAGCGCATCGGCTTGCGCCAGCGCGAGCGCGCGCACGTCGGCGCTGGCGCGGCCGCGGTCGTCCCACAGGCCGAGCAGCGTCGCGATCTGCTTCATCGAGAACCCGAGATCGCGCGCGCGGCCGATGAACCGCAGCCGGTGCAGGTCGGCGTCGCCGTACAGCCGGTAGCCGGCCTGCGAACGGCCGGTGTCGGGCAGCAGGCCTTCGTCCTCGTAATGGCGGATGCGCTTGGCGCTGACGCCGGTGAGGCGCGCGGCCTCGCCGATCCGCACCGGATCGACGGCGACGGCAGGCGCGGCATGGCCGCAGGGACGTGAGGAAGCGGTCGTCATCGCGTGTTCTCCATCTGACTCACGACATCAATCCGCAGTCTGCGGCAACCAGCGCCGCAGCAGCAGGGCATTCGACACCACGCTCACCGACGAGAACGCCATCGCCGCACCGGCGATCACCGGATCGAGCAGGCCGGCCGCGGCCAGCGGAATGCCGACGACGTTGTAGGCGAACGCCCAGAACAGATTCTGGCGGATCTTGCGCACCGTGCGCTCGGAGATGTCGAGCGCGGCCGCGACCAGGCGCGGATCGGGCCGCATCAGCGCGATGCCCGCGGCCTCCAGCGCGACGTCGGTGCCGCCGCCCATCGCGATGCCGACGTCGGCGGCGGCCAGCGCCGGCGCGTCGTTGATGCCGTCGCCGACCATCGCCACCGGCGCCTGCGCCGCGAGCGCGCGCACCACTTCGACCTTGTGCGCCGGCAGCGCCTCGGCGTGGACCTCGTCGATGCCGACCGCGGCCGCGACGGCCGCCGCCGCGCCGGCGTTGTCGCCCGACAGCAGCACCGTGCGCAGGCCGCGTGCGCGCAGTCGCGCCACGGCCTCCGCGGCACCGGCGCGCGGGCGATCGCGGAACGCCAGCAACCCGCACGCCGTGCCGCCGCCGGCGGGATCGACCACGCCCAGCCACGACACCGTGCAGCCGTCGCCGGCGAGCGCGTCGGCGCGCGCAACCAGTGATGCCGTGTCGATGCCGGCCTCGGCCAGCAGTCGCGCGCTGCCGAGCAGCAGGACGCGTCCGTCGACCGTGCCGCGCACGCCGCGGCCGGGCACCGCCTGCACGTCGGTGGCGACCGGCCGCGGCGCATCGCCGTGCGCGGCCAGCACCGCCTTCGCCAGCGGATGCTCGCTGCCGGCCTGCAGCGCGGCGGCGAAGGCCCGCAGCGCGACGTCATCGCCGTCGGCCGCGACGAGGGCGTCCAGCGTCGGCCGGCCTTCGGTCAGCGTGCCGGTCTTGTCGAAGACCACGATCCGCACCGCGCGGGCGCGCTCCAGCGCCTCGGCATCGCGCACGAGGATGCCGGCGCGCGCGGCCACGCCGGTGCCCGCCATCACCGCCGCGGGCGTCGCCAGGCCGAGCGCGCAGGGGCAGGCGATCACCAGCACCGCGACCGCGTTCAGCGTCGCCCGGCTCCAGTCGCCGGTCGCCAGGCCCCAGCCGAGCAGCGTCAGCAGCGCGATCACGACCACCACCGGCACGAACACCGCACTGACGCGATCGACGAGGCGCTGGATCGGCGGCTTCGCGACCTGCGCGTCCTCGACCAGCCGCACGATCCGCGCCAGCGCGCTTTCCGCGCCGACGGCGACCGTGCGCAGCGTCACCGCGCCCTCGCCGTTGATCGCGCCGCCGATCACGCGATCGCCCGGCTGCTTCGCCACCGGCAGCGATTCGCCGGTCACCAGCGCCTCGTCGGCATGGGTGCGGCCTTCGATCACCTCGCCATCGACCGGGAAGCGTTCGCCCGGCCGCACCGCGACGACGTCATCGACGCGCACCTCGGCCAGCGGCAGTTCGCGCTCGACGCCGTCGCGGCGCACGCGCGCCCGCGCCGGGCGCAGCGCCTGCAGCGCGCGGATCGCCTCGCCGGCACGGCGGCGCGCGCGGGCTTCCAGCCATTTGCCGAACAGCACCAGCGCGATCACTGCCGCCGAAGCCTCGAAATACAGCGGCCGCAGGCCGTGGTGCGGCGCCGGCTGCAGCAGGTGCCAGACGCTGAGCCCGTAGGCCGCGCTGGTGCCCAGCGCCACCAGCAGGTCCATGTTGCCGGTGCCGGCGCGCAGCGCGCGCCAGCCGGCGCGGTAGAAGCGCAGGCCCAGCCAGAACTGCACCGGCGTCGCCAGCGCCCACTGCAGCCAACCCGGCAGCATCACGTGGCGACCGAACGGCAGCGCCAGCATCGGCGCGACCAGCGGCAGCGCGAGCGCCGCGGCGATCAGCAGCCGCCATGTTTCGCCGTCGAAGCACGGGGCCGGCGCGACGGCCACGGGCGCGTCCTCCACGTGTCGGCGCGCGGGATAGCCGGCGGCGGCCAGCGCGTCGATCAGCCGCGCGGCGACGGCGTCCGCGTCGGCGGCATCGACCAGCACGGTCGCGGTCGCGCGCTCGGTGGCGAGGTTCGCCGTCGCCGCGGTCACGCCCGGCACCGCGCGGAGCGCGCGCTCCACGCGGCCGACGCAGGACGCGCAGGTCATGTCGTCGATGTCGAAGGCGAGCTCGGTCGCACCGACCGCGTAACCGGCGTCGACGACCGCGGCCGCCAGCGCGCCCGCATCGAGCGCGTCGCCGCGCACGTCGGCGGTCTCGGCGGCGAGGTTCACCGTGGCCGCGGCCACGCCCGGCACCGCCGCCAGCGCGCGTTCGATCCGCCCCGCGCACGAGGCGCAGGTCATGCCGAGGACCGGGAAACGCAGGCGATCGGCAGGGGCGGCGACGGGCGACGACGGGGACATGGAGCGGCTCCGGGAAACGAATGCGCGGTGACGACGACACCAGCATCGACCTTCCCCGCGGGGCAAGGTCAAGCGTCCGTCGTCGCATGGCCCCGCTTGACCTTCCCGCAGGGGGAAGCCCGAGACTGCCCGCTGCCGGCACGCCGCCGGTCGATCGGACCCACCACCATGCGCTTCACCGTCGACGGCATGACCTGCGGACACTGCGTCCGCGCCATCACCCGCGCCGTGCAGGCGCTGGACCCCGCGGCGCAGGTCGCGGTGGACCTCGACGCCCGCAGCGTCGACGTGCAGACCGGCCTGCCGGCGGAGCGCGTGATCGCGGCGATCCGCGACGCGGGCTACCCGGCGGTGACCGCCACCGGTTGAACCCGACTACACTGCGCCGATGCCCGTCCGCTCGCTGCTGCTGCACGTCCTGCTCTGCCTCGCGCTGGTCGCGAACGGCGTCGGCGCGGCCTGGGCGGGCACCCGCGGCGACTGCTGCGACCACGCGACGCAGGCGGTCGCCCCGAAGGCGATGCCCTGCCACGACGCCGACATGGCGATGGCGCCGTCGGACATGGCCTCGATGCATGTGATGTCGATGCACGGCATGCCCGTAGACGACGGGCACCCGATGCCGCCGCACGGTGCACCGCACGCCTGCGACGGCCACTGCATCTGCATGACCCACGCCGCCGGCACCCTGCCGCCGGCACCGCCGAGCCTCGCCGCCGTGCCCGCGCACGCCGTCGTCGCCCGCGCGCCGATGCTTCCCCACGCGCCGCCGGCGCTGCCGCTGCCACTGCGACCGCCCATCCGGGCCTGACCCGATCGCCCTTCCCTGCACCGCGACGCAGCCTGCTGCGCCTGCGTGGTGCGCGATCCCGTCCTGCCGCGGCCGCGCGATGCGGTCGTTCCGGAGCGTGTCCATGTCCTCCTCTCCTCCCCGCGATCTTCCCGGCGACCGCCTGCGTCGCCGCTTCGTCCAAGGCCTCGCCGGCGGCGGCGTGCTCGCCGCGTTCGGCTGGCCGCACGCGGGCTTCGCCGCGCCGCGCGTGCCCGTCCTCGCCGGCACCGACTTCGACCTGTCGATCGGCGAGCTGCCCGTGAACTTCACCGGCCGCGTCCGTCCGGGCATCGCGGTCAACGGGTCGATCCCCGCGCCGGTGCTGCGCCTGCGCGAAGGCACCACGGTCGAACTGCGCGTGCGCAACGCGCTGCCGGCCGGCGGCGCGCACGCGCGCGCCACCTCGATCCACTGGCACGGCATCCTGCTGCCGGCGAACATGGACGGCGTGCCGGGCATGAGTTTCGACGGCATCGCGCCCGGCGAAACCTACCGCTACCGCTTCACGCTGAGGCAGTCCGGCACCTACTGGTACCACAGCCACTCCGGCTTCCAGGAACAGGCGGGTCTGTACGGCGCGCTGATCATCGATCCCGCCGAGCCCGAGCCATTCGCGTACCAGCGCGACCACGTGGTGCTGCTCAGCGACTGGACCGACCTGTCGGCCGATGCGCTGTTCGCGCGGCTGAAGACGATGCCCGGCCACGACAATTACTACCGCCGCACCGTCGGCGATTTCGCGCGCGACGCGAAGCGCGACGGCCTGGCCGCGACGCTGCGCGATCGCCGCATGTGGGGCGCGATGCGGATGACGCCGACCGACCTGTCCGACGTCAACGCGCGCACCTACACCTACCTGATGAACGGCACGACCGCGCTGGGCAACTGGACCGGCCTGTTCGCGCCCGGCGAGACGGTGCGGCTGCGCTTCATCAACGGCTCGGCGATGACCCACTTCGACGTGCGCATCCCGGGCCTGTCGATGACGGTGATCGCCGCCGACGGCCAGCCGGTGCATCCGGTGACGGTCGACGAATTCCGGATCGCGGTGGCGGAAACCTTCGACGTGCTGGTGACGCCGTCGGGGCAGGACGCGTTCACGATCTTCGCCCAGGACATCGGCCGCACCGGCTGCATCACCGGCACGCTGGCGGTGCGCGAAGGCCTGCGCGCGCCGGTGCCGCCGATCGATCCGCGCCCGATCCTGTCGATGGCCGACATGGGCCACGACGGCATGGGGCATGACGGCATGGCGCACGGTGGCAGCCACGACATGGCGTCGATGAAGGGCATGGAGGGCGGCTGCGGCGCCAACATGCAGGGCTCGATGCAGGGC
Organism: Lysobacter sp. DMC97; assembly: GCF_056313745.1. Lineage (NCBI taxonomy): Bacteria > Pseudomonadati > Pseudomonadota > Gammaproteobacteria > Lysobacterales > Lysobacteraceae > Lysobacter > Lysobacter sp. DMC97. Next base: position 276,794 of record NZ_JBQUZR010000006.1, on the reverse strand, counting down.
ATGGACCACGGCGGCGCCGCGATGCAGGCGCATCCCGCCAGCGAACGCGGCAATCCGCTGGTCGACATGCAGACGATGGCGCCGACGCCGAAGCTCGACGACCCCGGTATCGGCCTGCGCGGCAACGGCCGCAAGGTGCTGAGTTATTCGATGCTGCGCAGCCGCTTCGACGATCCCGACGGCCGCGATCCCGGCCGCACGATCGAGCTGCACCTCACCGGCCACATGGAGCGCTTCGCCTGGAGTTTCGACGGCGAACCGTTCGCGAAGGCAGAACCGCTGCGCCTGAACTACGGCGAGCGCCTGCGCATCGTGCTGGTGAACGACACGATGATGACCCACCCGATGCATCTGCACGGCATGTGGAGCGATCTCGAAGACGAGGCCGGCGATTTCATGGTGCGCAAGCACACCGTCGACATGCCGCCGGGCACGAAGCGCAGCTACCGCGTGCGCGCCGACGCGCTCGGCCGCTGGGCCTACCACTGCCACCTGCTCTACCACATGGAAGCCGGGATGATGCGCGAAGTGCGCGTCGAGGAGGGTCGCGCATGAACGCCTTCGCGAACGCATCGACGAACGTGTCCCGATCCCTCCGCCTCGCCTGCGCGCTCGCGCTCGTCGGCGCGTTGCCCGCGCACGTGCATGCACAGGCACACGATGCGCACGCGAGCCACGGCGCGCACGCGATGCCACCGACCGAAGCACCGAAGCCGGACACCACAGACACCACGCCGTCGGCCACCGGCACGCAGGTGCCGAAGACCCCCATTCCGCCGATCACCGACGCCGACCGCGCCGCGGCCGCGTCACCCGGGCATGGCCACGAACACGGGCGCACGGTGTTCGCTTTCCTGATGGTCGATCGTCTCGAACGCTGGAACGACGGCGCCGGCGGCGAAGCTTGGGGCGTGAAGGGTTGGATCGGCAGCGACGAACACCGCCTGTGGCTGCGCAGCGAGGGCGAACGCGAAGGCGGCAAGCTCGCCGACGCCGATGTCGAAGTGCTGTACGGCCGTCCCGTCGCGCGCTGGTGGGATCTGCAGGCCGGCGTGCGCCGCACGTTCGGCCCGGGACCGTCGCGCACCGCCGCAGCCTTCGGCATCGCCGGCATCGCGCCGGGCAAGTTCGAGATCGAGGCGACCGGCTATCTCGACGGCGACGGCCGCGTGTCCGCGCGCGCGGAAGCGGCGTACACGCTGCTGCTCACCAATCGCCTGGTGCTGGAGCCGCGCATCGAAGCGAACTGGCAGGCACGCGACGACCGCGCCCGCAGCCTCGGCACCGGCGTGTCGTCGCTCGAGGGCGGCCTGCGCCTGCGCTACGAGATCGACCGCCGCTTCGCGCCGTACGTCGGCGTGGTGCGCACGGAAACGTTCGGCACCACCGCCGACCTGCGCCGCGCCGACGGCGAAGCGACCGGCGAGACGCGGATCGTCGCGGGCCTGCGGCTGCGGTTCTGAACCGCAGCCGTGTCACGACCGGCTTCGGCGCTCAGATCGCCTTCGAGAACCGCGGGGCCTCGGCGGGGCGGTTGAGGTAGGCGTCGAAGCACATCGCGATGTTGCGCAGGAGCATGCGGCCGCGGGAGGTGGCCGCGATGCGGTCCTGGCCGACGACGACGAGGCCGTCTTCCTGCAGCGGTTCCAGCCGCTGGATGGCGTCGGCGAAGTAGTCGCGGAAATCGATGCCGTAGCGGCGTTCCAGCGCGGACACCGGGATCTCGCCCTGGCACATCAGGCCCTGGATCAGGTCGGCGCGCAGCGCGTCGTCGTCGCTGAGGAACATGCCGCGGAACACCGGCAGGCGGCCTTCGTCCAGCGCGGTCTGCCACGACGGCAGGTCGCGCGGGTTCTGGCTGTAGCTCTCGCCGATGTGGCTGATCGCGCTCACGCCGAAGCCGATCAGGTCGCTGTCGGCATGCGTGGTGTAGCCCATGAAGTTGCGGTGCAGGCCGCCGCGGGCCTGCGCCTGTGCCAGTTCGTCGTCGGGCAGCGCGAAGTGGTCCATGCCGATGTAGACGTAGCCGGCGTCGGTCAGGGTCTCGATCGCCAGCTGCAGCAGCGCGAGCTTGGTCTCGGCGTCGGGCAGCAGGCTGGCATCAAGCTGGCGCTGGGCCTTGAACAGGTCCGGCAGGTGCGCGTAGCTGTAGACCGCAAGCCGGTCCGGGCGCATCGCGATCACCGTGTCCAGCGTGCGCCGGAAGCCGGCGAGGGTCTGGTTGGGCAGGCCGTAGATCAGGTCGATGTTGACCGAGCGGAAGCCGTGGCTGCGGCAGGCGTCGACCACGGCGCGGGTCTGCTCCACGCCCTGGATGCGGTTGACCGCCTCCTGCACCGCGGGGTCGAAATCCTGCACGCCGAGGCTGGCGCGGTTGAAGCCGGCCAGCGACAGCTCGGCGATGTCGGCCGGCAGCACCGTGCGCGGATCCAGCTCGATCGAGATGTCACGGTCGTCGGCATCGCTGAAGCGGAAGTGGCGCTTGAGCACGTCGACCGTGCAGCGCAGCTGGGTCGGGCTGAGGAAGTTCGGGGTGCCGCCGCCGAAGTGCAGCTGGATCACCTCGCGGTCGCGGTCGAACAGCGGCGCCACCGCCGCGATCTCGCGGCACAGGTGGGTGAGATAGGCGTCGGCGCGCGACTTGTCGCGGGTGATCACCCGGTTGCAGCCGCAGTAGAAGCACGGGCTGAGGCAGAACGGGACGTGCACGTACAGCGACAGCCGGCGCGGGATCGGGTCGCCGTTGCTGTCGCGGATCGCCCGCTGCAGGGCATCCGGGCCGAAGCCGGCCTCGAACTGGGGCGCGGTCGGATACGACGTGTAGCGGGGCCCGGGCCGGTCGTAGCGGCGCAGCAGGTCGGCGTCGAAGGCGAGTGCAGGGATCATGGCCGGCAGCCTAGGCGCAGGCGCGCGCGGCCGCCTTGACCCGGATCAACATCCCCCGCGGCCCGGACGAACGGGGCCGCGGCCGGGCGGATTCAGCCCAGCACGCCGCCGGGCAGTGACAGTTCGACCGACAGCGCCAGATGGTCCGAGCCCGCGGCCGGGACCGCCCGCATGCCGGCGCAGGACAGGCCCTCGCCGACCAGGATGTGGTCGATCGCGCGCTGCGGGCGCCAGCTCGGGAAGGTGTGCACGGCGCAGGCCGGCGGCTGCAGCCGGGTGCGCTGGAACAGCACCGCCATCTCCGGCTGGTCGACCGTGCAGTTGAAGTCGCCCATCAGCACCGAGTGCGGGTGGTCCTGCAGCAGTTCGCCGATGAAGGCCAGCTGCGACCGGCGGGAACCGGCCCCCAGCGACAGATGGGCCACGGCGATGGTCAGGCTGTCGGCGGCGCGGCCGAAGCGGGCGATCAGCACCCCGCGGCCGGAAATGCGGCCCGGCAGGGCGTGGTCCTCGACGGAGACGGGCTCGAACCGCGACAGCAGCGCGTTGGCGCTGGACGCGACCCGGCCGACGCGCCGGTTCGGCTGGTGGCTCCAGAAATCGAAGCCCGCGCGCTCGGCGAGGTAGTGGGTCTGGTTGGTGAACCCGGACCGCCAACTGCCCGGGTCGCTTTCCTGCAGGCCGACGATGTCGTGGTCGGCGGCCAGCGCGGCGATCGCGTCCAGCGAGGCGCGCTTGCCCAGCGGGATCACGTGCGACCAGCTGCGGGTCGCGTAGTCGGTATAGCGGCGGGTGGTGTTGCCCGCCTGGATGTTGGCGCTCAGCAGCCGCAGCCGCCGCGTGGCGTCCGCGGCGGCGACGGGACGATCGACCGCCGCCTGCGGCTGCTCCATCGCGACCGGGTCGTCCGCGCTCAGCGCTGGCCGCCCTGGGCGGACTCGTGCGCGATCAGCACGTCGACGATGTGCATGCGGTCTTCCGGCGTGCGGCCGCCACTCACGCGGTACTTGCCGTTGACCATCAGGGTCGGGGTGCCGTTGACCTGCTGCTGCACGATGTACTGCTTGGCCTTGTTGAACTTCGCCATCACCGCGAAGCTCTTCATGTTGGCGGCGAACTGGCGGGCGTCGACGCCGCCGAGCTTCGCGTAGACAGCGGCGATGGCCTCGTCGCTGTCCTCGGCGCGCTCGCCCTGGAGCTTGTTTTCCAGGTGGATCGCGTCGTAGATGCCGCCATGCGACTTGCCCTCGATGCCCATCATCTGCGCGGCATAGAAGGCGCGGACGTACTGGTCCCACTTCGGGCCGAACGCGGCGGGCACGTAGGTGAAGCGGACGTTCGCCGGCAGCGTCTTCTCCCAGTTAGACAGCGTCGGCTGGAACGCGTAGCAGGCCGGGCAGACGAAGTTGAACACCTCCACCACCTCGACCTTGCCGTCCAGCGGCTCGAACGGCAGGCCGTTCTTGATCAGTTCGTAGTCCGTGCCGAGCTTCAGGCCCGGGATCGCCTCGCCCGACGTGGCCGGGGCGGCGGCCGCGGCGGGATCCTGTGCCGGGGTGGCGTCGGTCTGCGCGGCGGCGTTCGGGTCGGTCGACGCCTTGGCGGCGGCTTCGGCAGCGGCCATCAGCGCGGCATCGTCGGCCGGCTTGGCCGCCTCGGTCGTGGCCGCGGGCTTGGCGGTGTCGGCAGCGGGCTTGTCGCCGCAGGCGGTCAGCGCGAGGGCGGTCAGCAGCGCGAGGATCAGGTGTCGCTTCATTCGTGTGTCTCCAGTCGTAATCCGGGGCGGCGTCAGCGCGGCGCGGCGGCCGCGGCGCGTTCCATGGCGATCAGCGCGTCGACCACGCGCATGCGGTCTTCCAGGCGGGGCGCACGCACCACGTACTTGCCGTTGACCACCAGCGTCGGCGTGCCGCTGACGCGGTTGGCGATCATGAAGGCCTTGGAACGGGCGATGCGGTCGGCCACGTCCTTCGATTGCATGAGCGCCGTCATCTTCGCGGCATTCAGACCGTGCTGCCCGAACCAGGTTCCCACTTCGGCGACGCTGGCGTTGCTGCGCGGCAGCGTCCCGTCCTCGTGGATGGCGTCGAACAGCGCCTGGTGCAGCTTCGGCACGGCCTTGGCGCTGTCGGCGGCGAAGAAGGCCTTGGCGTAGGTGTCGTCGGGATCGAAGCCGGCGGGCACGTAGACGAAGTCGACGTCGGCGGGCTTGGTGCGCTTCCATGCGTCCACCATCGGCTGGAAGTGGGCGCAGTGCGGGCACCAGTAGGCGAAGACCTCGGCCACCTCGATGCGGCCGTCGGGCGCGCGCTGCCAGCGCTGCCCCTGCTCCAGCACCTCGTAGTCGACACCCGCCTTCGGCGGCCCGGCCGGCGCCTGGGCGCAGGCGGTCAGGGGAAGGATCAACAGCAGCAACCAGGCGAAGAAACGCGGCATGGACGGCATCCTGCGGGTGGAAATGCGATGGAGAGTCTGGACTGGAGCGTCTGGAAACGCGAACGCCGGCCCGGATGCTCCCCGTGCCGGCGTTCCTGTGCGAGCGTGCCCGTGCGGGCAGCGCGACCGGGCATCGCCCGGCGGCTCAGCCGCCCTGCTTCGCGCCGGCGGCCTCGGCGGCGCGCGGGTGCAGGCCCTGCATGTAGCTGGACAGCGCCTGGATTTCCTCGTCGGTCAGCGGCGCGGCCACGGTGGCCATGATGTTGTACAGCGCCTTGTCCTGCACGGTGGTCTCGCCGCTGCGGTATTCCTGCAGCCGGCGGGTGGTGTACCAGCCCTGCTGGCCGCCGACGTGCGGGTAGGCCGGGCCCGGATTGCCGGCGCCGGTCGGGCCATGGCAGGCCGTGCAGGCCGGGATGCCGCGGGCGGCGTCGCCGCCGCGGTAGAGCTTCTGGCCGACCTCGAAGAACTTCATGCCCTTGTAGGGGCTCTTGGGATCGGTGATCGCGGTGTCGTCGGCGATGCCGGCGCCCGAGACCTGGGTGGCGAAGTAGGCGCCGATGTCGCGCATGTCCTGCGCGCTGAGCGCGGCGGCGAACGGCTGCATGATCGGGTTCACGCGCTGGCCGCTCTTGAACAGGGTCAGCTGGTTCGCGATGTAGCGCTCGCTCTGGCCGGCGAGGCGCGGGTAGAGGTCGGCGTTGGTCGAGTTGCCGTCCAGGCCGTGGCAGGCGGCGCAGGCGCCGGCCTTGGTGGCCCCGGCCTGCGGATCACCGCCCTTGGCCTTGGCCAGCTCGGCCGCCGCAGCCGCGGCGTCCAGCGGCGCGGTCTGGACCGGCGCGGCATCGGGCGCGGGGGTGACGGTGGTCTGGGCGAGGACGGCCGCCGCCACCGCGAAGACCGCGAGACCGGCGAGACCGAAGGCACGGGCGTGACGCATGCTCAACACTCCAAGGGACGGGGCGCGTGACCGGCGGATGCCGGCGGCGGGCCGAAACCGTGAAATTATCGTCGCGCCGCCGGGGTGGGTCAAACCGGCCCGATCGCCGGCCGTGCGATCCTATGCCGATGGCCATGCCCCCGAACCCCTTCGCCCGCGCCGATTACCGGCTCGCGGCGCACACGCCCCGCCAGTTGCCGCCCGACCAGGGCGCCGAAGTCGCCTTCGCCGGCCGCTCCAACGCCGGGAAATCCAGCGCGCTCAACGCCCTGTGCCAGCAGAACGCGCTCGCCCGCGTCTCCAAGACGCCCGGCCGGACGCAGCAGCTGGTCTATTTCGGGCTGCCGCCGCACGAGGGCCGCTACCTCGTCGACCTGCCCGGCTACGGCTACGCCAAGGTCCCGAAGGACCTCCAGGCCCACTGGCAGGCCTTCATCGACCAGTACTTCCGCACCCGCCAGGCGCTGAAGGGCCTGGTGGTGGTGATGGACATCCGCCATCCGCTGAAGGATTACGACCGGCAGATCATCGGCTTCGCGGTCGAGAACGGCCTGCCCGTCCACGCCCTGCTGACCAAGGCCGACAAACTCGGCCGCGGCGCCGCCGGCAACACCCTGCTCGCCGTCCGCCGCGACCTCGCCGCCGCCTTCGGCGACACCGTCAGCGCGCAGACCTACTCGGCCGAATCGAAGGCCGGCGTGGAGGAACTGCGGGCGCTGGTGGCGGGGTGGCTGGGGCTCTGATCCGGCGCCGGTCGTCCCCGCCCCGGATCGGCGCGGCATCCTTCCACGGTGCCTGCGGCATCGATTGCCGAAAGGCGATTGCGCACGCGATGGAACCGCCGAGGATCGACATCGGCATGGACAGCGTGTCCTGCCTGCGTGTCGAGGAGATCACCGTGCACCACATGCGGTGCACGACATGCTGCCCAGTCGAAGGGTTCGATCGCCGGTTACCTGGCGGATCGCGCAGAGGCGGAAGCCGGCGCCTTGCCGTTGATTCCACTGTCCGTGAAGCGGCACGACCACACGGTGCGATCGATCGCCACCACCTGCCTTCCGCGATGCAGGCATCGCCGCCGCAGGGCGCACCTGCAGATCTGGCCGCCACGGCGGACACGCAGGCCGCGGGCGACCGTCGATCCGTGGGCCGTTGCAGGCCTCCTACCACCGCTTTCGCCGTTGGCCGTGGACGGGCGCGACTCAAGGGGAGCGCGCCCGACACAGAGGAGAAACACAATGGCAAGCGCATGGATCCGTACGATCACCAACTCGACGCCGCTGACGATCCGGTTCACGCAATCCGATCCGATGATGCATCCCGTCATCGAACAGAGCCACAACGTCAGGATCGTCGAGCAGAACGTCCAGAATCCGCAGGGGGGTGTGCAGGTGCAGAGCGGGCAGACGATCGAAGTCGCGCCCGGGGGATCGCTGACCGCGTCGTGGTTCGCGATCCCGTGGCAGGGCTACGGCCAACTGGTCGTCGAAGGCAACGGCAAGCGCGTGGTGTTCACCACGGGGCCGAAGAACGGCAGCGACTACCTGATCGTCAACGGCGTGTACCGCGATGACCTGCGGATCGGCGCCCAGCACGGCTGGCAGAATCTCGAGATGGGCGTGAACATCAACGATTCCGGCGAACCGGTGTTCGTGCCGGGCAACCTGCTGGACTTCGGCCTGTTGCAGAAGGCGCTATGGGAACTGGGTAAATGGCTGATCAGCCATTTCCTGGGACAGAGCGCGCAGACGGCACAGACCGCGCGATTCGCGCAGGAGATGGAGGAGGCCGAACGGGCGCAGGACGCGGACACGCCCACCGGCTGAAGCGACATCGCGGGGCGGGTTGCGCCCGTCCCGCGCCGGAACAGGCCGTCAGGCGCGCGAGCTATCCCGCCGTGCGCAACCTCGGATCCATCCACGCCCGCAGCGCATCCACCAGCGCGTTGATCAGCACGATCAGCGCGCCGACCACCAGCACCACGCCGAGCACCAGCGTGTAGTCGCGATTGAGCGCGCCCTGCACGAAAAACCGGCCCATGCCCGGAATGCCGAACACCTGCTCCACCACCGCCGAGCCGGTGACGATGTTGATCAGCGCCGGCGATAGCCACGCGACCACGGGTAGCAGCGCGGGTCGCAGGGCATGGGCGAACAGCAGGCGCGCTTCGGACAGGCCGCGGGCGCGGGCGGCGGCGAGGTATTCGGCACCGAGCACGTCGAGCATCGACGCGCGGGTCAGGCGCGCGCAGAAGGCGAGATTCGGCAGCGCCAGCGCGATCACCGGCAGCACGAGGTTACCGGGCTCGCCCCAGCCGCCGGCCGGCAGCCAGTGCAGCGTCACCGCGAACAGCAGCACCAGCAGCGGCGCGACGACGTACTTCGGCACCGCCAGGCCGAGGCCCGCGACCAGCATCAGCCCGCGATCCAGCCACGACCCCGCGCGCAGCGCCGCCCACGTGCCGAGCGGAATCCCCAGCGCCAGCGCCAGCAGCAGCGCCAGCGCGCCGTTGAGCGCGGACACCGGCAGCGCCTGACCGACGAGCTGGTTGACGGTGTAGTCGGGATACTGGAACGATGGCCCGAGGTCGCCGTGCAGCACGTCGCCCAGCCACGCGCCGTACTGCGCGACCAGCGGGCGGTCCAGCCGGTAGCGCGCGGCCAGTGCGGCCTGCACTTCCGGCGGCGCGGCCTTCTCGCTGTCGAACGGGCCGCCGGGCGCGGCGCGCAGCAGCACGAAGCACAGCGTGGCCAGCAGCCACAGCGTCAGCAGCGCCTCGGCCGCACGCGCGCCGAAACGGCGGAATGCGGCTGGCGTCATCCGACCTGGACGTGGAACAGGCGGCCGATCAGCGCTGCGGCGCCCATCGCCGCCACGCCCCAGAACGCCACGCGCGCGGCACCGCGCGGGATCGACGCCCCACCCACCCAGGCGGCCAGCGCGCCGGAAGCGAGCAGCGCGACCAGCGTGGTGATCGCGGTCACCAGCTCGATGCGGCCGACCGGGGCCAGCACCACCGCCAGGATCGGCAGCAGCGCACCGACGGCGAACGCCGCGGCCGAGGCCATCGCCGCCTGCAGCGGCCGCGCGCGCAGCGCTTCGGTGATGCCGAGCTCGTCGCGCAGGTGCGCGCCCAGCGCATCGTGCGCGGTCAGCTGCTTCGCCACCTGCGCGGCGAGGTCGGGCGTCAGGCCGCGACCGATGTAGATGTGGGTCAGCTCCTGCAACTCGTGATCCGGTTCTTCGGCGAGTTCGCGGGTTTCCTTGGCGATGTCCGCGGTCTCGGTGTCGGCCTGCGACTGCACCGACACGTATTCGCCCGCGGCCATCGACATCGCGCCGGCGACGATGCCGGCGATGCCGCTGCCGAGTACGGTGCCGGCACTGGCGCCGGTGGCGGCCACGCCGACCACGAGCCCGGCGATCGAGATGATGCCGTCGTTCGCGCCCAGCACCGCGGCGCGCAGCCAGCCGACGTGCTCGGTGCGATGGGTTTCCAGATGACTGCGACGCATCGCGTTCTCCCGTGTCACGGTTCAGGCGGCGCGCGCCGCGATCCGCGCAGTGTACTGCGGGGCCCCGGGCGGCCACCGGTGCCGATTCTCATTTGCGTGTCTCATTCGGGCGTCGTGCCCGATCGCAGCGACAGCCAGCGCGATGCGTGCCGGTCCAGCGCGTTCGGCGCATAGCCGGCCACGCGCGGCGCGACCAGGTGCTTGGAGGTGTAGAAGTACAGCGGCACCACCGCGTTCGCGTTCAGGAGCCGCAGCTCGGCGGCGTGCAGCCACGCGTTGCGGGCGGCCTCGCTGCGCGCGGCATCGGCCTTCGCGATCAGGTCGCGGTAATGCGCGTCGTCGTAGCCCGGCCAGTTCAGCGGGCCGTCTCCGGAAAAGCCGACCAGGAAGTTGCGCGCATCGGCGACGTCGCCGATCCAGCCGCCGCGGAAGGCCTGGGTGATCGCGCGCTGGCGCCGGTTCTGCACGAAGACCTTCCATTCCTCGTTGCGCAGACGCACGTGCACGCCGAGGGTGTCGCGCCACATCGCCGCGACCGCGAGCGCCAGCCGGCGATGCGGCGTCGAGGTGTTGTAGCGCAGCTCCAGCGTCAGCGGGTTGCGTTCCGAATACCCGGCGGCGCGATACAGCGCCTTCGCGCGCGCATCGCGCCAGGCCTGCGTCCGTGCCGCCCACGGCAGCGCGGCCGGCGTGTAGCCGGGAATGCCCGGCGGCACGATGCCGTAGGCCGGCGTTTCGCCGAGGCCGGTGATCGAGCGCGTCAGCCGATCGCGATCCACCGCCAGCGACAGCGCTTCACGCAACGCGGGCGCGTCGCGCAGGGGCGGCTTCGTCAGGTTCAATCCCAACCAGAACGCACCGAGATACGGCGAGATCCGCAGGCGATCGCCGAAGCGCGCGCGCAACGCCGGCAACGGCTGCGGCGGCACGGTCTCGGTGATGTCGAGGTCGCCCGCGGCGAAGCGCTGCAGTTCCGCGGCGGCGTCTTCGGTGACGTGGAAACGTACCTGCGCGATGCGCACCGCGGCCGCATCGTGGAACCAGCGGTTCTTCACGACCACGAGGTTCGCCTGCGGCGTCCATGCGGTCAGTACGTATGCGCCATTGCTCACCAGATGCCCGGGGCGCGTGTGCTGCGCACCGTCGCGCGCGACCGCGGGCAGGTAGACGGGGAACGCGATCGGCAGCGTGAGCAGCGCCGGCATCGCCACCCGGCGCGTGGTGCGGATGCGCACGGTGCGCGCATCCGGCGCATCGATGCCTAGCCGCTCCGGCGGCACAGTGCCGGCCTGCACTGCCTTCGCGTCGACCACCGCATCGAACTGCTCGGCGAACGGCGCCGCGGTGTCGGGCGCGAACGCGCGGCGGAAACTCGCGACGATCTGCGGCGCATCCAGCGCCTCGCCGTTGCTCCAGCGCAGGCCGGCGCGCAGGTGGAACGTCCACGTGCGGCCGTCGGCGGCGACCTCCCAGCGCTCGGCCATGCCCGGGATCAGCCGGCCGGCCGCATCCTCGGTCACCAGCCCTTCGTACAGATCGCGCAGGATGTTGCCGCAGGCGACCTCCTGGCAACGGTGCGCATCCAGCGTGGCGGGCTCCGGTCCGTTGCCCCGCTCCAGCCGCGGCGCGGGCGCCTGCGCCCCGGCGTCGATGGAACACAGAAAAAGCAGCAGGGCGACAATGCGCATGTCGGGGACGGCTATAGTGCGGTCCTTGCGATGGTAGGGCAGTGTCCCCATTTCGCCCAACCGCTCGCTCAACCGCCATTCCCGCGCAACGGCCGGCCGCACCGCTGCCTCCGTTGCCGGTCCCCCTCATGGAAGCCCCGATGTCCAGTCCCAGCCACGTCGCCGATACGCCCATCACCGACCGCGACCAGCTGGTGGCGACCCTCGCCTCGGGCGAGAAGCCGAAGGCCGACTGGCGCATCGGCACCGAGCACGAGAAGTTCGGCTTCCGCACCGACGACCTGCACGCCCCGACCTTCGACGGCGAACGCGGCATCGAGGCACTGCTCGACGGCATGACCCGCTTCGGCTGGACGCCCGCGCCGGAGCACGGCCGCACCATCGCCCTCGTCCGCGACAGCGCTTCGGTCACGCTGGAACCAGCCGGCCAGCTCGAACTTTCCGGCGCACCGCTGGAGACCATCCACCAGACGCACGACGAGATCGCGACCCACCTCGACGAAGTGAAGGCCGTCGCCGATCCGATGGGCCTGGGCTTCCTCGGCATGGGTTTCCAGCCGAAATGGCGCCGCGACGAGATGCCGTGGATGCCGAAGGGCCGCTACAAGATCATGCGCGCCTACATGCCGAAGGTCGGCAGCCTCGGCCTGGACATGATGACCCGCACCTGCACCGTGCAGGTCAACCTCGATTACGCCAGCGAAGCGGACATGGCGAAGAAGTTCCGCGTGTCGCTGGCGCTGCAGCCGATCGCGACCGCGCTGTTCGCCGATTCGCCGTTCACCGAAGGCAAGCCGAACGGCTACCGCAGCTACCGCTCGCACATCTGGACCGACACCGACGCCGGCCGCACCGGCATGCTCGACTTCGTGTTCGAGGACGGCTTCGGCTACGAACGCTACGTCGACTACCTGCTCGACGTGCCGATGTATTTCTCGTATCGCAACGGCGAATACGTCGATGCCAGCGGCCAGAGCTTCCGCGACTTCCTCGCCGGCAAGCTGCCCGCGCTGCCCGGCGCGCTGCCGACGCTGCGCGACTGGTCCGACCACATGACCACCGCGTTCCCCGAGGTGCGGCTGAAGAAGTACCTCGAGATGCGCGGCGCCGACAGCGGCCCGCTCGATCGCCTCTGCGCGCTGCCCGCGTTCTGGGTCGGCCTGCTGTACGACGAGACCGCGCTCGACGCCGCGTGGGACCTCGTGAAGGACTTCACGCTCGCCGAACGCCACGCCCTGCGCGACGGCGTGCCGAAACACGCGCTCGCCCTGCCCTTCCGCAACGGCACCGCGCGCGACCTCGCCCGCGAAGCGGTGAAGATCGCCGCCGAAGGCCTGCGTCGCCGCGACCGCCGCGACGCGCACGGCACCGACGAATCCCGCTACCTCGACCCGATCGCCGCCATCGCCGAGAGCGGCGAGACCGCCGCCGACCGCAAGCTCGCCCTCTACCGCGACGCCTGGGGCGGCGACATCGACCGCGTCTTCCGCGAGTTCGCGTACTGAAGGCGACTTCCGCGGTCATCCGCGGGCACGGCGATCGTCTTCATCGGAAAGGTGCGCGGGGTCGCGACTCACGTCGCTCCTACAGCGCAGACAGGCCGCTGTTCGTAGGAGCGACGTGAGTCGCGACCCGAAAGCCCATCCAACGACCCCATCACTCCCAATCGCCGTCGACGTCCCAGGCGCAATACCAGTAAGGATATGCCGGCACTCGCGCCACCAGCCCCGCGCGAACGGGATTGTCCAGCAGGTAGCGCGCGGCCTCTCGCCGGTCCTCCTCCACGCGCAGCGCACGATCGTGGTAGGCCGGCGCCCACAGCGGCGGTTCGTCGATGTCGACACGGCGGGCGACGCCGCTCGTCACCGCCTTCACACGCTGCATCAATCGCCCGAGGGATCGATCGCTCCCGAGTTCGACGAGCAGATGGGCATGATCGGGCATCAGCACCCAGCACAGGGGCACGGACTGTCCCCACAGTGCGGCGCTCTCGAGCGTCGACGCGACCGCGGACGCGATCGGCCCGGGCACGAACCGTCGCTCGCGGCCCGCGCAGACGACGGTGACGAAGTAGAGGCCACCGGGGACGGAGTGGCGTCCGCGGCGGAGTGCGCGATGCCCGGAAGGCGGGAACGGAGTGGTCATGCCGGCAATGTGGCGGAGCCGGAAGCGCCGTCGGTATCGGAAAGGGCCGCCTTGTGGCCTCGGAAATTTCCTATCGCACGCGGGGTCGCGACTCACGTCGCTCCTACAAAGCAGACAGGCCCGCTGTTCGTAGGAGCGACGTGAGTCGCGACCCGGAAGCCCGTCCGGCACGCGACCGGTGCTTCCGGCACCTGCACCGCCTGCACACGAATACATCGCCGGGGGCACCCGGGTTTGTGTACCCTCGGAGGTTCGCACCCCCACTGCGAGCCCCACGATGCGCGTCCGCGAGACTCTCGAATTCGCCGAGACCGATACCCTGCTGCGCGACGACGTGCGGCGGCTGGGTGCCATGGTCGGCGAGATGCTGGCCGAGCAGGTGTCGGCCGAACTCCTGGAACAGGTCGAATCGGTGCGCCGCGCCGCGATCGCCCGCCGCGAGCGCGGCGAAGGCGTGGACGAACTGGCCGACCGCCTCGCCGCGGTGCCGCTGGCCGATGCCGCGGCGCTGGTCCGCGCGTTCACCGCCTACTTCGGCGCGGTCAACCTGGCCGAGCGCGTGCACCGCATCCGCCGCCGCCGCGATTACCAGCGGCGTACCGACGATCCGCAGCCCGGCGGCCTGACCGCGGTGCTGGCGTCGCTGCGCGATGACGGGGTCACCCTCGACGAGTTGAAGGCGCTGCTGCCGCGGCTGCGGATCGAGCCGGTGTTCACCGCGCATCCGACCGAGGCGATGCGCCGCGCGCTGCTGCTGAAGGAACGCACGATCGTCGAACGCCTGATCGTCGACATCGACCGCCAGCGCACGCCGGCCGAACGCGGCGCGGACACCGCGCGCATCCGCCAGGCACTGACCGCGACCTGGCAGACCGCCGACGCGCCGCCACAGCGGCCCACGGTGTCGGATGAAGTCGACCACATCGGGTTCTACCTGCATTCGGTGCTGTTCCGCGCGCTGCCGGTGTTCTACGAAGCCTTCGGCGAAGCGGTCGAGACCGTGTACGGCGCATCCATCGACCTGCCGCCGCTGTTGCGCTTCGGCACGTGGGTCGGCGGCGACATGGACGGCAATCCGAACGTCGGCGCCGACACCATCCGCGCGGCGCTGGCGGCGCAGCGCACCAGCGTGCTCAACAACTACCGCAACGACCTGCACGCGCTGGGCGAGATCCTGACCCAGAGCCGCGGCCGCATCGGCGTGGACGACGCGATCGAAGCGCGCATCGCCGAGTACACGGCACTGCTGCCCGAGGTCGCGGCGCGGCTGAGCCCGCGGCTCACCGACATGCCGTACCGGCAGCTGATCAACCTGATGCGCGGGCGGCTGGCCGCGGCGCAGTCGGGCGGCGCGGGCGCCTACGCGGGCGCCGACGAACTCATCGCCGATCTCCAGGCGATCGACGCCAGCCTGCGCCATCATCGCGGCGAGCACGCCGGCCGCTTCGCGCTGCAGCGCGTGCTGTGGCGCGTGCGCACGTTCGGCTTCCACCTCGCCACGCTCGACCTGCGCCAGGATTCCGGCACGCACGACGCCGCACTGGCGGCGCTGCTGCATGACGATACCTGGGCTGCGCGACCCGTCGCCGAACGCGTCGATCGCCTGCACGCGCTGATCGACGATGCGACCGCCGCCAATGCGGACGCAGCCGGCGCGCAATCGACGCTTGCCGTGATGCGCGCGGTACGCGAGCTGCGCGTCAGCCACGGCGCGCATGCGTTCGGGCCCTACATCATCAGCATGAGCCGCAGCGCCGCCGACGCGCTCGCCGTGCTGGCGCTGGCGCGCGTCGCCGGCTGCGTCGAGGACGGCCAGGTGCCGCTCGACGTCGCGCCGCTGTTCGAGACCATCGACGACCTGCGCGCCGCGCCCGAAGTGATGCGCGCGCTGTTCGACGATCCGGTGTATCGCCGCCATCTCGACGCCCGCGGCGGGCAGCAGACGGTGATGCTCGGCTATTCCGACAGCGCGAAGGACGGCGGCCTGCTGGCGTCGCGCTGGTCGCTGCAACGCACGCAGGTGGAACTGCTGGAACTCTCGCAGCAGGCCGGCGTGCGCATCGTGTTCTTCCACGGTCGCGGCGGTTCGGTCAGTCGCGGCGGCGGCAAGACCGAACGCGCGATCATCGCCGCGCCGCGCGGCACGGTCGACGGCGTGCTGCGCGTGACCGAGCAGGGCGAGGTGATCCACCGCAAATACGGCATCCGCGCGCTGGCGCTGCGCAACCTCGAACAGGCGACCGGCGCGGTGCTGCGCGCCAGCCTGCGCCCGCGTCCGCCCGAGCCGCGCGAGGACCGCTGGCGCGCGATCGCGGCCGAGCTCGCGCAGGTGTCGCGCGCGCACTACCGCGCACTCGTGCACGAGCGCGACGATTTCCCGGCGTACTTCCGCGCGGCGACGCCGATCGACGTGATCGAACGCCTGCGCCTGGGCTCGCGGCCGTCGAAGCGGCGCGAGGGCGGCATCGAGGCGCTGCGCGCGATCCCGTGGGTGTTCGCGTGGTCGCAGAACCGCAGCGGCCTGACCGGCTGGTACGGCGTCGGCACCGCGCTGGCCCGCGGCATCGAGACACACGGTCGCGACGCGCTGGCCGACATGGCCCGCGACTGGCCGTTCTTCGCGGCGATGCTGGACGACATCGAGATGCTGCTGGCGAAATCCGACCTCGCCATCTTCGAACGCTACTCGCATCTCGCCGGGGCGCAACACGACGCCTTCTTCCCCGGCATCGCCGAGGAGTTCGAGCGCACCGTCGACACGCTGCTGGCGCTGCGCGATCGCACGCAGCTGCTGCAGGACGACTACCGCCTGCGCCTGTCGATCCGCCTGCGCAATCCCTACGTCGATCCGATCAGCCTGCTGCAGGTGGAACTGCTGCGCCGCTGGCGCGACGCCGGCCGCGAGGAGGGGCCGCTGCTCGAAGCGCTGGTGACGACGATCAACGGCATCGCCGCGGGCATCCAGAACACGGGTTGAGGGGCGGAATCCCTACCTGACCTTCGGACCATTGGCCGCTCGCCTGGCACGGTGCGAGACTCCGGCGATGCGCCGACCCGCCGCCGCCCTGCTCTGCCTCGCCCTCGCGTCCGCGGCGTACGCCGCGCACGCCGCCGAAGGCCGCGTCGAGATCGCCTTCGTCGGCGACATCATGGTCGCGGAGACGCCGGGCGAACTCATCGCCCGCGGCGTCGACCCGTTCGCGCCGACGGCCGCCTGGCTCAAGCGCGCGGACCTGCGCGTGGGCAATCTCGAATGCGTGGTCGCCACCGGCGGCACCGCGCTCGACAAGCCCTACACCTTCCGCGCCGATCCGCGCACGCTGCCCGTGCTCGCCCGGCACTTCGACGGCTTCACCGTCGCGAACAACCACTCCGGCGATTTCGGCGATGCCGCGTTCGCCGAGCAGCTGGCGCTGATGCGCAACGCCGGCATGCCCTGGTTCGGCGGCGGCGACGATCTCGAAGCCGCGCACCGGCCGTGGATCGTCGAGCGCAACGGCCTGCGCATCGCGTTCCTGGGTTACGTCGAATTCAAGCCGCGGTCGTTCGAGGCCGGCGTCGGCCGTCCCGGCGTCGCGTGGAGCGGCGAGGACGAGCAGGTACTCGCGGACATCGTCGCCGCACGCACGCAGTACCACGCCGACCTCGTGATCCCGTTCCTGCACTGGGGCTGGGAAGAGGAAGGCACGCCGAGCGCACGCCAGCGCGCGTTCGCCCGGGCGATGCTCGACGCCGGCGCGGACATCGTCGTCGGCGCGCATCCGCACGTGACGCAGGGCGCGGACATCCACGACGGCAAGCCGATCGTCTACAGCCTCGGCAATTTCCTGTTCAACGGCTTCGACACCGAAGCCACGCGCACCGGCTGGACGCTGGAGGCGACGCTGGACGCGCACGGCGTGGCCGCATGGCGCACGCGCGTGGTGCGGCTGGACGACGACGGCGTGCCGCATCCCGATCCCGCCGCCGAAAGCCCCTGCGGCCGTCGCGGCGACACGCAACCGAGGCTGTGCCATGGCCCGTGATCGCCTGCTGCCCGCACTCGGCGCGACGCTGCTGCTCGCCTGCGCGCCGCTCGCGCATGCCGACAGCGTGCGCTGCCACATCGTCTACGGCGGCGAGGACTTCACCGTCGACGCCGCGCCCACCACCACGCCCTATCACGTGGCCGGGCAGAAGATCGGCCGCTATTTCGAATTCCGCGCGGTGTACGTGGCCGCGCCCGAGCGCGACGCCGCGATCAATCTCTACGTCTCCGGCGTCGTCACCGGCGATGCGGTGCCGATCCACCAGGCCAAGCACCGGCCGCCGTTCATCACCGGCAGCTCGCGCTACGGCTTCACCGGCCTGAATTTCGTCTACGAGCCCACCAAGGGCAGCGAACTGCAGTACTGGTGCGAGCGCTTGCCCTGAGGCACCGACGCGACGCGGGAGACACGGGACGCGACCGCAGCGCGACCGACGTCCCGTGCATGACGCATCAGAGGATGTTGAGCGTGTCGCTCATCGTGTTCCACGGCGAGTTGATCGACGTGCTCTGGTAGTAGAACGTGCCGCCCTGGTAGCCGTCGACGTTCCAGTAGCGGGTGTAGCCGACGATGGTCTGGCCGGCGGTGCACGGCGTCAGGAAGTTGTTGCTGCAGAACGGCATCGTGGAGTAGTTGGCGCTGGACGGCAGGATGGTGCCGTTGATCTTGGCGATGCCGTTGGTGCCGTAGCCGACTTCGACCGTCAGCACGCGCAGCTGGGCGCCGCCGTGGTTCTGCAGGGTCGAGAACTGGTTGTCGGGAATCGCTTCCCAGCCGATGTTCGACGAACCGACGTAGCGGATCTGGACGTATGACAGCGGCGGTGCGGGCGCGGCGGCGACGGTGGCGGCGCTCATCAGGGCGACGGCGGCGAGAGCGAGCAATGCTTTCTTCATGACGATCTTCCTTGAATGTGGGTGGATGTCGCACGCAAGCGAACGGCACACAGCGCATTCCCTTGCGCTCGGCCCCGACGGGACCGGCATGCAGCGTCGCAAGCCGTGCACAAGCCGTCAAGGCAATCGGCACCGATGCCTGCCCATCAAGAGGAACGGAACGTTGGAAGTGAGACGGACCCGCCAGGTCGAGCCTCGATCGCCACGCGTCCGCTGCAGCTTCATCGCGAAGCGCGACGCCTGCGAATCGATCATCGCCAGCGAACAATCGGGCGAATGCGATTGCCGGCCTCGATGCGTCGACGTCCGGCACGGGACACGGGACGCGACCGCGGCGCGATCGACGTCCCGTGCGCGGCGCATCAGAGGATGTTGAGCGTGTCGCTCATCGTGTTGAACGGCGAGTTGATCGACGTGGTCTGGTAGGAGAACGTGCCGCCCTGGTAGCCATCGACGTTCCAGTAGCGCGAGTAGCCGACGATGGTCTGGCCGGGGCTGCATGGGGTCAGGAAGTTGTTGCCACAAAAAGCGATCGTCTGGTAGTTCGCCGTGGACGGCAGCGTCACGCCGTTGATCTTCGCGATGCGGACGGTGCCGTAGCCGACTTCCACCGTGAGCACGCGCAGCTGCGCGCCGCCGTGGTCCAGCGTGGTCGAGAACTGGCCGTCGGCGATCGGCTCCCAGCCCTGGTTCGACGAACCGACGTAGCGGATCTGGACGTACGACAGCGGCGGCGCGGGCGCGGCGGCGACGGTGGCGGCGGTCATCATCGCGAGGCCGGCCAGGGCCAGCATGGCGTGCTTCTTCATGGCGTGCTTCTTCATGGAAACCCTCCTTGGGTCTTGTGGATGTCGCAAGGGCAGGCGCGTCATGCGGCGCGCCTGCTCCGCAAGGCCCCGACGGGACCGCGCGCAGCGTCGCAGTCGCCGGCCGCGGACGTCATCCCGCAGATGGGGGATGCAGCGCCGCGCGCGCTCAGCAGATCCAGAAGCCGCCCGGCAGCAGGAAGACCGCGGCCAGCGCGGGCACGTCGAGCAGGCAGGACCACACGTAGCCGATCGATGCCCAGCGGAGTGCGCGCTTCCATTGCCATTCGGGCCGTTCGTGGAACCGCTCCAGCAGCAGCAACCACTCGGCGAGCCGGACCGGCAGCAGCAGGACATAGAACCCCGGCGACGCGGGGATCACATGCACGTGCGCCGCCAGCCGCATCACGCCCATGCCCGCCACCAGGCCGATGACGGTCCGCACCAGGCCGACGCGCCAGGGTGCGGCCGTCGACCCGGGATAGTGGCGGCGCAGCACGGCCGCCATCGCGGTGTAGCCCGCGAACTTGATGCTGCAGAAGTACAGCAGGCCCAGCGCATCGCCACCCATCGCCATGGCGTGTGTCCCCGGTCGGATCGATGCGCGGAGCGTGCGCACCGGCGATCGGCCGCGACAAGCGCGGATCGGCCCGGTTGCGCGGGGGTGTCTCGCGGGTATCGCCACGGGCGCCCGCCATGGACGCGGCCCCGGGAATCCGTATACTCCCCCCCACTATGCCCCACAGCCCCGCCGAGAAGAAGAAGGCCCTCGCCCGCCTGCGCCGCATCCAGGGGCAGGCGGAGGCGCTGTCGCGCGCGATCGAGGCCGGCAGCGACTGCGGCGCGGTGCTGCAGCAGCTGGCGGCGATCCGCGGCGCGGTGAACGGGCTGATGGCCGAAGTCCTCGAAAGCCATCTGCGCGAGGAGTTCGGCGACGTCGCCGCCCGCAGCGCGGCGAAAGAACGCAGCGTCCAGCAGACCATCGCGCTGGTCCGTTCCTATCTGAAATGACCCACTCCCAGGAGCCCGCCATGAAATCCCGCGCCGCCGTCGCCTTCGGTCCCGGACAACCGCTCAAGATCGTCGAGATCGACGTCGCCCCGCCGCAGAAGGGCGAAGTGCTGGTGAAGATCACCCACACCGGCGTGTGCCACACCGATGCCTTCACGCTGAGCGGCGACGACCCGGAAGGCCTGTTCCCCTGCGTGCTGGGCCACGAGGGCGCGGGCGTGGTGATCGAAGCCGGCGAAGGCGTCACCAGCGTGAAGCCGGGCGACCACGTGATCCCGCTGTACACCGCCGAATGCGGCGAATGCCTGTTCTGCAAGAGCGGCAAGACCAACCTGTGCGTGTCGGTGCGCGCCACCCAGGGCAAGGGCGTGATGCCCGACGGCACCTCGCGCTTCTCGTACGAAGGCCAGCCGGTCTACCACTACATGGGCTGCTCGACCTTCAGCGAGTACACGGTGGTCGCCGAAGTGTCGCTGGCAAAGATCAACCCCGAGGCCAACCACGAGCACGTGTGCCTGCTCGGCTGCGGCGTGACCACCGGGATAGGCGCCGTGCACAACACCGCGAAGGTGCAGGCCGGCGACAGCGTGGCGGTGTTCGGGCTCGGCGGCATCGGCCTGGCGGTGATCCAGGGCGCGCGCCAGGCGCAGGCCGGCCGCATCATCGCCATCGACACCAATCCGTCGAAGTTCCCATTGGCGCAGCAGATGGGCGCCACCGACTGCGTCAACCCGAAGGACCACGACAAGCCGATCCAGCAGGTGATCGTGGAGATGACCGGCTGGGGCGTGGACCACAGCTTCGAGTGCATCGGCAACGTCAACGTCATGCGCGCGGCGCTGGAATGCGCCCATCGCGGCTGGGGCCAGTCGGTGATCATCGGCGTCGCCGGCGCCGGGCAGGAGATCTCGACCCGCCCGTTCCAGCTGGTGACTGGCCGGACCTGGAAGGGAACTGCGTTCGGGGGTGTGAAGGGGCGTTCGCAGCTGCCGGGGATGGTGGAACAGGCGATGCGGGGCGAGATCGATCTCGACCCGTTCGTGACCCACACCCTGCCGCTCGACCGGATCAACGAGGCCTTCGACCTGATGCACGAAGGCAAGTCGATCCGCACGGTGATCCATTACTGACCTTTCGCGGCGGGGGGCCGCGCGGCGCGCGTCCCTCCGTCGGTCCGCACGGCACCACCGGAGAGTCCGCTTGAGTCTGGAACGCATCGAACATCGCGCCTGTTTCAGCGGCTGGCAGGACGTCTACCGCCACCATTCCGATGCGCTGGAGTGCGCGATGCAGGTGGCGGTGTACCTGCCGCCGCAGGCCGAGCAGCGGCGCTGCCCGGTGCTGTACTGGCTGTCGGGCCTGACCTGCACGGAACAGAACTTCATCACCAAGGCCGGCGCGCAGCGCTACGCCGCCGACCACGGCGTGATCGTGGTCGCGCCGGACACCAGCCCGCGCGGCGACGACGTGCCCGACGCCGACGGCTACGACCTCGGCAAGGGCGCGGGCTTCTACGTCGACGCCACGCAGTCGCCGTGGTCGTCGCACTACCGCATGCAGCACTACATCGCGAACGAGCTGCCGGCGTGGGTCGACGCGCATTTCCCGAACAACGGGGCCCGTGCGATCAGTGGGCACTCGATGGGCGGCCACGGCGCGCTGGTCACGGCGCTGCGCAATCCCGGGCGCTACCAGAGCGTGTCGGCGTTCTCGCCGATCGTGGCGCCGTCGCAGGTGCCATGGGGCCAGAAGGCGTTCGCCGCGTACCTCGGCGAGGACCGCGAGGCGTGGAAGGCGTGGGATGCGTGCGAACTCATCGCCACCGCGCAGGAACGCCTGCCGCTGCTGGTCGATCAGGGCGGCGACGACGAATTCCTCGACACGCAGCTGCAGCCGCACCGACTGCTGGAAGCCTGCGACGCGGTCGACCATCCGCTCGACCTGCGCCTGCGCCCGGGCTACGACCACAGCTACTACTTCATCGCCAGCTTCATCAGCGAACACTTCATCTTCCACATGCGCCAGCTCAGCCGCACGCGCTGAGCTCACCCCGCTTTGGTAGAGCGGCCTTCAGGCCGCTGCTTCCGCTTTTTGCAATGAGAAAAGCAGCGGCCTGAAGGCCGCTCTACCGAGGCGATGCGGAAGTGTCTCCGGAGAGGTGTGCAGCGGAGCTGCGCTCCGCTCTACGACGGAGGCGATGCCGGCAGGAAATCGGTGTAGGCGAAACGATCGTCACGCAGCACGCGTTCGCCGCGCACGACGTCGATCGGTGCGGCGAACATCGGGCCGGCGTGGACCAGTGTGTGGAACTCGCCGTTCTCGCCGCAGGGATCGCAGGTCGGCGGCAGGTCACGCAGCAGCGCGATATCGAAATCTCGGCCGCTGAAGTCGCCGTCGAGCTGCGTGGTGTCGACGCAGGTCAGCGATGCACGCAGGCCGGCGTCGAGCATCGCCTGCGCCACGCGCGCAGTGTGCCCGGGCGTGGCGTCGAAGATCGGGAAATGGGGCGTCCAGCCAAGGTCGGCGCACAGCGCTTCGCGATAGGCGCGGATGTCGGCGAGAAACAGGTCGCCGAACGCGATGTCGCGCAGCCCGGGCCAGCGCGCCTGCGCGCGCACGAGCGCATCGGCGAACGTGGCGCGGTAAATCTCGTTGCTCGCACGCTGCGGCATCCACGCTTCGATCACCGGCAGGCCGCAGGCGTCGGCCTGCGCGTGCAGCAGCGCGCGCCGGATGCCCTGCATCGCGATGCGGTCGTAGCCTTCGGTCAGCGTGGTGACGAGGCCGACCACGGTCACGTCGTCGCGCTGCCGCAGCACGTGCAGCGCCCACGCCGCGTCCTTGCCGCCGCTCCAGGACAGCAACAGCGGGCGGGTCATGCCGAAGTGACGTCCCGCAGTTGCCAACCGGCACCGGCGAGCAGGCGCAACCGGTGCTTCAGCACACTGCCGGGCAGATCGGTGGTGGCGACCAGATCGAGATGCAGATCCTTCTGCGCGCCGGTGACGACGGCGTCGGGATCGGTGACGCCGAGTCCGGCATCGACATCGTCCGGATCGCCCAGCGTCGCGGCCCAGCGCCGGAACAGGCCGTCCTCGCGCAGCGCCGCCTGCAACTCGGCGGCGATGCCCTCGGCGCCGCGCGTGCGGAACGCGAACTCGCCGGCGGACGCGAGCGCGCCGACGTCGGGAATGCTCAGGTAGTAACGATTGCGCATGCGGGTCCGCTCCCGTGAGAGAGGACCAGCATAGCGCAGCGGTCACGACGACCGCCGGAACGACCGCTGCGATCGTGCATCACGCAGTGAAGACGTGCGGCTCCGATGCAAAACCGATGACCAGCGAGCCCTTGCCGACGTTCACCATGCCGGTGAGGCTCATCACGCTCTCGTACACTTCCACGCCGGCATCGCGGCAGGCGTCGATCAGCGAGGCGTAGCCGGGCAGCACGCGCATCTCGTCGAGATCGCCGCCGTAGCTCAGGCACATCGTCGGCGCCATCAGTCCCGCGCGCACGCGCTCGACCGCGAACCCGAACAGCCGTCGCACCGCCGCATCCCAGCCGCGGATCTTCGCGACCGGTTCGGTCTCGCCGCGGTTGCAGTGCAGCACCGGCTTGATGTCGAGCGCCGAGCCCAGCGTGGCGCTGAACAGGCTGACGCTCTTGTCGCCCTTGGCGCGGGTGCGCGAGCGCAGGTACATCAGGTCGCGCGGCACCATGTACGCATGCGTGTGGATGGCGAGGTGGTCCAGGCGCGCGCGGATCTTCGCCACGCCCTCGCCTTCGCGGATCATCCGCATCGCCTCCACCGCGGTCACGCCCTGGCCGGCGAACAGCGACTGCGTGTCGATCACGCGCAGCGCGAACGGCGACGCATGCCCGGCGGCGGTGCGCATCGGCTTGTAGTCGTTGAGGATGACGAAACTCGCCTGCACCGCGTTGTCGTGGATCGGACTGCGGTTGCGGGTGACGGTGAGGCAGAAGACGTAGTCGTAATCGATGACCAGTTTCTGCAGGAACACGTCGCGGATCTGCTCCACCGAGTACGGCATGGTCTCGGCTTCCGCGCCGCGCTCGGCGACGTGGGAATGCAGGAACTCGAGCGTGGCTTGCTCATTGCGGTGGTCGGCGAGCACCGCGTCCCCGATCTTGACCGTGATCGGGAGGATTTCGACGTGATTCCGTTCGATGAAGCTCCCTGGCAGGTCACATGCCGAATCAACGACAAGACCGATGCGCATGATGGCGGCTTCCGGAGGGGGCGCGACGATAACAGCGTGGCGGGTCGGGCGTCGTGCGATTCCCGTCATGGAACGGAACCGCGACGATACTTTTCCACACAACGCACTCGGCGATGCCGAGCGGCCGCCCCTGTTCAGCCGCGCTGCACCCCGACGGGCAGTCCCGCGACCCTGCGCATTTCGGCCTCGTCCAGCAGGGCCGGCTCATGCAGGACCGCGACCGCGAACGCATGCGCATCATTGCCCCAGAACAGGGCGTTGCCAAGTCCCAGCGTGGGCACGCCGAAGACGCCGGACGTGACGGCGATCTCGGTACAGTGACGCAGCATCGCCTTGACCTCCGCCGTGTCGGCGATGCCCGCCGGCAGGCCCAGCGCCTCGCGCACCGGCTCCAGCGCCTCGGTGCTGTCGGCGGCGTTGCCCTGCACCCAGATCCAGTCGAACAGCGCGTCGATCGATGCCGTCGATGCGCCTGCTGCGATGCACAACCGCAGCGCGGGCAGCGGATTGAACGGATGCCGCGGCGGGAAGCGCAGCGGCACGCCGGCCTCGCGCGCCTGCCACAGCACGTGGCGATAGGTGAATTCGCGCTTGCTCGGAATCTCCGCCGGCCCCTTCTGCCCCCGCGCGTCGAGCACCGCCGCCAGCAGGATCGGGACGGGCACGATCGCGTGCTCGGCCATCAGTGCGCGCACCTTCGGCCACTGCAGGTACGCGAACGGCGAGATGAAATCGAAGTACCAGCGATTCGCGTCGGTCATGGCGTTTTCCGGAAATCGATGCGCGCCGGCTCAGCAGCCGGTGGTGCGCTGTTCGGCGACGGCGTGCACGAGTTCTCCGTCGCCGGCGGCGCCGGAGAGGAACAGCGTGGGCGCCGACACGTTGTAGTGATCGGTGACGTCGTACAGCAGGTCGAGCGCGCCGTCGCCGTCGAGATCACCGGCGAAGAGCAGCGACGGCGAGGCCTCGTCGCCGAGCAGGAGGCTGCCGTCCTGCTCGCGCGTGCCGGCCATCTCCGCCAGCGTCTGGCGGCGGTCGCCCTGCGCCAGTTCGATGGTGCAGCGATAGCCGTCGGTGATCGTCGCGGCCGGCGTGCACCGGGTCGTCAGCGTGTAGTCGCGGTCGCCGAGCCGCAGCCGCGACCTGCCCAGACGATCGACGGGCGGCAGTTCGGTGGCGGTCGCCCGGGCCACCGCGCGTTCGCGCAGGCCCGGTCCGCGGACGTAAGCGACGACCGCGCCCGGCCCCGCGACGCTCTCGACGATCCGACCCGTGGCGGGGCCGTCGTCGGCGTCGAGCACGGCATCGTGCGTCGGCTTCACCCGCACGCGCACCGCGCGCAGGCGGGCGCCGCCGCCGTCCGCGACCAGCGCCAGCCAGCGCTCGCCGTCGCGGGCGACGGTCTCGTCGCCATGGAACTGCCCCGGCAACTGCAGCGCCGGGGCGGCCGTCAGCGCGGCGGCGAGGGCGAGACTCAGCATGGCCATGCCGTCACTCGCCGCTGGCCGGATAGGCGCGCGGCAGGTCGCCGGGCGCGTGCAGGTAGCGGTCGCGCAGCTCGGTCTGGCGGCTGGTCATCGGGATCGCGCGGCCGTCGAACCACGTCTGCACCGCGGTCGTGCTGACTTCCAGCGGATCGCCGGTCCACAGCACCAGGTCGGCGCGCTTGCCGACCGCGATCGTGCCCAGGCGGTCGCCCACGCCGAAGGTCTCGGCCGGGATGCGGGTCAGGCCTTCCAGCGCGGCTTCCCACGGCAGGCCGTTGGCGACGGCGTTGCCGGCGGCCTGGCGGATCTTGCGGGCGTAGTGCGACGGGTCGTCGAAGCGGCTGAAGCTCACCGGCACGCCGGCGGCCTGCAGGCGCGCGGCGTTCTCCAGCGTCGCGCCGATCTGGTCGAAGTCGGCCGGCAGGTCCGCCAGCGGATCGAGGAACACCGGCACCTTCGCCGACGCCAGCAGCGGCGCGACCTTCCATGCCTCGACGCCGCCAAGGACGGCGATGCGCACGTTCTGGCGCTGCGACCAGCGCACCAGCTGGCGGATGTCGGCGGCGCGATGCACCGCCACCACCACGCGACCACCGCCGTCGAGATAGCGCGCCAGCGTGCGCCGGCCGGCCGGCGTGAGCAGCGCGCTGTTCGCGTCCGGCCCGATGCGGCCGCGGGCCTCGTCGACCAGCTGGTCGAGGATCATCCACTGCCCCGCACGCGAGTTGCCGGTCAGGCTGGCGCCTTCGGCGCCCAGTTGCAGGAACAGCGCGCGTGGGCCGATCGGGTCCGGGCTGCCGTCCAGGCGGACCATGCCGCCCTGGCCACCGACGATCGACCCGCCGCGCACGCTGTCGGCGCGCAGCATCGTGAAGCCGATGCCTTCCACCCGCGCGACCGGGACGAGGATCGAGTCCGGGTTGTAGGCCAGGGTCACGTCGAACTCCGGCCGTACCACCATCTCCTTGCCGCCGAGCGCGAGCGCGTGGTCGTCGGTGTCCTCGCCGAGCGAGATCTCCTCCAGCCCCATCGCGGAGATGCCGCCGAACAGTGCCGGCGTCAGCGGGCGGCCGCCGGCCTCGACCACCGGCACGCCCGGCGCGGACAGGTCCTTGCCGATCGCGGCGATGTTGCCGTTGCGCACCAGCACGTCGGCGTGGTCCAGCGTGCCCTGCGCGCCGGCGGTGTAGACCTTGGCGTCGTGGATCAGCACATTCTGGGCGAAGGCCGGCGCGACCAGCAGCGACAGGCCCAGCGCCAGCAGCGAGCGGCGCAGCGAAGCGTGCGTGGCGTGACGGCGGCTCATCGCACACCTCCCTGCACGCTTTGACCCAGCACGCTCTGGCCGAGCATGAAGTCGGACTTCGGCTGCCGCGACGGGTCGTTCCGGTCGTACACGCGGGCGCCGTCGACGTACACCTGCTCGGCATGCGCGTACACGCTGAACGGCGTGCCGTTCCACACCACCACGTCGGCCATCTTGCCCGGCTCCAGCGTACCGGTCCGGTCGAGGATGCCCAGCGCCTTCGCCGGGTTCGCGGTGATCCAGCGCACCGCGCGTTCGGGTGGAATCGGGATGCCGATGCGCGCGCCCTGCGCCATCACCTTCGCGGCTTCCTGGTTGAGGCGCTGGATGCCTTCCTCCGAATCCGAATGCACGATCGCGCAGCCGTTCTTCACCCGGTCGACCATGAGGATGTTCTCCTGGATGCCGTCGAACGATTCCATCTTGAAGCCCCACCAGTCGGCCCAGAGCGCGCCGCAGATGTTCTCGGCGGCCAGGCGGTCGGCGATCTTGTAGGCCTCGGCGCCGTGATGGAAGGCGCTGATCCTGAAGCCGAATTCCTTGGCGAGGTCGATCATCGTCGCCATCTCGTCGGCGCGGTAGCAGTGGATGTGCACCAGGATGTCGCCGTTGATCGCACCGGCCAGCGTGTCCATCTTCAGGTCGCGCTTGCCGCCGCTGTCATTGCTGCTGTCGCGGCCGTCGGACGACCCCGTGCGGCCCTGCCACCAGTGCCGCTTCTGCGGCTGTGGCGCCGGCGCGGATTTCGGCCGGTTCTTGCGCAGGTATTCGCTGGCGTCGATGAACGCCGCGCGGTAGCCGGCCACGTTCGCCATGCGCGTGGACGGACCGCCGCGCTCGCCGTAGACGCGCTTGGGATTCTCGCCGCAGGCCATCTTCAGGCCCCACGGCGCGCCGGGGAACTTCATGCCCTGGTAGGTCGTGGACGGCACGTTCTTGAGCGTGACGCCGCGGCCGCCGATCAGGTTCGCCGAGCCCGGCAGCACCTGCATCGCGGTCACGCCGCCGGCCATCGCGGTGAGGAAGCCCGGGTCCTGCGGCCAGATCGAATGCTCGGCCCACACGTTCGGCGTGGTCGGCGACGTCGCCTCGTTGCCGTCGGAATGCGCCTTCACGCCCGGGCTGGGATACACGCCCAGGTGCGAGTGCACGTCGATCAGGCCCGGCGTCACCCACTTGCCGCGGCCGTCGACGCGGATCGCATCGGCCGGCGCGTCCAGTTGCGGCCCGACGGCGACGATCTTCCCGTCGCGCATCAGCACGTCGGCGCCGTCCAGGCGCGTGCCCGTCCCGGTGAGCACGGTGGCGCCCTGGATGAGCACCGGCGGCGACGGCAGCCGATGGTAGGTACTGGGATACGGGTCCTGCGCGAAGCGGGACACGGGCCGGACGGCGGTGCCGCCGTCGGCGGCCTGCACCGGCGCCAGCGCGAGCGCCGGCAGCACGGTCGCCGCGAGCGCGGCGAGGAAGGTTCGGAACAGCATGGAAAGCGCCCCCGGGCGTGCGGACTGACGGACCGGCCCACCCTAGCCGGCATGCCCCGGGCTGCCAACCATGACCAAGGTCATGGTGCGTGACACAATGGGGTCCGCCCTTCACCGAACCTCGCCCGTGCCCGCCTCCTGCGGTGCGCGCCGGCGGCGGGCAGGCGCATCCGCACGACGCATCGCACCACCGGAGAAGAACAAGAATGAAGACCAAGCAAGACATCGTCGAGAACTGGCTGCCGCGCTACACCGGCGTTCCGCTGGACGGCTTCGGCAAGCACATCCTGCTCACCAATTTCGGCGGCTACCTCGACCTGTTCGCGCGCATGACCGGCGCCGAAGTCGTCGGCCGCGACCGCCCGATGCCCAGCGCCACCGTCGACGGCATCACCATGATCAACTTCGGCATGGGCAGCCCCAACGCCGCCACGCTGATGGACCTGCTGTCCGCCGTGTCGCCCGACGCCGTGCTGTTCCTTGGCAAGTGCGGCGGGCTCAAGCGCAAGAACCAACTGGGCGACCTGATCCTGCCCATCGCCGCCATCCGCGGCGACGGCACCAGCAACGACTACCTGCCGCCGGAAGTGCCCGCGCTGCCCGCGTTCGCCCTGCAGCGCGCGGTGTCGACCATGATCCGCGACCTCGACCACGACTACTGGACCGGCACCGTCTACACCACCAACCGCCGCGTCTGGGAACACGACGACGCCTTCAAGGACCGCCTGCGCGCGATGCGCTGCATGGCGATCGACATGGAGACCGCCACCGTCTTCGCCGCCGGCTTCGCCAACCGCATCCCCTGCGGCGCGTTGCTGCTGGTCAGCGACCAGCCGATGATCCCCGAAGGCGTGAAGACCGAAGCCAGCGACGCCAAGGTCAGCGCCGAGTACGTCGAACGCCACATCACCATCGGCATCGAAGCACTGAAGCTCATCCGCCGGCACGGCAAGTCGGTGCGGCACCTGCGGTTCGATGAGTGACACCGGGATGCGACGACGTTTCCCCCTCCCGTTCACGCTGCGCGCGAACCTCCCTCCCCCGCACGCGGGGGAGGATCGGGGCGGGGGCCGGAACGGCAGCATGCGCGATCCCGACGGAATGACTTCGACATGAGCCACCCTGCATCCCGTGAAGCGGCACAGTGCATCCTCACCTTCTGGCGCGACGCCGGCCCGTCGAAGTGGTTCGCGAAGGACGCCGCGTTCGACGACGCATTGCGCGACCGCTTCCTCGACGCGCATTTCGCCGCGGCGCGACGCGAGCACGAGGCACTGCTCGACGACGCCGACGGCGCGCTCGCGCTGGTGCTGCTGCTCGACCAGGTGCCGCGCAACGTGTTCCGCGACAGCGGGCATGCGTTCGCCACCGACCCGCTGGCGCGTGCGTACGCGACGCATGCGATCGACGCAGGCCACGACCAGCGCGTCGATCCCGCGCTGCGCGTGTTCTTCTACCTGCCGTTCGAGCATTCGGAAGACATCGCCGACCAGGACCGCTGCGTCGCACTCGTCGCCGCACTCGGTGACGCGAACTATCTCAAGTACGCCGAAGCGCACCGCGACGTGATCCGCTGCTTCGGTCGATTCCCGCACCGCAATCGCGCGCTGGGCCGCGACAGTACGCCCGAGGAACAGGCGTGGCTGGACGCGGGCGGCGGGTTCTGAGCTTTTTACTGTCATCCCGAGCGCAGCGAGGGACCTGCTTTGGTCCGGATGCGGCAGAAGCTTGAAGCAGGTCCCTCGCTGCGCTCGGGATGACAGCGGGGGCGAGCATCAACAGATGCACGGCATGTCCTGAAACACGCGGGGCGGCCCTTGGCCGCCCCGGTGGTCTCGATCGATGTGCGGTGCGATGGGTTGCGTCGCAATGGCGGGCCGGGCCTGTCCCAGCGCAAGCCGGGAGCCCGCCCTACGTCACTTCTTCAGCTGCTGCCAGAGGAACGTGTAGGCCAGTGCGCGCATGTGCGCTTCCTGGGCGTTGTTGGCTGCGCCGCCGTGGCCGCCTTCGATGTTCTCGTAGTAGCGCACGTTGGCACCCATCGCTTCCATCTTCGCCATCATCTTGCGGGCGTGGCCCGGGTGGACGCGGTCGTCGCGGGTGGAAGTGGTGAACAGCACCGGCGGGTATTTCACACCGTCCTTCAGCAGGTGGTACGGCGAGAAGGTCTGGATGAAGCTCCAGTCCTTGGTGTCGGGATCGCCGTACTCGGCCATCCACGAGGCGCCGGCCAGCAGGTGGCTGTAGCGCTTCATGTCGAGCAGCGGCACCTGGCAGACCACCGCGCCGAACAGCTGCGGGTACTGGGTGATCATGTTGCCCATCAGCAGGCCGCCGTTGCTGCCGCCCTGCGCGCCGAGGTGCTCGGGCGAGGTGATCTTGCGGTCGAACAGGTCCTGCGCGACCGCGGCGAAGTCTTCATAGGCCTTGTGGCGATCGGCCTTCATCGCGGCCTGGTGCCAGCGCGGGCCGTATTCGCCGCCGCCGCGGATGTTGGCGAGCACGTACACGCCGCCCTGCTGCAGCCAGCCGCGGCCGGCCATCGGGTTGTACGACGCGGTGTACGACACCTCGAAGCCGCCGTAGCCCCACAGCAGCGTCGGCGTGGTGCCGTTCATCGGCATGTCCTTCGGGCGGACGATGAAGTACGGGACCTTGGTGCCGTCCTTCGAGGTCGCGAAGTGCTGCTCGGTCACCAGGCCGTCGGACTCGAAGAAGCGGGGCATCGCCTTCAGCTTCTCCGGCGCCTGGCCGATCTCCACCCGCGACAGCGTGGTCGGGGTGAGGAAGTCGCTGCTGGTCATCCACAGCGCGTCGCTTTCGTCGGGATCGACCGCGCTCACGCTGACCGTACCCACCGACGGCGCGCCCGCCAGCACGGCCTGGCGCCAGCCGCCCTCGCCGAGCGGGGTCATCACGCGGATCTTGCTCTTCACGTCGTCGAGCAGGGTCAGCACGAGGTGGCGCTTGGTCCACGTGAAGCCCGACAGCGAGGTGTGGTCGTCCGGCGTGAAGGCGACGTCGAAATCGCGGTTGCCGGCCATGAACTTGTCGAAGTCGATGACCAGCAGCGAACCGGCCTCGTAGGTGCGGCCGTTGAGCGTCCACGGCTCGCGCAACTCGACGCTCAGCCACTGGTTGCTCACGGCCTTGCTGGCGGAGTTGGGCAGGTCGATCTTGACCAGCTTGCCGTCCTTGCCGCGCAGGTACAGCTCGTCGTTGTAGAAGGCGATGGTGCGCGAGACGAAATCGCGCTGGAAGCCGGGCGTCTGGTCGTGGAACGCGGCGATGTACATGTCCTCGGGCTTGCCCTCGTACACGACCTTCGCCGATTCCATCGGCGTGCCGCGCTTCCACTCCTTGACCACGCGCGGGTAGCCGGATTTCGTCATCGAGCCGTCGCCGAAATCGGTGTAGACGTAGACGGTGTCCTGGTCGATCCACTGCAGGCCGCCCTTGGCCTCGGGGCGCATGAAGCCGCCTTCGACCCAGGTCTTCGTCGTGAGGTCGAACTCGCGGGTGACGTCCGCGTCGGCGCCGCCACGCGAGAGCGAGATCAGGCAGCGCTCGTACTTCGGCCGCAGGCATTCGACGCCGTGCCAGACCCAGCTTTCCTTCTCGGCCGCGCCCAGCGCGTCGAGATCGAGCACGGTCTCCCACTGCGGCGCTTCCTTGCGGTATTCGACCAGCGTGGTGCGCCGCCACAGGCCGCGCGGGTGGTCCTTGTCGCGCCAGAAGTTGTAGTAGTAGGTGCCGTGCTTCTCGACCGTCGGGATGCGTGCGTTCGAGTCGAGGATGGCGCGCAGGTCGTTTTCCAGGGGCTGGAAGCCCGCGGCCGCGGTGATCTCCGCCTCGGCCTTCGCGTTGTGCTCGCGCACCCAGTCCAGCGCCTTCGCGTCCTCGACGCCTTCGAGCCAGAGATAGGGATCGGCGGGAGCGGGTTCGGACATGGCGGCAGGTTTCGCGGTGGCGGGCTTCGCGGAAGCGGGCCTGGCGGCAGGCTTCGCGGAAGCGGGTTTGGGGGCGGCGGGCTTGGCGGACGCCGGCCTGGGAGCGTCGGGTTTCGCGGCGGCGGCGCGGGCATCGAGGGCCGGCGCGGCGGCAATCAGGACGGCGGCGCAGCCCAGGACGAGGCCGGCGGCGAAGCGAACGGGCGGAGACGGGGACATGCAGGGGTCCGTGGCAACGTGCGGCGGGGCCGTCACGCTAGCACAGAGCACCGCCGCGTCCGCCGTGTCGGACGTCCGGTTTGCGGAACGCCCGACGATGGACGCGGCGGTGCGCCGGACCTTCGGCGCGGACTCAGGCGGCGCGGCGCAGCGTCGATGCCGTGCGGGCCGGCGCGCGACGCGCGGCGAGCGCGTGCACGGAGGCCAGCGGACGCGCGGCCCATGCGGTCGCCTCGCAGCGGCGCAGCCAGCGTGCGGTGAGCCAGGCGCTGGCCGGCAGCGCGATCAGCCAGAACGGCAGCCAGCCGACGGCGGCATCGGCCGCACGGGCGGCCGGGAAGGACAGCATCGCCACCAGCCCCAGCGCCAGCGCGCCGATCAGGGCCTGCTCGATGGCGGACAGAGTCCGGGCGGGGGCGGGCGCGGAGGTGAGTTCGCGGCGATGCGGCATGACGGCGCTCAGGGGCTGCGGGAAAGGTCCGGAACCAGTCTTGGCCGCGGGGGTCTCAGGGGCTGCGACGGCCCGCCCGCCGCTTCGTGCGATCATCGCCCCGCCCCGCGTCCGAACGGAGATCCCGCATGTTGCTCGCCCTGCTGCTGGCCGCCCAGGTGTCGGCGCTGGACCTGTCCTTCGAGGAAGCCAAGGCCGCGGCCGACCGCTACGAGGACGTGCTGGCCCCGCGCGACGTGACCGCGCTCGTCGACGCGCAGCGGCAGGCACTGGAAACCGCGATGGCGACCTGCGGCCCCGCCCGCCGCGAGTACCCGGCGTTCGTCGTGGTCGTCCACGTCGCCGCCGACGGCACCACCGATCGCACCTGGCGCAACAACGAAGCCCCCTACGCCGTGTGCATGGACCGCGAACTGTCCGTCGCCCGCCTCCCGGTCGCGACCGGCAAGCCGTTCCATGCGTCGTACGAGCTGAGTTTCGGGGAGTGAGCGATCCGGGGATGCCACCGCACCGGGACTAGCAGGCAACCACCCGGGCGTAAGATCGGCATCGGCCCGCTTCGGGCCGACATACAAGGAGCATCACCATGCCGCTTCTTGAAAACGACTTGCCCGACATTCGCCACCGGGTATTGAGCATGCTCATGGATACCGTCGAGACGTTCGAACGCCTGCATGCAGAGGCTGAAACGCTGTTCGGCGAGGATGCCGCCCGGATCCGCGCAGCGATCGATGAATGCCTCGACGACTTTGTACGAAAACCGCAAAGTGCAGGCGAACTGCATCCCGAGTTGGTGATCTACCGCGCCTCAGCGGCACAATTGCAACGCTGCGGATTTTACGGTTCCCAACTCGATCTGAAGGAATCCCAAGTCAGACGGGTCAACGGCAACCTGCGCAAGGTTCTTGTCAATCCGATCGTGCGCCCATGGCGTACCGCCTTCCTGAAGTGGATCGATGTCATCAACAACTTCATGGGCAGCCTAGTTTCCGGCATCGGGATTGGCGAGGCACTG
This sequence comes from Lysobacter sp. DMC97, assembly GCF_056313745.1. Taxonomy (NCBI): domain Bacteria; kingdom Pseudomonadati; phylum Pseudomonadota; class Gammaproteobacteria; order Lysobacterales; family Lysobacteraceae; genus Lysobacter; species Lysobacter sp. DMC97. Next base: position 242,290 of record NZ_JBQUZR010000006.1, on the reverse strand, counting down.
AAGGAACTCAAGGACTGCCTGCGGGACCAGATCGACGACGAAACGTAAGCCGATGCGACATCGTGACGCGGGAGGGCTACGGGGCATGTCGGGCCAAGACGGCGGCTGCGGCCGACAAGCTGGGCCGCCGTCATATATGGCACCTGCAGCGCCTCACTTCTCGTAATTGCTCACCGCCAGCTGCAGCATCGACTTCATCTGCTCGCGCAGCACCGGCGGTTCGACGATCTCGGCGTCCGGACCGTAGTGCAGGATGTCCATCAGCAGTTCGCGCGGGGCGCTGTAGGGCACCTTGCGTTCGAAGCGACCGTCGGGGAGGAAGCGGTCCTGCTGCTGCGAGTGCCAGTGCTCGTCGGCCACCCAGCGCGCGATCTTCTGGTTGAAGACGATCGTCGCCCAGCCCTTGGGCGCGCCGGAGAAGATGCCGTAGCTGCCGGCGAGGTGGGCGTTGAGTTCGTCCTCGGGCACGTCGCGCGCGGCCGTGTCCTGCATGCGCGCGCCCACCACGCGATCCACCGAGAAGCTGCGCAGCGCGTCGCGGTCGTGGTCGAAGGCGTCGAGATACCAGTTGCCGCGGTAGTGGGTGACGCGCTGCGGCGACACCGTGCGACGGGTCTTCTCGTCGGTGGAGCGGGCGCGGTATTCGAAGCTCAGCTGCTTGCGCTCCAGCACCGCCGAACAGACGATGCGGAACACCTGCTCGTCCATGTTGCGGGTGCGGTGCGGGATCACGCGCACGCGCTCGACCGGCCAGCGCTTGCCGGGCGCGTGCTCCTCCAGCAGCTTCTCGATGCGCTGCTGCAACGGCGCCAGCGCCGAGGACAGCACGCCGCCGCCGGTGCGGCCGAGCAGCTGCTGCGCCGCGAGCAGCGCGTGCAGCTCCTCGGAGTTCAGCCACAGGCCCGGCAGCTCGAAGCGCTCGCCTTCCTTGGGGTCGTAGCGGAAGCCGGCCTCGCCGTCGCCCACGATCGGCGCCATCAGGGCGTCGCGCAGGAAGGCCAGGTCGCGGTAGGCGGTGGCGCGCGAGCATTCCAGCTCGTCCTGCAGCCGCTTGACCGTCACCGGGTAGCGCGCGCTCTTGAGGATGCGGTGCAGCGAGAGAATGCGTTCGTAACGGTCCATGCGACGAATTATCTCCGATGAGGGGACGCCGGGCCATGCGGCCGGCGATGGCCGCACAGCGTACCGGTCGGGCGTCGCGCAGGCTGCGACGGTCGCGGCGGACGGTCGCGGCTGACAACTGCGGTGGACAGGCCCGTGCGGGGTATGGTGCGCTATCGTCCCGCTCCTGCCCCATCCCGGACGCCCACGGATGCCCCGGTTCCACCGACTGTCCCGCCCATTGCCCAGCGTCGCCTTCGCCCTGCTCGCCTGCGCCGCGGCGCCGCTGGCGGGCGCCCAGTCGCTCGGCCCGACCCCGTTCTCCGCCGGTCCGCTGGCCGGGACCGCGCCGCCGGGCTGGATCGTGGAACGTCCGACCGACACCGAGCACGCGACCTTCTACGACCTCGTCCTCGACGGCGCCATGCACGTGGTCCAGCCCGCGCCGGGCAAGCGCGGCCGGCCGCGGGTGGTCGCCGATCCGGGCACGATCGTGCTGCGCGGCCGCGCCGACGGCGCCACCGCGACCCTGCGCCACGGCCTGTTCGCCGACCCGAAGCAGACCCCGATCCTGCGCTGGCGCTGGCGCACCTCGCACGCGCTGGACCGGCCCGACCCGCCGCCGCGCAAGCCCGTCGACGACGCGGCCGCGAAGCTCTGCGTCTTCTTCGCCCGCAAGGAGGAGACGATGTCGCTGAAGGAACGCGGCCTGCGCAAGTTCGAGCTGGCGCGCAACGGCCGCAACGGGCCGACCGCCACGCTGTGCTACGTCTGGGACGGCAGCGCGCCGGCGGACAGCGTGCGCGAGGACCTGTCGGGGCCGTTCCTGATGACCATCGTCGCCACCACCGGCCACGCCGACGAGAACCGCTGGGTGTCGCCGCAGCGCGACATCGCGGTGGACTACCAGCGCGCGTTCGGCGAACCGGCGCCGCGGGTCACCGGGGTCTCGGTCACGGTCGACACCGACGCCACCGGCGAGCAGACCACCACCTGGTTCGGCGACATCCATTTCGACGCCCGCGCCCGGCACTGACCGGCGCGCTGACCGGTCGCGCTGGCCGGTCGACGCCGTCTTTTACGCTTTCGCAGGCAACGCATTCCCTTTTCCGGACCGATCCCGATGACGACCGCAGCACGCCGCCTCGCCCTCGCCGCCCTGCCGCTGTCCCTGCTCGCCGCCGCCACCGCCTGGGCCGGCCCGAAGGAAGACATGAAGGCGCTCAGCGTGAAGTTCCTCGCCCTGCGCGCCTACCACGCGCACATGGAGAGCAGCGACAAGCGCGTGCCGGCCAGCGACATGGACTTCGTCGCGCCCGACCGCTACCGCATGCAGACGCCGCAGGGCGCGCAGTACATCATCGGCGACACGATGTACATGAACTTCGGCGGCCGCACGATGAAGGTGCCGATGCCCAAGGGCGCGATGACCCAGTGGCGGCAGGGCGACACCGCCTTCCGCGAAGTCGACAGGATGCAGGTCGAAGCGCTGGGCAGCGAACTCGCCGACGGCAAGCCGGCGAAAAAATACCGGATGACGATCGCCGGCAAGGTGCCGACCACGACGCTGCTGTGGGTGGGCATCGACGGGCTGCCGATCCGGCAGGAAGTCACCGGCAGCTGGGGCGGCCACGCCACCACCACGACCATCCGCTACTCGCGCTACAACGATCCGTCGATCCGCATCGACGCCCCGCGCTGACGAAACCCTGCACTGCCGGCATCGCGGCGTCGGCATCGCGCACGATGCCGACGGCCCCTCGCCCGCCGCGGGCACGGCAGGCACAATGGCGGCATGTCCGCATCGCGCCCGCATGACCGGCCGGACGAGCTGTCGTCCACGCCCGCCGACGAGATCCGGCGCACCACGTGCTACATGTGCGCGTGCCGGTGCGGCATCCGCGTCCGCATCCGCGACGGCGAGGTCCGCGCGATCGAGGGCGATCCCGACCATCCGGTGAACCGCGGCGTGCTCTGCGCGAAGGGTTCGGCCGGGCTGATGCAACACCGCTCGCCCGCGCGCCTGCGCAAGCCGCTGCTGCGCACCGGCGAACGCGGCCGCGGCGAGTTCCGCGAGATCGAATGGGACGAAGCGCTGTCGATCGCGACGGACTGGCTGAAGCCGATCCGCGAACGCGATCCCGACCAGCTCGCGTTCTTCACCGGCCGCGACCAGTCGCAGGCGCTCACCGGCTGGTGGGCGCAGCAGTTCGGCACCGTCAACTACGCCGCGCACGGCGGCTTCTGCTCGGTGAACATGGCCGCGGGCGGGCTGTACACCGTCGGCGGCAGCTTCTGGGAATTCGGCGAACCCGACTGGGAACACGCGCGCTACCTGATGCTGTGGGGCGTGGCCGAGGACCATGATTCCAATCCGATCAAGCGCGGCCTCGGCCAGCTGAAGGCGCGCGGCGCGAAGATCGTCGCGATCAACCCGGTGCGCAGCGGCTACGGTGCGATCGCCGACGAGTGGATCGGCATCCGTCCCGGCACCGACGGCCTGCTCGCGTTCGCGCTCATCCACGAACTGCTGCGCAGCGACCGCATCGACCTCGACTTCCTCGTCCGCCACACCAACGCGCACTGGCTGGTGCTGCGCGATCCCGGCGGCGCGGAGGACGGCCTGTTCGCGCGCGACGCCGACGGCGCGCCGCTGTGTCGCGATCGCACTACCGGCACGTTCCGCGATGCGCGCGCGACCGGACTGTCGCCGATCGTCGTCGGCGAATGCACGCTGCCCGACGGCCGCAGTGCGGTGCCGGCGTTCCAGCTGCTCGCCGAACGCTACCTCGCTCCGCAATATTCGCCCGATGCGGTGAGCGCGCGCTGCGGCGTGCCGGCCGACACCATCCGCCGGCTCGCGCGCGAGCTGGCCGAGGCCGCGTTCGACAGCGGCCTCGAACTGCCGATCCCCTGGACCGATGCCTGGGGCCGCACGCATCCGACGATGGTCGGCCGCCCGGTCGCGATGCACGCGATGCGCGGCATCAGTGCGCACGCCAACGGCTTCCACACCTGCCGCGCGCTGCACGTGCTGCAATTGCTGCTGGGCGCGGTCGACGCTCCCGGCAGCTTCCGCTACCAGCCACCGTTCCCGAAGCCGTCGCCGCCGGCGAACCGGCCCGGCCGCACGCGCCGCGCCGACGGCACGCTCGACGCCGCGCCGCTGGGATTCGTGCATGGCCCGGAGGATCTGCTCGTCGATGCCGACGGCAGGCCGCGACGCATCGACCACGCGTTCTCGTGGGCGTATCCGCTGGCGTCGCACGGCATGCTGCACACGGTGATCCGCAACGCGTGGGCGGGCGATCCGTATCCCATCGACACGCTGTTCCTGTTCATGGCGAACATGAGCTGGAACTCGGCGATGAACACGCGCGAGACGATGCAGTGGCTCACCGATCGCGATGCCGACGGCGCCTACCGCATCCCGCACGTGATCTACAGCGACGCCTACGCCAGCGAGATGGTGGCGTATGCCGATCTGGTGCTTCCGGACACGACATATCTCGAACGTTTCGACGCGATCAGCCTGCTCGATCGGCCGATCTCCGACGCCGACGCCGCGATCGACGCGCTGCGCATGCCGGTGTTCGATCCCGCGACGCAGCCCGATGCCGAAGGTCGCGCGCGCGACGTGCGCGGCTTCCAGTCGGTGCTGCTCGACCTCGGCGCACGGCTCGGCCTGCCGGGCATGACGAACGACGACGGCACGCCGAAATACCGCGACTACGCGGACTATCTCGTCCGTCACGAACGCGCGCCGGGCATGGGCCTGCTCGCCGGCTGGCGCGGCGAGGACGGCCACTTGCATGGCAAGGGCCCGCCGAATCCCGATCAGCTCGCGCGCTACGCCGAGCACGGCGGCGTCTGGCACGCGGCGGTTCCGGAATCGGCGCGCTACTTCAAGATGGCGAACCGCGACTACCTGCAGTGGGCGCATCGCCTCGGCTTCCTCGCCAGCGCCGATCCGCTGGTGCTGCCGCTGTACTCCGAAACGCTGCAGCGCTTCCGTCTCGCCGCGCAGGGCCACGGCGCGCACGTGCCGCCGCCGGAACATCGCGAACGCGTGGCGACGTACTTCGATCCGCTGCCGCAGTGGTACGAACCGTTCGCGATGGCGCAGGTCGACGGCGATGCGTTCCCGCTCAGCGCGATCACGCAGCGACCGATGTTCATGTACCACGCGTGGGGCTCGCAGAACGCGTGGCTGCGGCAGATCGCCACGCACAACCGGCTGTACCTGCATCCGGACACCGCGGCGAAGCACGGCATCGCCGACGACGACTGGATCGAGGTGACCTCGCACCACGGCACCATCACCGTGCAGGCGGCGCTGGCCGGCAACGTGCAGCCCGACACCGTGTGGACGTGGAACGCGATCGGCAAGCGCCGCGGCGCGTGGGCGCTGTCGAAGGACGCACCGGAGGGCACGCAGGGCTTCCTGCTCAACCATCTCATCTCCGACCGCACGCCGCGCGGCGACTACGCCAACGCCGATCCCGTGACCGGCCAGGCCGCGTGGTTCGACCTGCGCGTGGCGATCCGCAAGGCCGACACCGCCGGCATGAGCGCGCCGCAGTTCGTTCCGCTGGCGTCGCCGGCCTCCGCGGGGCACCGCTGATGCGCACGTCGTCGCGCCGCATCGCCGGCTGGAGCTGCATCGCGATCGCGAAGGCGTGCAGCCTCGTACTGCTGTGGCAGGCCGTGATCGCGGTCGAGCCCGGCGGTTTCGTCGGCGCGCATCTCGTGCCGCTGGCCGCGGCAACGGTCGCGATGATCGCCGCGGGCCTGTGGCTGCTGTGGAAGAGCGAACACGCATGACGATGCTGCCGCCACCATCGAAGAAGAAGCTCGGGCTCGTGATCGATCTCGATACCTGCGTCGGCTGCCATGCCTGCGCGGTGAGCTGCAAGCAGTGGAACGCCGAGGCCGCGGGCCCCGATGTCGATCCGTACGGCGACGCGCCGTCGGGCGTGTGGTTCAACCGAGTGCACAGCTACGAAGTCGCGTCGCAGGTCCTTCTCCCCCCGGGAGAAGGTGCCCGCAGGCCGGATGAGGGCGCGGTGTCCGGTTGCGCTGCGGGCGGGCCGACCCTCACCCCCGGCCCCTCTCCCGGCGGGAGAGGGGAGGCACAGCCGGCGATGACCCTGCACTTCCCGCGCAGTTGCCTGCACTGCGAGACGCCGGCCTGCGTCACTGTCTGCCCGACCGGCGCCAGCTTCAAGCGCGCGGAGGACGGCATCGTGCTGGTTGATGATGCCAAGTGCATCGGCTGCAAGCTGTGCAGCTGGGCCTGCCCGTACGGCGCCCGCGAATACAGCGAAACCACGGGCACGATGAAGAAGTGCACGCTCTGCGTCGATCGCATCCACGATCTGCGCCTGCCCGAGTCCGATCGCAAACCCGCCTGCGTGCAGGCCTGCCCGACCGGCGCCCGGCATTTCGGCGATCTCGGCGATCCGGACTCCGCGGTGTCGAAACTCGTCGCCGACCGCGGCGGCGGCGCGCTGATGCCCGAGCTCGGCTACGCGCCGGTCAACCGCTACCTGCCGCCGCGGCCGCGGCGCGCGGGTGATGCGTCGGCCGCGCACGCATCGCCGCAGGAAGAAACGCTCGACACCGCGCAGCTCCCGCCGCTGCTGCGCTGGCTGGACCGGGTGCTGTCGCGATGAGGCTGCATGCCTGCCGCTGCGAAGAAGACCTTCGCCGCCATCCGTGGCGCAACGACGCGTCTTCCGGATCGCCCGGGGCAGGCCTCCTGCCTGCCCGTCCCTGCGGTCCGCGCGACGCTGTCGCGCAAGCGTGGACCGCATGAACCCGGCATTCTCGATCCTGTGTTTCACCACGCTCTCCGGCACCGGTTTCGGCCTGTGGTGCTGGCTCGGTCTGCGCATCGCCGCGCATCCGCCGCTCTCGCCTTACGAAGGGATCGGCTGGGCGATCGGGCTGCTGCTCGGCATGGCGCTCGTCGGCATCGGCGTGCTCGCGTCGCTGCTGCATCTCGGCAGGCCGCTGCGCGTGTGGCGCGCGTTCTCGCAGTGGCGCAGTGCGTGGATGTCGCGCGAGGGCGTGCTGTCGGTCGCGGCGCTGGCGGCGGCGCTGGCGACGCTGGCGCTGCTGGGATTGCACGGACCTCCGGTCGCGCTGCGTGCGGCGGCGGCGCTGCTGTCGCTGCTATCGATCGCGGCGGTGGCCTGCACCGCGATGATCTACGCCTCGCTCAAGCCGATCCCGGCGTGGCGGCACCGGCTCGTGGTGCCGGGCTATCTCGGCTTCGCGCTGGTCGGCGGGCTGCTGCCGTTCTGGCCGTGCATCGCGGTCACGCCGCCGGTCGCACGCACGCTCGGGATCGCGCTCGTGCTCGGCGGGGTCGCGCTCGCCGCGCTGAAGCTGCGCTACTGGCGCGATCTCGACCGCACGGCGCTTCCCTTCACCGCCGGCGACGCCGTGGGTCTGCCCGGCCGCGACGTCTCGGTGTTCGAGCGTCCGCACACCGAAACCAACTACCTGCTGCGCGAGATGGGCTTCGTGCTGGCGCGGAAGCACGCGTCGACGCTGCGCCGGATCGCGCTGGCGCTGTTCGCGCTGGTGCCGGCCCTGTGCGCGGCGACCGCGTGGTGGCTGCCGTCAACGACGATCCCGGCGATGGCGGCCGGCGCCATCGCGTTCCAGCTGGGCGCACTGGTGGAACGATGGCTGTTCTTCGCCGAGGCGAAGCACCTGGTGACGCTCTACTACTGACCGTTGTCGCGTGGGTCGGCGGCAGTGGCGCGGGCCGGCGTTCCTGCCCGAGAATGCCCCGGCGTCGCCGGGGCGACGCGCCCTCCCCTCTCCGTCTCCGCAGGGTTCTCCGATGCGCACACTCGCATTCGCCGCCGTCCTCATGCTCGTTTCCACCGCCACGCTCGCCGCCGACAACGACTGGAGCGGCACCGGCGAACTCGGCCTGGCGATCGCCAAGGGCAACGCCGACAACCAGACGCTCAACGGCAAGCTCAACCTCGCCCGGGAAAGCGGCGCGTGGAAGCACAGCGCCGGCGCGGCGTTCCTCTACGGCAAGAGCAGCGGCCTGGAGAGCGCGCGCCGCTACGAGGTCTACGCCGGCACCGGCTACCGCATGCGTGAACGCCACCATCTCTTCGGATCGGTGCGCAACGAGCGCGACCGCTTCGCCGCCAGCGAATACCAGTGGGCCGCCTCGGGCGGCTACGGCTACGAGGCGATCAAGAGCGACACCACGCAGCTGACGCTGGAAGTCGGCGCCGGCTATCGCTGGGCGAAGCTGCAGGACCAGCGCCGCCACCTCGACCAGGCGATCGGCCGCGGCTCCATGAACTTCGACCACAAGTTCAACGCCAACACCTCGGTGCGCGACACGTTCCTGGTCGAATACGGCAGCGACAACACCTTCGCGCGCAACGATTTCGGCGTGCTGGTGAAGATGAGCGAAGCGCTGGCGCTGAAGGCCGCGCTGGAAGTGCGCCACAACACCGACGTGCCGCTGGGCGTGAAGAACACCGACACGCTGTCGACGCTCAACCTCGTCTACGGCTTCTGAACCCGCATCGCGCGGCTCACGCCTGCGGGTGCAGCATCGCGCCGGCGCCCTGGTCGAGCAGCCACTGCGCGACTTCGCGACCGAGCGCATCGGGATCGTCGCCGATCGCTTCCGCACGCACCGCGCGGCCGTCGGCCACCGCGGCGACGAGGCCGACGAGGTGCAGGCCGCCTTCGACATGCCGCGCGAACGCGGCCACCGGCACCTGGCAACTGCCGTGTAGCGTGCGGTTCATCGCGCGCTCGGCCTCGACGCAGGCTCGCGTCGGCGCATGGTTGAGCGCGGCGCACAGCGCGCGCGTGCCGGCGTCGTCCTCGCGGCATTCGATCGCGATCGCGCCCTGCGCGGGCGCGGGCAGCCACGTCGGTGCATCCAGCCGCGCACGGATGCGGGCGTCGAAGCCGAGCCGCTGCAGGCCGGCGCAGGCGAGCAGGATGGCGTCGTAGTCGCCGGCATCGAGTTTCGCCAGCCGCGTGTTCACGTTGCCGCGCAGGTCGACGAGGTCGAGGTCCGGCCGCACCGCGCGCAGCTGCGCCTGCCGACGCAGCGACGAACTGCCGACGCGCGCGCCCTGCGGCAGCGCGTCGATGCCGTCGAAGCGGTTGCTGACGAAGGCGTCGGCGTGGTCCGCGCGTTCGAGGATGGCGGGCAGCACGAACGGGCCTTCGAGCTCCATCGGCACGTCCTTCAGCGAATGCACCGCGCAGTCGGCGTCGCCGCGCAGCATCGCCAGCTCCAGTTCCTTGAGGAACAGGCCCTTGCCGCCGACCGCCGCCAGCGAACGGTCCAGCACCTCGTCGCCGCGGGTGGACATGGGCACGAGCTCGATGCCGAGGTCGGGATGCAGTGCACGCAGCCGCTCGGCCACGTGCTCGGTCTGCCAGAGCGCCAGCGGGCTCTTGCGGGTCGCGATGCGGAGGGTCTTCATGGCGGGATTATCGCATGGGGTCCACGCCGCGTAGGGTGGGCCCCTGGCCCACCGTCATGCGGGCACAGACGTCGCGCGTGCAAAGCGAAGCCACGCGAAAAGCCGAACGCGACGACGGTTACGATCGGGATGCACGGCGTCGGAAATGCCGCAATGGTGGGCCGGGGGCCCACCCTACAACGCCCGAACAAGCTCCCGCAGGTGCGGCACGCAGCGGCGGCTGACTTCCAGCGGTTTCTCGCCGTGGCGGAGCATCGCCTCGATGCGGCCGTCGGCGGCGCGGCGGAGTTCGACCAGTTCGTCGCGGGCGACGAGGCAGTTGCGGTGGATGCGGACGAAGCGTTCGGCGAATTCGGTTTCCAGCGACTTCAGCGATTCCTCGATGAGGTCCTCGCCGCGGGCGTGGTGCACGACGACGTATTTCTCTTCGGCGTGCAGGTAGCGGATGTCCTCGATCGCGATCAGGCGCAGGCTGCCGCGCAGGCGGGCGCACAGGTGCGTGCGGCGCTTGCCGGGCGCGGCGATTGCCGCAGGCGCGGCGTCGGTGCGCGGGGCGCGGCCGGCGACGAAGGTGCGGGCGCGGTCGAGCGCGGCGGCGAGGCGTTCGCGGCGCACGGGCTTGACCAGGTAATCGACCGCGGCGGCGTCGAAGGCCGACAGCGCGTGGTCGTCGTAGGCGGTGCAGAACACGACCGCGGGCCGCGGCTCGAAGCCGGCGAGGTGGCGGGCGGCTTCCAGGCCGTCCAGCCCGGGCATGGCGATGTCGAGCAGCACGATGTCCGGCGTGTGTTCGGCGCAGGCATCGAGCGCCGTGCTGCCGTCGGCGGCTTCGGCCACCAGCCGCAGATCGGCGTGCTCCGCGAGCAGCGCACGCAGCCGCTCGCGGGCCATCGGTTCGTCGTCGGCGATGAGGACTTTCACGTCACTGTGCGGCCTGATCCCATTGGGTTCGATGGTAGCGCTCCCTCGCGCCCCGGTCATCCGGCCGCGGAGGCCGCCTTGAAACGCGCCTGGAACCACGCGCCGAGATCGCGGATCTCGTCGGGGAATACATGGTGCGCGATCGGGTAGTGATGCCATTCCGGTGCGAATCCCAGCCCGCGCAGCACCGCGGCACTGCGTTCGCCGGCGATGTAGGGCACCACCGGATCGGCCAGGCCGTGGGCCATGAACAGCGGCTGGCGTTCGGCGCCGGGCACGAAGGCGTCGGCCGCGCGATCGCCGGCGGGCAGGTAGGTCGACAGCGCGACCAGCCCGGCCAGCGGTTCGGTGCGGCGCAGGGCCGTGGCGAGGGTGATGGCGCCGCCCTGCGAGAACCCGGCGAGAATCAGTCTCGATGCCGGGATGCCGCGCGCGGCTTCGCGGGCGATCAGCGCCTCGACCTGGGCGACCGCGGCGTTCACGCCGTCGATGTCGCCGCGGTTGCCGAAGCCGAAGTCGGTGATGTCGTACCAGGCGCGCACGCGCTGGCCGCCGAAGACGGTGACCGGCCGCACCGGCGCATGCGGGAACACGAAACGCAGCGCGGGCCAGTCGGCGCGCACCAGATCGTGGACGATCGGCACGAAATCGTTGCCGTCGGCGCCGAGGCCGTGCAGCCAGAGCACGGTCCAGGCCGGCGCACCGCTGCCGGTGTGCAGTTCGACGCAATCGAGCAGGGGGGCGGCGGTGTCGGGGGAGACGGAGTCGGATGAGGTCATCGGCCTATTCTGGCCGTGGTCGCCGCCGGGACGCCACCGAACGATGGTCTAGCGTCACGCCGGGACCGATCGTCGGCCGCAGGCGGCCGATCAGTGGGCGCGGAACAGGTCGCCGACGGCGCCCTCGACGGCACCGCCCACGGCCGATCCCACCGCGCCGCCGGCCGCCGTGCCCACGGCGCCACCGATTGCGCCACCAATGGGCCCGGTGACTGCAGCCGGCACCCCGCCTGCCGCCCCGCCGATGGCGCCACCGATGGCCGTCCCGGCCGCCGTGCCCGCCGCCCCGCCGACCGCAGCCCCGACCTGGCTGCCGACGGTCGCACCGGTGCCGGCGGCCGCGGGCGCGGGGGCCGGCGATGCGCCCGGAGCAGGCGCAGGCGCGGGTGCAGACGTCGCGGGTGCAGGTGCAGGTGCAGGTGCGGGCGACGGGGCGCGGGCAGGTGCAGGCGCGGGTGAAGCCGCCGGGGCGGGTGCGGGCGATGGCGCGGGGGCCGATCGGGCCGCCGGCGCCGGGGCGGGACCAGGCGCAGGTGCCGGGCCGGGCGCCGGGGCGGGGCCGGGCGCCGGCGCCGGTGCGCGCGTGGCCGCGGGGGCGGGCGCCGGGGCCGTGCCCGGCGCGGGCGCAGGTCCGGAGGCAGGCGCGGGCGACGGTCCGGCCGCCGGCGGACGTGCGGGCGCCGGGGCGGGTGCCGGCGGGCTCGGCGGCAGTGGCTTCGCGCCCTCGGCGACGACGTTGTCGATGCCGGTGCGGCGTTCGCGCTCGGAGGTCAGCTGCGCCTGCAGGCGGGCATTGCGCGCCGCGGACGGATCGGGGATGTCGGCGGTCGGATTCAACGTGGCGTTGCGGATGCGGTCGGCCTGCGCCTGCGCCGCCATCTGGTTGAGCGGCAGGTAGTCGGTGTGGAAATTCAGTTCGACCGACGAATTGAGTTCGAGGTCGGTGTTGATCTCCTCGGTGCGCTGGCTGCGCTCGGTGGACACGTAGCTGATCGTGTTCTCGACCTCGGCGCTGGCGCCCCACGGTCCAACGCCGAAGCTGCCGCTCGCCTTCACCCGGTTCTTCACGCCGAACTCGCTGCCGCGGTCCTCGCTGGCGGCGCTGCGGGTGTCGATGTGGAAGCGCATCGCGGCGTTGATCTTGCCGCTGTCGATGACGATGCGCTGCATGCCCAGCATCACCATCGTCGCCAGCTGCTGCTGGCGCTGGCGGGCCAGGTAGCGGCGCGCCAGCGGCACCAGCTGTTCGGGGCCGGACACGTCGACCGGTTCCTCGGCGGGAATGCCCAGCGTCGCGCGCACTTCCTCGACACCCGGCATCGAGGCGCCGGGCTTCAGCCGCAGCTTCACGTTCTCCAGTTCGCGCTGCAGGTCGGCGCGCTCCTCGGCATCGAGCTGTTCGCCCGGCTGCGGCAGGTCCTCGGGATCGGGGCTGTCGTATTCGATCGCCTCGGGAAAGTGGTCGGCCACCCATTGCCGCACCTGCACCAGCCCGAACTGGCTGCGCTCGAAGCCTTCGGCCGAGGCCGACACCGCGTTGAGCAGTTGCACGTACTGGTTCATCTGCTGCGCGTTGGCGTCGATCATCGCCTTGAACACGCCGTTGATGAGATCGGTGACGAAGCGCGGGAACGACACCGCGTTGAGCACGTTGCGGGTGATGCCGGCGATGCGGTCGGCGGCGGTGCCGAATTCGGGCTGAGCCGACTGCGCGGTCGCCAGCGGCGGTGCGGGACGCGACAGCGCGCGGCGCTCGATCTCGCCCGCGGCCTGGCCTTCCTCGGCAATGAGTTCGGCGGCGAGCGTCGACACCTTCACCATCGCCTGCGCCAGCGCCTGGCGATCGGGCGGCGGCAGCGTGGCGTAGTGCGGCGTGCGTTCGAGCACGTCGCGCACCGCGAGCCGGATCCACGGCGGCGGCGGTGCTGGCGGCGCGGAGGCGGCGCGCACGGCGACCATGTCAGGCCACCTGCGGCAGCGGGAACCGGGCGGGCGCGGCCGTGCCGGCATCCGCCGTCGCGGCCGGCGCGGATGCCAGCCAGCGCTGCGCGGCCACCAGCAGCTCGACGTCGGCCGGCGCCGAGGGATCGAGCACGATCGCCTGCTCGGCGTAATGCTTCGACAGCCACAGCAGCACGGTCTGCCCGCTGCGGCCGCGATCGACGTGCCGCTGCGCGTCGCCGGCGACGACGCCATGCTGGCTGCCCACGATCTCCACCAGTCGCCACAGGTCGCGCACGCCGAACGCGACCTGCAATTGCCGATCGCGCAGGAACGCCAGCGCGGTGTTGATGGTCTCGACGATGTCGCGCGCGGCGATGGCGGCCATCGGATCGACGCGCTGGGCGAGGAAGGCGCCCAGGCTCTGCGCCTGCGTCGCCAGCGCGACCTGCGCGTGCAGGCCGGGACCACCGGGCATGGCGGGATCGGCGTGCGCGGCGATGGCTTCGCACAGCCCGCGCATCAGCCGGTCGAAATACGGCGTCTCGATCACCCGCGCGAACACCGCCTCGCGTTCCTCCGCGGTCATGCGCTCGCGGCGGCCGCGCCAGAAGTCGTGCAGCAGTTTCGCCACCGGGCCCAGCGGCTGCACGATCGCGCCGCTGGCGAACAGTCCGGCGATCAGTTCCGCGGTCGGCAGCAGCGTGGCGCGTTCGAGTTCGCTGGCGAAGTACAGCGGGCCCGCGGCTTCCAGCTGGACGCGATCCTCGGCGGTCGGCGCGCCTTCGGGCAGGTCGAAGTCGATGCCCGCCAGCGCCTGCGCGGTGGCCGGGCCGCCGGCGCAGACCGACAGCGCCAGCGACACCGCGCCGAGCAGGTCGGCGTAACGATGCCGGGGCTCGACGCAGACCGGCGGTGGCGGCGGCGCCAGACGCAGCATGGCCGCGCCCTCAGCCCGCCGTGGCGGGCGCCGGGGCCGGCGCAGGCGCGCCCCTGCCACCGGCGACGGTGCGGTTGGTGTCCAGCGGCGTGGCGTTGCCCTGGATGCTGGCGATCATCGCCGGCGAGGCCAGCTTGTCCATCGGGAAGTAGTCGGACTTGAAGTTCACCCGCACCTCGCCGGTGAGCTTGGCCTTCATCTCCTGGCTGGAGGTGGAATTCTCGTCGACCGACGACGACACCGTGGTCATGTGGCTCTGCACGTTGGTGTTGGCGCTGGCCGCGCCGCCCCAGCCGAAGTGCGCGCCGGCGACGGATGTGTTCTTGTTGTAGCTGCTGTCGCGGTCGTACAGCGAGGCACGGGCGTTGCGCGTGGCCTCGTCGCTGGCGCGGAAGTTGAAGACGACCTTGGCGTTGATCAAGCCGTCGGTGACGACGATGCGGTTGATGCCGAGGATCACCATCGACGACAGCATCTGCTGGCGGCTGCGCGCCATCTGCATGCGCGCGGCCATCACCAGCCGCGCTTCCTGCGCCTGGTCGGACAGGTCGCTGACCGGCTCCGCGAGTTGCAGTTCCTGGTTGATGCGGGCGAGCGCGCCCTCGGCGTCGTCCTCGTTCTTCACCGCGAGCTGCGGCGCGCCGCTCTCGCCGTCGTTGCCGAGGGTGAGGTCGCCGGCGAAGCGCTCGGACAGCCAGTCGCGGGCATTGTTCATGGTGATGTTGTCGGCGGCGAACTGGTCCACCGTCTGCGCCACTGCCTTCAGCAGGCTGGCGTAGGCCTCCATCTGCTGGATCGAGGCGTCGACGATCGCCTGGAACACGTTCTGGATCAGGCCGCCGACGAATTTCGGGAAGTCGACCGCACCGACGAACGCCTTGAAGTTGTCCGCGCCCTGCTTCACCGAGCCGGCCTCGAAATCGCTGCCGGCGAAGGTGCCGATCTTGTCCGACGCCTTGCTCTTGGCCTGGTCGACGGCCTTGTCGGCCAGCGCCTGCGCCGGCGCGCCGTCGACCGACTGCGATTTCGCGAGCACGCCGCGGCCGGGCGTGAGTTCCTGCTTCGCCAGGCCGTCGGGATTGGCCATGTACGAGGCCACCCGCACCATCGTGCGCGCGATGTCCTGCTGCTGCGCCGCCGACAGCGCGCGGAAGCCCGGCGAGGATTCGAGCAGTTGCCGCACCTGCGGACGCACCGCGCGCAGGGTTTCGTCGTCGAGCCAGGCCGGCGCGCTCGACGCGGACGGACTGCGGGTGGGCGCGCTGGCGGCAGGCAGGACGGACTGGGCGGACATGGCGGGCTCCGTGCGGCGTCAGACGGTCGGGGCGGGCGTCGTGCCGGGCGCGGCAGGCGACGCGGACGCGGCAGGGGTTCCCGGCGCGGCCGCGGCCTGCGGCCGGTTCGTCGCGAGCGTCTTCACCATGCCCGGCTGCGCGTTCATCTGGATCGCGGCGATGGATTCGGGATTCGCCAGTTTCTCCAGCGGCATGTAGTCGCTCTTGAAGTTCACCTCCACCTGCCCGGCCAGGCTGGCCTTGGCCTGCAGCGAACTGTCGTTCTGCAGCTGCGAGGTGCTCATCATCTTGATGATCGGCTGCTCGTTGTACTTGTAGTCGCCCTTCGCGTACGACTTGCCGCCCTCGTAGGCCGCGCCACCGTAGCGGCCATAGCCGCTGCCGTAGACCGACGGGCCGCTGACCACGTTGCCGTTCTGGTCGCGCACGGCGGTGCCGCGCTCGTTGCTGTTCTCGTACGACCCTTCGTTGCTGCGGGTCATCTGGACGTTGCCGTAGGCGTCCTTCTCGTGGTCGAACTGGCTGGCGCTGTAGCGGTAGCGGCTGTTGTCGCGGGCCTGGAAGTCGTACATCACCTTGGCCGAGATCTTGCCGTCGGTCACCACGATGCGGTTGATGCCCAGCATCACCATCGTCGCCAGCAGTTGCTGCCGGCTGGTCGCCAGCTGGGTGCGCGCGGCGGGCACCAGCAGCGCCTCGACGAGGTCGTCGTCGATGCGGGTCAGCGGCTTGTCCAGCGGCAGCGACTGGTTGAGCCGGTCCACCGCCCTGCGCTCGTCGACATCCTGGCGCAGCACCACGCGCGGCTCCGCGGGTTTCGACCCGCCGGTGCCGTCGTCGCCGAAACTGCCGAAGTCGTCCCAGCCGCCGCCCCCGCCCATCTGCAGCTGGAACAGGTCGGGGAACTGCTCGACGAGGTGGTCGCGGCCCTGGTTCTGCGTGGTGTTGTCGTCGCGGAACTGGTTGAGGCTCTTGGACACGTCGGCGACGAGCTTGGCGTAGGCCTCCATCTGCTCGATCGACGAGGTCACGATCGAATGGAACACACCGTCGATCAGGCCGCTGACGAAGGTCGGGAAATTCACCGCGTTCATCAGCGCCCCGGCCTGCTCCACGCCGGTGCGCAGCGCCTGGCCGAACGCCGGCTGTTGCTGCTGCGGCAGCGGCTGGCCCTCCTCGCCGGCCAGCGCGCGCACCTGCGGGCTCTGCTGCGCGGGCTTCAGGCGCAGGCCGTCGGGCTCGGCCAGGTAGGTCGCGATCTGCACCATGCCGCGGGCCAGCGCCTCGCGCTTGTCGGAGGGCATGTGCGCGAAGGCGTCGTTGCTCTCCAGCAGCGCGCGCACCTTGCGTCGCGCGGTGTCGACGGTCTCGCGGCTGGCGACCGG
Organism: Lysobacter sp. DMC97; assembly: GCF_056313745.1. Classification (NCBI taxonomy): domain Bacteria; kingdom Pseudomonadati; phylum Pseudomonadota; class Gammaproteobacteria; order Lysobacterales; family Lysobacteraceae; genus Lysobacter; species Lysobacter sp. DMC97. Next base: position 225,439 of record NZ_JBQUZR010000006.1, on the reverse strand, counting down.
CGCCGCGGCGGCGCGCGCCGCGGGCTGGCTTCTCGGGGGAAAGATGGCGGACATGACCGGTCGCTCCGGAGGGAAGGCCGCGCGATGCGGCCGGGGAAACGGTGTCGTCGACGGCGGCGCGACGCGCGCGCCGCCACCGTCACTGCAGGGCCTGCGCGTCCTCGATCGCGTCGCGCATCTCGAACTCGATCGGCCGCACGTACAGGCTGATGCGCGCCTGCGTCGTCGGGGTGACGCGCAGGCTGAGCACCGAGAAGTGCCCCTGCTCCGACGCGTCCTCCACGCCGAACGCCTCCAGCCAGCGGCTGAGCGCGATCAGCTGGCGCGGGCGTTCCGCGAGTCCCAGCTTGATGAGGTCGAGGAAGCGCGCGGGCAGATCGGGGATCGCCGCGAGCAGGATCTCGAGCTTCATCTCGATGCCGTCCGGCGCCTCGCGCAGGCCGACCAGCACGCCGCCCGGCGGCAGTTCGAAACGGCCGCCGAGGGCCACGCCGACGATGCGCATCAGGCTGGGCAACTGGTGGCCGATGCCGAGCCGGTTCATCAGCGGCCCGAGCGCGGCGATGGTCAGCGGCCCGCGGTGCAGGAAGGTCACGCGCTGACTGCCGGTGTCGCGCTTGCAGCCGATCGAGGTGAAGATCGGCATCAGCGTCGGCATCTCGGCCATCACCTGGCGCGTGAGCCGCGACAGCGACGGCGGCAGCGCCTCGATCTGGGTCGGCAGCAGCTCGTAGTAGATCTTGGCCGCGTACAGCCCGTCCTCGTCGAACGCGCTGCCGAACCAGGCGCCGAAGTTCATCCAGCTCAGCCCGCCGAAGCCGCGCCACTCCTCGCTGCGCCCGTCGAACCAGCGCAGCGCGTCGCGGCCGAACACCGGCTGGATCAACCGGCGCATCTCGCGCGTCGCCTCGTCGCGGCGCGACACCGGCGAGGCCTCGGGGCCCAGCGGCTCGATCGTGAAGCGCAGCAGGTTGGGCTCCGCCTCGGAGAACGAGGGCTCGTACGGCACCGCGCCGGGCGTGAGCGCGTTGCGGGCGTACGAGACGTCGTCGTCGGGCAGGTAGAACGTGCGTTCGATCAGGTCGCCGACGTAGGGCATCGGGTCGCGCGTGCCCAGCGCCTGCGCCGCCGAATGCAGCGAGCGTTCCACCAGCCGTTTCATCGGCTGCGCACGGTGGGAAGGAATGGCCATGGTCGTTCTCCGTGGACGGAAGCCGTCCGGTCAGAAGCTGGGCAGGCTGATGCCGGCCGAATCCAGCACGTCGCGCGCCATCTGCGGCATCTCGATCGGCTTGCTGGTGATCGTCGGCGACTCGACCGGCTGGGCGTATTCCTCGACCCGCTGGTCCTGCACGCCCCCCACCGCCAGCCACTGCTCGCAGGCCTGCAGCAGGTCCCAGTCGGTGGGGTTTTCCATCGGCTTGTCGCTGCCGCGCAGCTGCGGATTGGTCAGCGCGCTGGTGGAGATGACCTCGTCGAAACGGTTGGTCAGGCGCTGGTTGTTGCGGCTGAGCCAGGCGATGATCACCGCCCCGGCGCGGGCCTGGGTGCGATACCGATGGCTGTTGCGCGCCCCGCCGAGGTAGTTCGAGTTGACCTGGTCGATCACCTGCCACATGTCGCGCGCGCCGAACGCGCCGCGGATCTCCTGGTCGCTCAGCAGGTCGCGGTACTCGATGATCAGCGTCTTCAGTTCCTTCGAGAACTGGTAGGCGATGCCGTAGCAGTTGCGCGACAGGCTGGCGGCGAGGTCGCGCGCGGCCTTGCGCACCTGCTCCTGCGAGACCGCCAGCGGGATCTGGCTGCGGAACATGCGGTCGACGTTGAGCTGGCGCCCGAACGAGGACACGCCGGAGACGAAGCGCAGCCACAGTTCGTTGAACTCGCGGTTGGGCTGGTTGAGCGAGGGATCGCCGCCCGGGGCGCCGAACGCGCGCATGTACAGGTCGCGACGCTCGCCCTCGGTGATGCGTTCCGACGCCTTCTTGTAGTAGCTGTAGAGGTAGTCGCCGGTCTTGCCGTAGCTCAGCGGCAGCAGGCCGCCGCGGAACAGGTCGACGATCTTCTCGACCACCTGTGGCAGCCGCGCCTCTTCCAGCTGGTAGGCGAAGTAGATCGCCTGCGCGGCGTCGAGGTTCTCGCGCACGATCTCGACGTCGGTCGCTTCCTCCAGGTCGGGCAGCGAGATCTCCAGCGACGACGGCGGCGCACCGGAGACGGCGCCGCTCTGCATCTCGTACGCGTTCTCGATGCGGCTGGCCAGCCACGGATCGTTGGCGCTGACGCCGTCGGCGGCCAGCTTGCGCACCACCGCGGCGACGTTGCGGCCGCTGAGCGCGCAGACCTTGGCGCCGAGGTCCGGGGTCAGGCCCTCGTCGGTGAGCTTGCGCTTGCGCGGGTCGCCGCCGGGCTCGACGCAGCCGTACACGCCCAGGTCGGCCTGCTTGGCCTCGACCTGCGAGCGCAGCGTGACCACGTACTGGCGGCTGAGATGCTCGAACGCGGCGTCGAACAGCGGCCGGTACTCGCGGTATTCGCCCTGCGCGGCGCTGACCTTCTGCACGAAGCCGCGGCGGTTGGCGTCGGTGCTGCCGTCCAGCTGCAGCAGGCCGCAGATGCCGACCAGCTCGCGCTCGCCGCGCTGGAGATGGTCGAGGAAATTCTCCGGCGTGCGCTGGCTGCCGATCAGGCCGTACTTGTGCACGAAGTCGGTGTCGCGCGCCGCGGCCTTCGCCTGCTTCTTCGCCGGCGCGGCCTCGGCCTGGGCGATGCTGCCGTCGCCGCCGGAGAGGTCGTCCCAGCTGCGCTGGGCGTAGGTCTCGGCCACCTTCCGGTAGAACGGATCGGCGACGACGTCGCTGCCGAGCTTGCGGTCGATCTCGGCCAGTTCGGTGAGCTGGTCGATGCTGGCGCCGCCGCTGGTCGGGGCGTTCTCGATGATGGTCTTCAGGACCTGCCGGCGCGCGCGCAGATTCTGCCGCTCTTTCAGCTCGCGCTCGCCGAGGTCGACCAGGAGGATGCGGTTCATGGTGGTCTCTGCTCTGTGGTTGGCCGGAAGGCCGGAAGGTGCGGCGGCGGGCCGGCGGGTGCCGGTCGTCTTGCCGGTGTCGTTCGCCGCGGCACGCGCAGCGCGAGGCTTGGAGGCCGCGGCGCCCGACGTCTTGCGGGGCTTGCTGGAACGGGGTCGGGTCGCCATGGGAGGCCTCCTTTCTTGCGGTGGGTCGCGTTCGTCGCCGGTCAGGCAGCGAGCGCGGGTGGCACATCGTCGGATGCGTCTTCTTCGCGGATGCGGCGGTCGATCGCCGCGTCCAGCGCCTGCAGCGCACCCAGCGCGTCGAGCACGCCGGCGCCGCAGCCGGTGACGCCGGCTTCGGAAAACGGTTTCGCGGTCGACACCAGCAGGTCGCGGGCGTCGTCGCCGTCCAGCGGCCAGGCGCGGCGCTGCGCGCGCGCGGCGAGCAGCGCGCAGATCGCGGCCACGTGCGGCGCGGCGAAACTGGTGCCGCTGGCCTGCTGGTAGCCGTCGAGTCCGCAGGTGAGGATGTCGCGGCCCGGCGCGCACAGCGCGACGTGCGCGCCGCGAGTGCTGAACGACGCCGGCCGCTGGTCGGCACCGATGGCGCCGACCGCGATGACGCCGGGGTGTGCGGCGGGAAAGTATTTTTCGGTGAGCCCGGAATTGCCGCTGGCGGCGACCAGGATCGTGCCGCGCGCCAGCGCGTAGCGCACGACTTCCTCGTGCGGCCGCGGCGCGTCGGGCGTGAGCATCGACTCGGGCGTGCCGAAGCTCATGTTGATCACCTTCACGCCGAGGTCGATCAGCCGCTTCATGCCGGCATCGATGTTGTCCAGCGCACCGATGCCCACGCGCTTGTCGCCCGGGCCCAGCGCCGCGCCGAGCACGCGCACCGGCGTGAGGCCGCAGGCGCCGGCGGCGCCCGGCGGCATGCCGTCGCCGCGCGCGACGAGGATGCCGGCGCAGCCGCTGCCGTGGCCGACCTCGTCCTGCGGGCGTTCGCCGGCGCGGCGGAAGTCGCCGACCAGGGTGACGCCGCCGACGGTCGCGGGATCGAGATCCACGCTGTCGAAGCCGGCGCGCACGCGTTCGCGCAGTTCGGGATGCGCCAGCGCGACGCCGGTGTCGGCCAGGCCGACCAGCACCGCGGGGTCGCCGCTTTCCAAGCGCAGCGCTTCGTCGATGCGGGTGCAGCGCCGCACCCAGGCCGCGGCCTCGACCGCATGCGCCGACGCGGCCGCGAGCGCATGCGCGGACGGCGTGTGGCACACGCGCACCGGCGCGACGCGCTCGACGATCGGCAGTTCCGCCAGCGCCTGCAGCAGCGCGGGCACGCCTTCGGCCTCGCTCACGCGCACCCGCAGCACGCGGGCGACGCCGCTGAGCTGTTCGACGTCGTCGAAACGATAGGCGCCGGCAACGTCGCGGTCGCGCCGCGGCGTGCGCGCGCTGTGCAGGCGCACCGCACGCAGCGCACCGCCGTGATGGCGCAGCAGGCGATCGAGCGCGCCGCCGTCGATGCGGTCGGCCATCGTCGCACCGTAGCGCGTGCAGGCGCGCCAGCCGGGGATGTGCGCCGGCATCTCGCCGAGCTTCAGCGTGATCAGCAGGCCGCCACGGACGGCATCGGACAGCAGGGCGCGCGCGACGCTCATGGCGTGCTCCACTGGCCGAGCCGGCCTTCGCTGAGTTCGACCCGCGCCACGCGGCCGTCACCGAAATCGACCTCGGCCTCGTGACCGAGCTGCATCGCCATCGGCGCCAGCACGATGCCGCCGTCCTGCGCCGCCACCACCGGCACGCTCTGCCCGGCGGCGCGCACCAGCGGCAGCCGGCCGGGGCGCAGGCCCGGCGCGGCCAGGTGCACGCGACGCTGCGCGTCGGCGGTCTCGCCGTGGTCGATCTTCGTCACCCGCGGCGCGGCGGCGCGCATCAGCGCCTGCTGCAGGCGGTTCACCGGCATCCGCGACAGCCGCGCGATCACGTCGGTGCCCGCCTTTTCCTTGAGTTCGTTGAGCTGCTGCACGGTACGCACGCCGATGCGTTCCAGCCGGCGCTGGTCGTCGTCGCTGATCTGGTCGCCCAGCGCTTCCTTCAGCGAGAACTTCGGATCCTCGGTGGCGTAGTCCACCGCGTTCTCGTCGATCATCGGCTTGGTGATCGTGGTCAGCTGCAGCTTGATGCTGCTGGCCTCGCTCTCGCCGGGGCCGGCCGGACGCAGGTAGACGTCGTCGTCGATCAGCTGCACGAACGCGCGCAGGTCCAGCGACACTTCCTTCACCGCGAAGGTCAGCGGCAGCTTGCCCAGCCGCGCCTTGATCGCCATCGACGCCTGCGCCTTGTCCAGCTGCTCGGTGAGCGACTGGATGAACAGGTCGAACGGGATGCCCGCGTCCTGGACCAGCGGCGGCAACTGCGCGCTCATGCGCTGGCCTCCGCTGCAACGTCACCGTCCAGCGCCCAGCCCAGGCGCAGCCGCGACGGCGTCGGCGTCCATGTGTCGGCGGCGAGGCCGCGGGTGAATTCCGCCAGCAGCACGCAGCCGCCGTCGCGGAACACCGGGCGCAGTTCGATCGGCAGGGTCATGTCGACCTGCGACAGGCGCAGGCCGTCGCGGGCCTCGATCGCCAGCAGGCCGTCGTGCAGTTCATCCAGCAGTTGCGAGAGTTCGCGACGCATCACGCCCTGCCTTCGCCGCCGGCGGGCGGCGTCGCGGACTGCGCGGGCGCGGCGGCAGGCGCATTGGAGACAGGCGCGGCCGCACGCATCGTCGGCGAGTGCTGCTGCACCAGCGCGATCTTGGCCGCGTCGGCCAGACGATCCAGCGGCAGCGTCTCGCTGACGAAATTCAGTTTCACCTCGCCGAACAGGTCGGCGCGCACGCTCGATTCGTTCTGCGCGTTGACCGCCAGCGTCGACACCATCGTGGTGCCCTGCCCGGCCTGGCTGAGGCTGCCGCGCTCACCCCAGTTCGCCACCGCCTGCGGATCGGTGCTGGTGGCGTACTGCACGGCCGCGGCATCGCGCGCGGCGGCGCGGAACATCACCTTCGCGCTGATGCTGCCGTCGCGCACGGCGACACGGTTGAGGCCGAGCATCACCATCGTCGCCAGCAGTTGCTGCCGCTCGGCACCGACCTTGTTGCGCACCTGCGGCAGGATCTGCTGTTCGAGCAGTTCGGTGCTCAGCGTCTGCCCGTCGAGGCCGTAATCGGCCAACCACACCGGCGTGAGGTCCTCGCTGCGCGGCACCAGCTGCGGTTCGGTCTCGTTCGCCTCGGGCAGCTTCACCGCGACGTCGCCCGGATAGCGCGACGCCAGCCAGTCGCGCGCCTGGTTGAAGGTGACGTTCTCCTCGGTGAACTGGTCGACGGTCTTCGCGACGGCAGACACGAGGCTGGAATAGCTTTCCATCTGGCGGATCGACGCATCGACGATCGCGTCGAACGTGCCGTGCACCAGTTGCGAGACGAAACCGGGGAAGTCGATCTCGTTGACCATCGCACCGGCGCGCCGCGCGATGGTCTCGGTGGCGGGCGGCTTGGACGAGGTCGCGGGCGTGGTCGCGCCCGTGGCTGGCGCGTCGGCCTGCGCGCGCGACAGCGCCGTCCCGGGTCGGGACGGGAAGATCCTGCCGCTGTTGCGCGTGTGCTCGCTCACGTTCGTCTCCTTGGCCGATGCGGTCGCCGTGCTGTCATCGCCATGCCGTCATCGTCATGCGATCAGGCCGCCGGACTCAGCGCCTCAGCGTTGCGCCAGCCGTTCTCGCGTTCGTAGCGACCGTCGCCGCGCAGGGTGAGGTCGACCGTGGCGTCGGGATTGCCCTGGGCCAGGCCGCGGAAGCGGTAGTCCACGCGTACCCGCAGCCGGGCGACGCCGTCGGCATCCGCGCAGTCCTCGATCTTCGCCACCACCTCGACGCCGTAGGCCAGGTTGGCCGGCGTCCCCGCGGTGATGCGCACGTCGCCGAGGCTGCCGTTGGACGTGCGGAAGCTCAGCGTGATCGGCAGCGGTGTCGGCGCGCCTTCGATCGCCGGCCAGTCGTCGAGCGCGATGCGCACGTCGCCGGCGTTGGCGGAGCTCACCGTCATCGACGGCGACGCCGGCGACTTCAGGCCTTCGAGCTGGTCCAGCGACCAGCGGCAGGCGCCGGCTTCGCCGATCGTGCGGCGCATGCGGGTGCCGGCGACGCGGCTGGGATCGATGGCCTCGTCGCGCTCGCCGGCGGCTTCGAGCGCGCGGATCGGCGGCGGCGGCGACGCCAGCCGCACCACGCGCCCGCCGGTGCCCAGCGACTGCGCCTGCGCCGCGGCGGCAGGCAGGTGCAGGATGCGCCAGTTGCCGTAGTCGGGCTCAGCCATGTCACCGAACGCGCCGGCGAAATCCATGAACGACAGCCAGTCCTCGTAGCCGTTGTTCGCCGGGTGGAAGGCGACCGGATCGTTGTCGAACGCGACCCGCGTGTCCCACGGATTGAGGATCTTCACCTGCACCGCGTTGGCGTCGTCGAGGTTGCCGCGGATGCCGGCGACGACCACCGCGTGCGGCGCGCCGACGATCACCACCCACAGCGGGCCGAACGTGTTCAGCCACGTCGCCCACTGCCGCGGCGTGTGGTAGATGCTCGCGTTCGACGGCTGCGGGATGACCTGGAAGCCGTAGCGATCGCGCGCCGCGTTCAGCAGCTCCCAGCCGTACGACGTGGCGAGGCTGCCGCCGATCTCGTTGATGATCGACTCCGGCGTGCGCGACTGCTGGCGGCGGTGCGCGATCAGCATCGCCATCGACGCCGCCCAGCACGCGTTCTTGTCCGGCTGCGGGATCAGCGCGACGGGATAGTCGGCCGGGCCGTCGTTGTCCAGCGCACGCGCGGTGCGCACCGGCATCGCACCGGTGCCGAGCGAGAAGGCCGAGGCCGACGCCGGCCGGCGATTGCCGACGCCGCCCGAATGCATGATCTGGAACTGCAGGTAGCCGCCGGTGCTGGCGGTGCGGCCTTCGTACAGGCGCAGGAACTCCGCGAACGACAGCCGGATCTGGCCGCGGTCCGGATCGTGCATGAACATCACGGTGTCGGAGCCGTCGGCGGCGCCGCCGCTGCTCATGCCCACGAGCACGCGCACGTGGCCGGCATCGTTGTTGCCGCTGACGACCTGGTCGATGTACAGCGGGCCATCGTTGACGAGCATGTCGCGCCAGGCTTCGATCGTGTACGAGGCCGGCGCTTCGGCGTAGAGGTTCCACGCCGCGGCGACGAAGCCGCGCTCGCGGCCGTAGAGCCCGCGATTGAAGGCATCGAACACCGGCACCTTCTCGGCGATCACGCTGTCGGGGATCGACTGCTGGTCGCGCCAGCCCACCACCATCGACGCGGCCGCGGCCCAGCACGACATGTCGCTGGTCTGGTAGGTCATCGGCACGTCGGTCCAGTGCACCGAGAACGCGTCGCCCAGCGGACGCGAGACGCGGCGCGACGGCGCGCCCAGCGAGAAACTCGCCGCGCGGCCTTCGATCCAGTCCAGCTTGGTCGGCGTGAGGAAGCAGGCGCGGTTGACGCTGGCGCCGCCGGTGCCCGGATCGATCGGCCCGCGGGTGACGTGCACGGCGCAGACGTACGCCTGCAGGCCGCTGCCTTCGTCGCGCACGGTGTAGACCGGCGAACCGCTGGCGCCGGCGATGGCCAGGATGTCGTAGTCGATGGTCTCGGGCGTGGCCTGTCCCTGCGCGTGGCCGCCGTGCAGGTGCTGGCGGTTGCGGTCGGTCATCGAGCCGAGTTCGGGATGCAGGTTCGAGCCCGCGGAATAGCCGCACACCGCGAGGGGCATCGTGGTGGCCGGCGTCGCCTGCAGGAACTGGAACCAGGCGTCGTTGGGCGCCGCGATCGGCGCGTTGTCGATCACCGCGAGGTCGTTGTCCCAGTTGCCGTTGCCGGTGTAGCGCGGCGCCACGCGCCACTGGCTGGAATCGATCGTCGCCTCGCCGAACGGCGCGGTGCCCGCGCCGTTGCGCCCGGGCACGATCTGCACCGTGCTCATGCCGTGCAGGTTGTGCGCGCAGGTCAGGATGCGGTTGCGGCCGATGTAGAAACCGGTGCCGGTGTACTGCTTGCCGTCCGGCGCGGTCATGCGCAGGAAGCAGATCGCAGAATGCGGGAACGACGAAGTGTCCTGCACGCCGACGTACCACTCCTCGCGCTGCTGGCTGAAGGCGTCGTTGGTGCAGGTCAGCGCGCTGTACGGGTTGGACGGGTCGTAGAACGGCGTCAGCAGTTCCTGCGCGCGCGAGTACCCGCGGTAGCCCAGGCCCTGCGCTGCCGGCGCGGGGGCGCTTGCCGCCGCGAGCGCAGCGACCGCGGCGCCCACACAGGTCATGTAGTGGTCCCAGTCCCAGTAGTCGGTCGGGCAGTCGTGGTTGTCGCCCGGCGAGATCTCGTGGTGGCCGACGATGTGCTCGCGGTCGGCCGGGATGCCGTACTGCGCGCACAGCCAGGCGACGAGGTTCGCGGATTCCTCGTACTGGCGCTCGGTCGGCGGCAGGTCGCGGCGATTGCGCCGGCTCGGCTTGTTGCCGTTGTGCTCGATGCCGATGCTGCGCGAGTTCGCGCTGCTGGCGTGGTAGGCGGTGTCGGCGTTGCGCACCATCTGCACCACTTCGCCGTCGCGGCCGACGATGTAGTGCGAACTGACCTTCGCGTCGGGATTGCGGAACCACGACACCGTGCCGTCGATGTTCGGCCCGCCGGCGGTGATGTGGATGACGATGCGGTCCACCGTCGAGCCGCGGCGGCGGCCGCGGCGGAAATTGCCCGTCGCCGCCGCCACGAAACGGCTGGCGCCGGGATAGTCCGGCTGTTCGGTCGTCAGGCCGCGTGCGTAGCGCAGGCCCTGCGCCATCGTCTCGGCTTCCACCGGTTCGTCCATGCCGATGCCGTAGGCGTCGGGATCGTCGCCGGCGTCGTCGGCCAGCATGCGCGCCGGTGCGCGCAGGCCCAGCGACTGCGCGCCGGTGTTCGGGCTCATGCTCGCCGGCACGTAGCACGTGCGCGTGGTGATCATGTCCATGTAGTACGTCCAGTCCCACACCGCGTTCGGGCACGACGTGTGCGTGGTGCGGCTGTCGGCCTCGCTGTGGCCGAGGATGTGCTGGCGGTCGGCCGGGATGCCGTAGGTGTCGCACAGCCACGTCACCAGCGCCGCGGATGCGCACATCTGCGCCGGGGTCGGATTGAGGCCGCGCGTGTTCGCCACGTGTTCGATGCCGATGCTGGTGCCGTTGGCCGACCCCGCGTGCCAGGCCACGTCGTTGTGCGCGACCATCTGCACGATGGTGCCGTCCTGGCCAATCACATAATGCGCGCTGACCTTCGCGCGCGGGTCCTTGAACCAGTTGATCGGGCTGCTGATGTTCGCGCCGCTGTCGGTGATGTGGATGACGACCTTGTCGATCGTGCGGGTGCCGGTGACGGCGCGGTAGTTGCCGGGATTCGCCGGCTCGAAACGATCGGCCTGCGGGTATTCCGGCGCGGTCAGCGTCAGGCCGCGGGCACCGGCCCAGCCCTGCGCCGCGCTGGCGGGCGCATCGGGAATGGCGGCGCCGATGTCGTGGTCGGCGTCGTCGTCCTCGACCGACAGCGCGCGCGCGCCGCGGGCGCCGAGCGAGAACGAGACCGTCTGGCCCCAGCCCGACGCGATCTGGCGGATCCACGCCAGCTTCTGCGCGGTGATGCGGCAGCCGAGGTTGGTGGTGGCGTCGTGCGCGGCCACGTGCACGCCGACCATGTGCGCGCGCGGCCCGGTCGCCGCGTCCTCGATCCAGTACACCGGCGAACCGCTGGTGCCGCCGAGGGTCTGGATGTTGTAGCTGAAGGTCTCGTCGGTGGGCAGGTCGCGGATGTAACCGCCCATCATGTGCTGCCGGTTCGGATCGATCGTGTCGTTGACGAAGTGCTCGATCGCGTCGTTGGCGTACCAGCGCGCGGCGTAGCCGCTCACGACGACGCCTTCCGGACGGCTCTGGGTGAGTTCCTCGACCAGGTCGAAGTACTGGCCCGCGCCCACCGCGTTCGCGGCCGGCACGCAGATCAGGCCCATGTCGAAATCGCTGCCGTTGACGCCGTAGCTGTCGTGCTTGCGGAACTGGGTGACGCGGAAGCGACCGAAGGGCTCGGTGGCGCCGCCGGTCCCGCCGCCGTTCTTGCCCGGCACCACGATCAGTTCGCTCTGGCCGTCGACGACGTGCGCCGCGGTGAGGATCAGACGCGGACCGATGAAGAAGCCGGAGCCGTGCAGCGCGCCTTCCTCGGTGCCGTCGGGGCGACGGATCTGGCAGATCGCCGCGTGCGGCATCACCGTGGTGTCGCCGACGCCGAGGTACCACATCGCGCTGTCGACGAAGAAGCCGACCTGGGCGCGCAGCGCGTCCCACAGGTTGCTCGGGTGGTAGTCGGAGGAGATCAGCAGCGAGCGCGCGGTCGCGCGGCCGTTGCCGCGGTACATCAGCCCCTGCGCGGTCGGCGCGGGCGATGCCGCGGCCGGCGGCGCTTCGGCGACCGGCGCGGGCGCGGCCGGCGGCTGCTTCCACAGGTCGTCGGAATAGCCATCGCTGTACGGCGCCGGCGCACCGCCGACGGACGGCGTGGCCGCGCGCGCGCCGTTCGTGGCGGCGGGCGCGCGATCCTCGTCGCGCGACGGCGGCGGCGGTTGCGACGCGCTGTCGCCACCCCAGCCCAGCTCGGGCGTGACGCTGCCGTAGGTCGACGTCGGCGCGCCGCGCAGGCTGCGCCGGAAGCCGCGCTCGGTGAGGCCGGTCAGGCCGACGTACATCGTGCCGCGGTCGGGCAGGCGCAGCGACACCGGCACGCTGCGGTCGCTCTCGCGATACGTCGCCAGGCCGAAGTACAACCGCGACTGGCCGATGAACCGCGCCACCGCGTCGGGCGGCACCAGGTACACCGACTCGCCGCGCTGCGAGGTCATCACCCGCTGCAGGCGGCTGGTGAAGAAGTTGCGCGCGTTGCGGCGCGCGCGCTGGTCCGGGCGCAGCAGTTCCGGCTCGGTCGCCACCGCGATCTCGTACAGCGGCAGTTCGGAGCGTACGGTGAATCCCAGCACGCTGAAACGATCATCGATCGACTCGCGGTTGGCACGGATGACGGCCATGACGGACTCCTAGCGGGATTTGCCTGCGGGATCGGCGGCATCGCGTGCCACGACCGACCCGAGATCGAAACGGATTTCCGCGGGACGCGACCCGGCGGCGTGCGGCAGCGCGGGGTCGTCCTCGCGCTCGTCGTCCATCACCGAGGAAATGCGTTCCCAGAAGCGCTGCTGGGCATCAATGCCGAGCGTCTCCAGGTGCGGCTTCATGAACTCCTGCACCGCATCCAGGTGACGGAAGAACACCCGCCGGCCGCTCTGCACGTGCTCGACCGACCCGCGCCATTCCGGCGCCGGCGCGGAGTCGTCCCCGCGCTCGCACCAGATGCGAACGATGAAGACGGCGGTGCGGTCCTCGAGCAAGGCCATGGGGCACCCGGTGGATTCGATGCGTGGCCCGACTGTGCGCCGGCCGCGTCACCGGCCTCTCACGCGAACATCACGCGAACATCACATCGGGGTCGGCGGGCGTGTGATGTCGGGTGAGGGGCGTGTGATGTCCACCGGCGGCGGCGTTTGGCGTTTAAGCGCGCGGCCCTTCCAGCCGTCATCCCGGCGAACGCCGGGACCCAGCTTTGATCGCCTTGCTGTCATTCCTTGGTTTCGCTCGCTGCCGCGAGCGAGTCACCTTTCTTTGCTTGTGCAAAGAAAGGGTGACCCAAAGAAAGCACACCCCGTCGGTCGCGCCCGACGCTGTGCGTCGGGTACACGGGCTCCGCGGGGTTTTTCGACAGCACATCCCTGTGCTGGTCGAAAAACGCGCGGCCTCCTGCCGCGCGCCCTGCGGGCCTCATCCGCGAAGCCCGTCGCGACCAGGGGCCCCGGCAGATCAAGACCAGCGCGGGGTCGCGGACATCACCAACGCGACAAGAGCCAAGAAGACAACGCCGGGATGTTCCCGACATCACCTCGCCAGCCACACTTCATTTTCATCCCCAGCCGCAGGCGAGGGATCTGCGGGTTGCACGACGGCGCACCGACCACCTCGTCGGTGGTTGGTGCCACGCCGAAGCAGCGACCGGACGCGCGTCGCTCAGGAATCCAGCAATCGCAGGCTCAGTTCGAGTTGCGCGTCGGCGGCGGCGAGGTGGCGGCGGGCGGCGGCGATGCCGTCGCGGGGATCGGCGGTCATCTCGTGCAACGTGCCGGCGATCGGGAACGCAGCCGTGGCGAGCGCGAGCGGCGGCGGGGCCGGCGGCGGTGCGGACGGGAGTTCGATGCGCAGCGGGGCCTGCATCGGCGGCGGTTCGGCGAAGGCGCTGTCGGCGATCTGCCGGTACAGCGACAGCGTCTCGCGCATCGGCGGGATCGCCAGTTCGCGGCGCAGCAGGTCGCGGCAGGTCTCGAACTGGCGCAGCGCCTGCGCGCGCTGGCCGCTGAGCACGAACAGCTGCATCAGTTCGCGATGCACGTCCTCGCGCAGCGCGTCGCAGTCGAGGATCGCCTGGGCGTGGCGGATGCCTTCGGCCCATTCGCGGCGGATCGTCGCCACCTGCATCAGCCGCCACAGCGCGTTGAGATGGTGGCGGCGGTGCTTCTCGCGCTCGCGCAGCGCCCAGTCGTCACTGAACTCCATCAGGATGTCCGACTTGTACAGCGACACGCCGGCGCGCAGGTCGGCGACGTCGGCGTCGACGATCTGCTCGATCGGCTTGGCCAGCGCCGGCGCGATGCGGCGCTCGAATTCCTCAATGTCCAGCCACACGTCGCCGGCGCCGCACAGGCCGATCGCGCCGCGGCGGTCACTGGCGATGTACTGGCCGTGACGGTGCGGCGGGCACTCGACCATCCGTCGCAGCCGCCACAGCGCGGTGTTGAACGAGCCCGCAGTCATCGCCGCCATGCGCTCGGGCCAGAGGATGCCCAGCAGCTCGGCGCGGCTGAAATAGTGGCCGCGGCCCAGCGCCAGGTACGCCAGCAGGCTGCCGCAGCGTCCGGTGACGGGGGTGAGCCGTTCGCCGGCGGTCTCGTCGGCGACGCTGAGGGAGCCGAACAACCAGATCCGCAACATCCTGTTTGTCCTTGGCATGGGCCGCACGGGGCGGCATGGCGTCGGCGTGGCGCGCCCCCTGCGCGGCCATCGTCGATCAGGCCTGAGAGCAGACGCGGGAAGCCCGCGCGACAGGCCGCGCGCACCGGCACGTCCGCGGTCAGCCGTGCTTTCCGTTGGACACGGTGCGCCGCCATTCCACTGCATTTCGCCTGCGTGTCCGGATGCGCGAACAGCGGGGACAGTGGAACCGTACAAGCGGCGGCAGACCCCGCGGGATGCGGATCGCCGGTGCAGGGCCACGGGAGAGGACCACGATGCGAGGATCACGATGAACGCGCTTCCCGTTCGCATCCGCCGTGCACGCACCGCGGCCAGGCTCAGCCAGGCCGAGCTGGCGCGGCGCGTCGGCGTGAAGCGCAGCGCGGTGACGCAGTGGGAGCATCCCGCCGGCACCGTGCCGAGCATGCCGCACCTGCTGCGGATCGCGATCGAGACCGGCACCTGCACCGAATGGCTGGCCACCGCGCGCGGGCCGATGCTCAGCGCCACCGAGCCGCCGGCGCCGGCAGCCGAGGACGACGCGCTGGACCCGGACGAGCGCGAGGCGCTGGCGCGCTTCCGCCGCCTGCCCCCGCACAAGCGCCGCATCGCGCTGCAGATCCTGGATGTTCTGGCAGGGTGAGCGCATGAAACACGCCTTTCCGCGGCCGGTGGACGGGCGCGCATGGCACACTGTGCACATGCCTCCCCGTTCGATCCTGACCGCCGCCTGCCTGCTGGGCGCATCGCTGGTCGGCGCGCCGCTGTCGGCCGCTCCGCCCGCGACCACGTCCGTGCCGGCGCCCCGCCCGCTCGCCGTGCCGACGCCGGCCGCGAAACCCGCCGTGCGCCCGGCCGCGACGCCTGCGTCGAAGCCGCCGGCCGCCGTCACACCGGCCGCCCGGCCAGCCGCAGCGACGGCGCCGAAGCCGACCGCGACCGCCGCGAAGCCGACCGCCGCGGCCACGCCCAAACCCGCCGCGCGCCCCGCGAAGCCGAAGCCGCCGGCCTACGGCGTGATGGCGCTGAAGCCGGGCGAGTTCACGTGGACGCCCGACGCGGTGCCCGCCGGCCCCGTGGTGCTGGTGGTCAGCCTGCCGCAACAGCGCGTGCACGTGTACCGCAACGGCGTGCGCATCGCGGTGTCGACGATCAGCAGCGGCCGCCGCGGCTACGAGACGCAGGCGGGCGTGTTCCCGATCATCGAGCGCCAGGCCGAGCACTACTCGAACAAGTACGACAACGCGCCGATGCCGTTCATGCTGCGGCTGTCGTACGACGGCACCGCGCTGCACGCCGGCCACCTGCCCGGCTATCCGGCCTCGCACGGCTGCGTGCGCCTGCCGCTGGCGTTCGCCGAGCAGTTGTTCGGCACCGTGCGCCGCGGCACCGTGGTGGTGGTGGCCGACGCGAAGACCACGCCGGCCGAGATCGCCGCGCCGGGCTGGCTGACGCCGGTCACCGTCGCCACCGGCGCCGCCCGCGATCCCGCGGGCGACGCGCTGACCACGCTGTGGGCACCCGAACGCGCGCCCGAAGGCCCGCTGACCGCCGTCGTCGGCACCCGCGACGGGCGTCTGGTGGTGATGCGCGGTGGCGTCGAGATCGGCCATGCGCCGGTGCAGATCGTCGGCGAGCCGTGGGTCGGCACCCGCGCCTACGCGCTCCGCGCCGACCCGGCGACGACGCCCGCCACGCCCGTGATCCCGTCGATGCCGGTTTCCGCGGTGCCCGTCCCGGCACCGGCGACGCCCACCGTCGTGACGTCCGAAGCGCCGAGCCCGCTGCCGATCGCCCCGCTGCCCGTCCCGCCGCCGCCGGTCCTGCGCTGGCAGGCCATCCCGATGGTCACGGCGTCGGTGCCCGCGGTCGCCGCGACCAGGCCGACCGCGTCCGCCGCCAGGCCGACGCCGGCACCGGCCCCGGTCATCGAGCCCGACCCGATCAGCGCCGGCCGGCTGCGCATCGACCCCGCCTTCGCCCTGCTGCTGCACCAGACGCTGGTGGCCGGGACCACGGTGATCGTCACCGACGACCCGCTGCGGCGGACCACGCCCGAGCCCCCGGCGACGCCGCCCGTCCCGGCCATGCCGAAGACGCCGCCGGCCGTGACGCCGGTCACGCCGCCGATCACGAACCCGCCGAAGTCGGCGTGAAACCCTCGCGGTTTCACGTTTTTCTCACTTCCTTCAGCGGGCGTTTGGGCATGCTCGGCCCATGCGCCCCCTCATCGCCCTCGCCTCCGCCGCCCTCGTCCTGACCGCCGTCGCCGCCCCCGTGCGGGCCGACAACGCCGGCGGACGTGGAAATCCCCTGCTCGCCCAGCTGCAGCGACTGGCCCCCGAGGCCGACCCGCAGGTGCTCGCGCTGGCCCTGGAATCGGCCGAATGCGCGTCCGCGTCGGGCACGATTCCCGCCCCGCGCCGGCTGGCGGTGATCGACTACTCGCGCCCGTCGACCGAGCGCCGGCTGTGGGTGTTCGACCTGTCCGCGCCGCGCGTGCTCTACAACGAATACGTCGCCCACGGCCGGGCCAGCGGCGAGAACCTGCCGACGGCGTTCTCCAACCTCGACAGCAGCCACCAGTCCAGCCTCGGCCTGTTCTCCACCGCCGAGGTCTACACCGGGCACAACGGCGTCTCGATGCGCATGGACGGGCTGGAACCGGGCTTCAACGACCGCGCCCGCGACCGCGCCATCGTCATGCACGGCGCCACCTACGTCGATCCGCAGATGGCGCAGCGCCAGGGCCGCCTCGGCCGCAGCTACGGCTGCCCGGCCGTGCGCCCGGCGGTGGCCGAGGGCATGATCGACGCGCTCAAGGACGGCCAGCTGGTGTTCGCGTACTACCCCGACCAGCAGTGGCTGACCCAGTCGCGGTTCTTCCGCTGCCGCGCGAAGTACGCCGCCGGCGGCACCACCGCCCCGACAACCAGCGGCCGCGGCGGCAGCCGCTGACCTGCTTCGCCGAGCCGCACGCTCAGCCCGACAGCCACGCCCCGGCCGCGAACGCGGCCACGATCAGCGCCACGCCCGGCAGCACCCGCAGGAAGAAACCGCTGCCGCCGCGCAGCCACGCCATCAGCAGCTTGCTGCAGGAGTTGGTCGCCAGCGCGACGAACACCGGCACGCCGGTGGTGTCCGCCGGCAGGCTGCCGCCCGCGACCATCTGCGCCGTCGACGCCGCGGCCGCATGCAGGTCGGCGAAGCCCGACAGCGCCGCGGCCACGGTGACGCCGGCATCGCCCAGCCACTGGTGGACGATGGCGGAGAACAACAGGATCGCGCTGACGATCGCGGCGAACAGCAGCGCCTGGCGCGGCTCGAACGGCCGCCCGGCGGCGACCGGCTGGTCGTCCACCGCTTCGAACGTCGACCGGCTGCGCGCGATGCCCGCCGCGAGCAGCGCCGCCGCGCCGGCGAACGCCAGCGGCCACGCCAGCCGCATCAGCATCGGCGGCGACAGCGCGCCGATCACCGCCGACAACACGACGATGGTCGCGACGTTGGAGAACAGCGCGCCCGCGACGCACTGCGCGCGCAGCGCCGGCGCCGCGCGCGCGCGATCGCCCATCGCCGCGATCGTGGCCGTGCTGGACACGAAGCCGCCGACGAAGCCCGCCAGCGCCAGCCCCGCGCTCGGGCCCAGCACGCGCAGCGCGACGTAGCCGGCGGCGTTGATCGCCATGATCAGCACCACCAGCATCCACAGCTTGTATGGATTGAGCGCCTGCCACGGATCGATCGTGCGATCGGGCAGCAGCGGCAGCACCACGGCCGCGGCCGCGATCAGCATCAGCGCATCGTGCAGCTCCTGCTCGGTCAGCACCTCGCGCACGAAGCGGTGCAGCGCCGACTTGCCGGCCAGCACGATCGCGACCACCACGCCCAGCGCGGCGGTGAGCACCAGTTCGACCATCGCCAGCGCGCCCAGCAGGAACGTCACCAGCATCGCGACTTCGGTGGTGAGCCCGGGGTCGGTGTCGCGGCTGCCGCGGTAGCTGGCCAGCGCCGCCAGCGCCACGAAGGCGCCGGCCACCGCCAGTCCCGTGCCGCCCAGCCGCTGCGCGATGGCACCGGCCAGCGCCACCAGCAGGAACGTGCGCACACCGGCCGCGCCCTGGCCAGCGCCTTCGCCCTTGTGGCGCTCGCGATCGACGCCGATCAGCAGCCCCACCGCGAGGGCGACGCAGTATCCCAGCAGTTCTCCAGTCTCGGGCGTGCGCATCGCGGCAGGATAGAACGCGGCGGCGGCGATTGCATGCCGCCGGCATCGTGCGGCGGCATGCATTCATCGCGACCGCTGCGGTCAGTGCGAGAACAGCACCGGCAGTTGCGCGGTCTGCAGCAGTTCGCGCGTCGTGCCGCCGAGCACCGCCTCGCGCAGCCGCGAATGCCCGTAGCCGCCGGCGACCAACAGGTCCGCGCCGACCGTGCGCGCGTGGTCGAGCAGCGCGTAGGCGGCGGAGAAGTTCATGCTCGGCCGCACCGACACCTCGACCCGCAGCTCGTGCCGCGCCAGATGCGCGGCGATGTCGGCGCCCGGCTCGCTGCCGTGCGCGCCCTCGCCCACCATCGGATCGATCACCACCACGTCGACGACGTCCGCGCAGCGCAGCAGCGGCATCGCGTCGGCGACCGCACGCGCGGCCTCGCGCGTCGGCTTCCACGCGACGACCGCGCGTTTCGGCGGCATCGGCGCGGTCGCGCCCGGCGGCACCACCAGCACCGGCCGACCCGAATGGTGCAGCACGTCGTGGAAATGGTCGTGCAGCAGGAGATCGTCGCTGTCGCCGCGCATGCCCGGCAGCACGACGAGATCGGCATAGCGCGCGTGCATCGTCGTGGTGTTCTGCGGATACAGCGACACCGACTCGGCGATGCGCACCTCGATCGCCGGCTCCGCGTGCGCGAAGCGTGTGCGCACCCGCTCCGCGCGCTCGGCCGCGCGTCGCCGCGCTTCTTCGTGCAGGCGCGCGTAGACGTCGTAGGCCATGGCGCCGAAATCGCTGGGCATGGGCGTGGGCACGTCCACCGTCACCAGCACCGCCAGCCGCGCGTCGAACTCGCAGGTCAGTGCGGAGGCAGCGACGAGTGGTGCGCCCAGGCTGTCTTCGTTCACGTACGGAATCAGGATGTCCTTGTACATGACGCACCTCGCGAGGGTTACGGTCCCTGCATTAGGGCACATCCGGGATGGGATGGGGTTGACCGGGGTCAAACTCCAAGCGCATCCATGAGAATCAATGGCTTCCGCGCTTCGCGCGGGTGACTTTCTTTGCGCACCGCGCCGCATGCGGCGCGAACGGCGAAGCCGGCCCGAAGGGCGAGCGCCGCAGGCGCGAGTCAAGAAAGTCACCAAAGAAACTTTTCAGGGCCACTTCAAACCTGCCGTCGGAGTCGTGGCCGGAATTTTTCGACGAGGCGTCCTGCCTCGTCGAAAAACGGCGGACATCGTGTCCGCCGCCCTCCGGGTTTCCTGTTCAGGAAACGTGGATCGCACGGAGAGCGCATGAGGACGATGTGCACTGTCATTCAAAGCATGGATTTCTTGCCCCGCATCAATGACCGTCGACCCGCGATGTGCTGTCATGCGGAAAACCATCATCCGACGGAGGTCGTCATGTCGCGTACTCGGGACAAGGTCTGCATCATCACCGGCGCCGCGCTGGGCATCGGGCGTGCCTGCGCCGAGCGGTTGGGCGAGCAGGGGGCGAAGGTCGCGTTGTTCGACGTGCTCGATGCCGAGGGCGAGGCGCTCGCTGCGGCGCTGGAGGCGCGGGGGATTCCGGCGCGCTACTGGCATGTCGACGTGGCGTCGGAGGCGAACGTCCACGAGGCGATCGACGCGGTCGCCGCGCATTTCGGCGGCGTGCACGCGCTGGTGAACAATGCCGGCATCTCCGGCTCGACCAAGCTCACGCACGAGCTCACCGAGGAAGAGTGGGACCGGGTACAGGCGGTCAACGTGAAGGGCGTGTTCTTCTGCACCAAGCACGCGATCCCGCACCTCAAGGCCGCGGGCGGCGGCAGCATCGTCAACCTGTCGTCGATCTACGGCCTCGTCGGCGCGCCCGACGTGCCCGCGTACCACGCCTCCAAGGGCGCGGTGCGACTGATGAGCAAGACCGATGCGATGATCTACGCCGCCGATCGAATCCGAGTGAATTCGATTCACCCTGGCTATATCTGGACCCCGATGGTCGAACACCACCTCCGCGCCAGCGGCGCCACCGACATCGACGCCGCCCGCGACGACGTCGGCAAACTCCATCCCCTCGGCCACATGGGCGAACCCGACGACATCGCCTGGGGCGTGGTCTATCTTATCTCCGACGAATCCAAGTTCGTCACGGGCAGCGAACTGGTGATCGATGGGGGGTATACGGGGAGGTGAGGGACGCTTGACTTTGCTCCAGCAAGCAAGCGAACGACTGCGCCGTGGGTTGCTTGGCAAACGAGGGCTTGCCGCTTACGCTCGGCTGAGCTCGAGATCCGCGATGCCACTGATTGCTCGTCACACCATCCAATGCCCATCATCAATATTCAAAAGCAGCTCATCTGAAGCATCAAACTACATTGCCACCAAACGACGACGAGGAAGGAATCCCATGTCAGATCAATTCAGCACCGAGTACTCCGACAGCAATTTTTGGGACAAAGTGAAAGGCTATGCGAGAACCGCTGGAGAAGGTGTTCTTGAGCCAGCACTCAAGATGTACTACTCGGCGCTAGATGTGGACACGCCCGCTTGGGCCAAAGCCGCCATGATCACATCTCTTGGCTATTTCATTTCGCCTGTAGACGCCATTCCCGATATAGCTCCGATCGTCGGATATACCGATGATCTTGGCGTGCTGGTCGCGGCATTAGCCACTACGGCAGCTCATATAAAAGAAGAGCACTCCGAAAGAGCAAAAAAGACTCTTTCCCAGTGGTTTTCTTGAATAAGTGAAAGCCTGCACACCAGGCAGAATTCAAGGCCATTCCCGCGGCCATTGACTACATATCTAGAGACAAGGCGTTTTTCTTCGCCCCCCTAGTGTGCGTTTTACGCACACTAGGGTCAACCAAATTCTTCTTTGATTTTCAACTGTTATCAGATTTGTCAAATACGTGAAAACGAGGGGTTTTGAAAATGACATCCAGTCGAATCAAAGCCGCTGGCGCTATCGTTTTACTGCTATTCTCAATCTCCGCCTCAGCCGAAGATGAGATCAAGTTTTTTATAGCGAAAATCGACCCCGGCGCATTTGCCGGAACCTCGATAAGCGACCCGTGCTACACATCAGGTTCGAAGTATTTCAACGGCGGTGAAACAATTTTCATCACGGGAAGGAAGACTTGCTCAAAGTACTCAGCAAGCGAGACATTCCTTGAGTTCGCTTGGAAAGGTGAATTCTTCTACATAGAAGAAAACAAAATTTCTCTTACAGAAGAACAAAAAGAGAAAATTTCGTCCTTTTCTGATAGAGACTGGTCCTCACTACATGAAAATGGGAAATATGTTTCACTTATCGCCCAAAAGTCACGGATAGATAAACTGCTATCAACAATCAAATCCATGAGCTCTTATGGCGCCATCATTGCCGATTGGAGCCTTACAGACGAAAGCGAATACACCAATGGCACTGGACTGAAATTCGAAGTACTGAACCCAACGAAGAAAACGATAAAATACATGTGGATCACCGTATCCGCGCTAAATCCGGTAGGCGACCCTTTTGGTGGGCATAAGACACTTAAATTGGTTGGCCCTATCGAGCCCGACATGTCCGGCACTTATGACTTTGACTATGTCTGGATGAGCGACATGCCCAGCACAGCCAAAATACGCTCCGTGAAAATACAATACATGGACGGCTCTGTTCGCAACATAACAACACCGGACAAAATGATATTCAGCGAAGATCAGACTGAAATCTACAAAGACGTCACCAGTCAATAGCAAGCAACGCACCTGCTCAGGTTATCATTTGTCTGGACTGGATGCCGACACGACGAAGGACACCGCCACGATGACCCTCATTGCCATCCTCGTCGTCATCGCCGTGATCGCGCTGTTCCTGCAGCGACAGCGATCGAGAACGAAACCCGCGTCGGCCGAGCCTGCTTCTCCGGAGGCGGCATTGTTGCGGCTGTGCCACGGGGACGCAGCGAAGGTGGAGCGCCTGATCGCGCTGGAGCTGAAGGCGACGCCGTCGATCTCGCGTTCCGCGGCGATCGAGCGCGCTGCCTATCGACTTCGCCGCGACAATCACTAGGCCGGTCGTCCCGGCGAGCGCGAACGCCGTCGCGGCGCCGTCCTGATCGAAACGCCGAACTGCCGCGTCACCCGCAGCCCGCTCCGGGCGCTACGATCGTGTCCCCCGCCATCGAGTGCCCGCATGGACCCCGAACGCAAGCGTGCGCTGAAGAAGCTCGGCAAGGCCGAGGTGCAGCGGCAGTCGGACGAGGTCCGGCGGGTGCTGGACGAGGCGAATCCCATGGATGCGACGTCCGATGCGTGGATCAAGGGCCACAAGCTCGGCACCGAGCGCGAGCGCTGGCTGCGCAAACGGCTGCCGACACTGCATCGGCCGCAACTGGACGCACTCTTCGTGGTGTGGCCGTACGCCGGCAGCGGCTGGGTGCCGACGCCGGGCGGTTACGTGCAGTGCGAGGACTGCGGCTCGGCGCTGCCGTCGATGCGGCCGAAGTCGTGGCTGTACAGCACCGGCTGCCGCTGCGGGAACATCACGTGGTGGGAGTTCCTGTGGTGGCGGCGGATCACGGTGCGCCGGCCCGATCGCGTCATCGCGATCAAGCTGACCGGGCGCGGGCAACCGCCGCGCGGCGCGTGAGGCAGGCCAGCTTTCAGCCGGACCTCATGCAGGCGCTTCTTCGCCCACCCCCACCTCCCGATCGATCACCGCCACCGT
Source organism: Lysobacter sp. DMC97 (assembly GCF_056313745.1). Classification (NCBI taxonomy): domain Bacteria; kingdom Pseudomonadati; phylum Pseudomonadota; class Gammaproteobacteria; order Lysobacterales; family Lysobacteraceae; genus Lysobacter; species Lysobacter sp. DMC97. Next base: position 202,316 of record NZ_JBQUZR010000006.1, on the reverse strand, counting down.
GCGGCGGTAGAGGTCGTCGGCCGCTTCCGGCGTGTCGGCGATGCTGACCAGGCCGAGCTTGCCGAATTCGCTGAGCGCGCCGATGAGGTTGAACACCACGCCCTGCTGGCGCGTCGGGTCGAAGTGCAGGCGATGCTCGACGATCAGGTCGACGAGGTCGTCGGGCGTCAACCGGCGGTATTCGGGCCTGCGCAGGTTGTCGGTGGCGCGGTAGACGCGGCGCTGGCCGGTGGGCGTGACGAACTCGCAGCGTTCGGGGTCGTAGCGGCCGTCGGTGAGGAACTGCAGCATCTGGAACGGCAGCGTGGTGCCGCCCTTGCGCAGGTTGATCTCGATGGCAAAGTGCCGCCAATCGTCGCCGTCGCGCACGGTCACGAAGTCGACGCTGAAGCGGCCGAGCACGCCGTGGCCGCGCAGCACGTCGCCGATGCGCACGCCCGCCGCCTGCAACGAGGCGCGATAGCGCGCGTCGGCCGGGAACGTGCTGCCGAGGAACACCTGCCCGGTCGGGCCGCCGAGCAACTGGTCGTGGGTAGAGATGACCTCCAGCGTGCCGATCGCGCTGCTGCGGAGTTGCACCGACGGCGAGCGCTTGTCGTCGCCGTCGATCCACGCCTCGACCACGCCGCCGGTCGCGGCGAACTTGGCGAGGTAGCCGGCGGCGTCGAGGCCGTCGGCCTCGGGCTTCAGCCGCTGCGGCATCGCCTCGCGCACCCATGCGGGCGTGACCGCGCCGGCATCCGCGCCCGCGAACTCGAACACCGCGTTGCCTTCGCCGGAAAAGCCGTCCTCCTGCTTCACCACCGCGCGACGCAGCGTCGGGTTGCGCCGTTTCAGCGCGGCGAGCGCGTCGCAGAGTGCATTGAGGTCGCGCAGGTCTTCGGCGCCGTCGGGCAGCGGCACGCCGGCCTCGCGGAACGCGCGCCGGCTGCCGCTCTTGGTGCCGAGCCAGCCCAGCGCGGGATCGCACGCGTACAGCGGGATGCCCAGCCGCACTGCCAGCGTGACTTCGTCGGCGGTGGTGTTGAAACAGCTGATGTGCGAGGTCGCGGGATCGGCGATGGCGTCGCGGATGCGCTGCAGCAGGCGCGGGCGTTCGAGGATCTTCGACGTGAGCGAGCGCGCCGCGCCGTCGTAAGCCGACAGCAGCGTGAGCCGCCGACGCGCGTGGCCGGCGGGCACGCCGGTGAGCAGGCCGAGGTAGTAGTCGATCACCGCCGGATCGACCGGCGTGCTGGTGACGTAGACGATGCGGGTGCGCGGCAGCCGCAGTAGCATGAGCAGGCTGAGCTGGCGCTCCTCGTAGTGCGGCGCGCCGACGATCCGGCCCAGCGTCTCCTGGTCGAGGCTCAGGCCCGGGATCACCACCACCGTGCGCTCCGCCAGCGGGTCGGCGTAGACCTCGCGGAACATCGGCGCCAGCCGCGTCTGCAACGCGAGGAAGCGGGCGCGCTCCTCGCCGGAGCCGGGTGCGGGCCAGGCGTCCTGCGAGGCGATCTGCGGGCAATCCCGTGCGTGGGCCTGCATGCGGCGCTCCTTCCGCGGCGAGGGGTCAGTCGCCGGCGGCGGCGTTGAAGGGACGGTGGAAGGCGGGGTCGTCGATCAGGGCCGACAGCCGCAGCGCCAGCCGGTCGATCCACGCCACGCGCTCCGCCGCGTCCGCGAGCACGTCCTGGCGCAGTTCGATCAGCAGGTGCGGCAGTCCGTGCGGTTCGGCGTGGGTGGCCATGGTGTAGCCGAAACCGACGCGGCCGGAGTACGGCACGTTGTCGCCGGCATCGAGGCCGTCCAGCTCGCGCAGCGCGCGCAGGAACGGCTGCGCCATGCGGCCGTCCTCGTTCCACAGCGCGGCCACCGGCCAGCGCCGCTTCTCGCCGCCGAGTTCGGGCGTGAAGCTGTGGATCGAGATGATCGCGGGGCATTCGCCGGCGAGCAGGCGGTCGTGCAGCCAGCCGGCGATGGCGCGGTGGTAGGGCTGGTGCAACTGTTCCCAGCGGCAGCGGCGCGCGTGTTCGGGCAGCGCGATGTTGCCGGGCACCACGGTGCCGTCGCTGACCGACGGGCACAGCGTGGCGTCGTCCCAGGTGCGGTTGGCGTCGATCACCAGCCGCGAGCAGCCGTGCAGGAACGCCGGCACGCCCAGCCGCGCGGCCAGCGCGCGGGTCACGTCGGCGGCGTGCAGGTCGACGGCGATGTGCCGCGCGAACGCGGCGTCCGGCAGGCCCAGCCGGCCCAGCGCGGCGGGCACGGCATCGGACGCGTGGTCGCACAGCAGCAGGGCCCGCGTCGAGGCGCCCGGGACGTGGGTGAACACGGGCGGATCGAGCGGGCCGGTCAGCGGCGGAAAGGCCCCGGCATGCGGGTCGCCGACGGGGTCGTCGTCGAAGGGCATGGGTCGATCATGGCAAGTCGCCGCGGCACGGACAAGCGCGACGATCGATCAAGCAGTCGAATGCTCAGGCGCCCACGCGCCGGCGCACGGCGTCGAAATCGCGCACCTGGCGGACCTCGACGGCACCGTAGCGGCTCCACGGCCAGGCCTCGGCCATGCGCACGGCCTCGTCCAGGCTGTCGGCCTCGATCAGGCTGTAGCCGGCCAGGAACTCCTTCGTCTCGGCGAACGGCCCGTCGGTCACGCGCAACGCGCCGTCGCGCACGCGCAGGGTGCGCGCGGTCGAGGCGTCCTCCAGCTGCTGCGAGCCGATCAGCCGACCTTCGGCCTCCAGCGCGTCGGCATGGGTGATGCAGCCGTGCATCAGGCGGTCGAACTCGTCCGGCGGCAGCGTCGCCATCAGCGCGGGGTCGGTGTGGATCAGCAGAAGAAAGCGCATCGCGGGTCCCGGGGGCGGCCTTGGCCTGCGGATGATGCCCCAGTCGGGCCGTCGCGGCCCGTGCCATCCGGCGAATCGCCCGATGCGAAAAAAATTTCCGGCGGCGTGTCGATTCCCGTCGCGCCGGATCGTCGTACCGGATGAAGACCCCTTCCAACCGAGGACGCGACATGAAAGTGATGGCGATCGTGAAGGCCACGCCCGACTCCGAGGCCGGCCGCCTGCCCGACCCGGCGCTGTTCGAGGCCATGGACCGCTTCAACCACCAGTTGGCCGATGCCGGCGTGCTGCTGGCCGGCGAAGGCCTGAAACCGTCGTCGGCCGGCGTGCGCGTGCATTACGACGGCCCGCAGCGGCACGTCGTCGACGGCCCGTTCGCCGAAACGAAGGAACTCATCGCCGGCTTCTGGCTGTGGCAGGTGCGGTCGATGGAGGAAGCCATCGAATGGGCACGCCGCTGTCCCAGCCCGCACCAGGGTCCCAGCGTGGTCGAGCTGCGGCCGCTGTACGAAGCCGACGACTTCGGCGAGGCCTTCACCCCCGAACTGCGCGAACGCGAGGAACAGCTGCGCGCCCGCCTCGACGCACACCCCTGACCCGCCGCAGCTTCCCCGCCCCCGCCCTGCCCACCCGACCGGAGACCTCCGCCATGCACGCCATTCCCTACCTGAACTTCGACGGCCAGTGCGCCGACGCCTTCGCCTTCTACCGCGACGCGCTCGGCGGCGAGATCGTGATGTCCTCGACCTACGGCGAATCGCCGATGCGCGACCAGGTGCCGCCGGACACACGCGACCGCATCATGCACTGCCACCTCGTCGCCGACGGCGCCGAGATCATGGGCGCCGACGGCCCGCCGCCGCACGACGGCCACGGCAACACCTGCGTCAACCTGATGATCGACGGCATCGAACAGGCCGAACGCGTCTTCGCCGCGCTGTCCGCCGGCGGCACGGTGCACATGCCGCTGCAGGAGACCTTCTGGGCGCATCGCTGGGGCGCGTTCGCCGACCGCTTCGGCAAGCCGTGGATGGTCAACTGCATGAAGCAGCCCGGCTGACGCCGCCTTCCGACCGCCAGGAACCCGCCCATGTCCCGCACCCTCTTCATCAGCCTGCCCGTCGCCGACCTGCCGCGGTCGATCGCGTTCTTCGAGGCGCTCGATTTCCCGTTCGACCCGGCGTTCGCGAGCGACCAGGGCGCGTGCCTGCAGATCTCCGAACACGCGCGGGTCATGCTGGTCGCGCGGCCGGTGTTCGCCGGGCTCACCACCAAGCCGATCGCCGATGCGCACGCGGTGACCGAAGCACTGCTCGCGCTGTCGTGCGACAGCCGCGACGCGGTCGACACACTGGTCGCGCAGGCGGTGGCCGCTGGCGGCAGCACGCCGAACGCGGCGCAGGATCACGGCTTCATGTACGACCACGGCTTCGAGGACCTCGACGGCCACATGTGGGGCGTGTTCTGGGTCAAGGACATACCTCGCGAGGGCATGCCTCCCGCCGCCGACGCCTGACGCTTCGCCCCTTCCCGACAGGAGATTCCCGCCATGACATCCGACACCGGCACCGTCCGTTTCCACCGCGTGCTGCGCGCGCCGCCCGAGCGCGTGTACCGCGCCTTCCTCGACGCCGACGCCAAGGCGAAATGGCTGCCGCCGCACGGTTTCACCGGCAAGGTGCACCACCTCGACGCGCGCGTCGGCGGCAGCTACCGCATGAGCTTCACCAACTTCTCCACCGGCGCCAGCCACAGCTTCGGCGGCACCTACACCGACCTCGTGCCGAACGAGCGCATCCGCTACACCGACCGCTTCGACGATCCGAACCTGCCCGGCGAGATGACCGTCGAGGTCGAACTGCGCGCGGTGTCGTGCGGCACCGAAGTGAACATCGTGCAGTCGGGCATTCCGGCGGCGATTCCGGTCGAGATGTGCTACCTCGGCTGGCAGGAATCGCTGACCCTGCTCGCGCAGCTGGTCGAACCCGCAATCCCCGACGGCGCCTGAGCGCGTCGACCGACGAGGACATCCGCCATGACCGAGACCGCACTCGAAACGCGACGGACGCTGCCGTTCCCGCCCGACGCGATCTACACCGCCTTCGCCGATCCCGCCTGCCTCGCGACGTGGTGGGGACCGGACGGCTTCACCAACACGTTCGACGTGTGCGACTTCGCGCCCGGCGGCCGCTGGGACTACACGATGCACGGCCCCGACGGCCGCGATTACCCGAACCGCAGCGTGTTCGCCGCGCTGGAACCGGGTCGCCGCGTCGTGATCGAGCATGTGAACGCACCGCTGTTCACGCTCACGGTCACGCTGCGCGACGCCGACGGCGGCACCGACCTGCACTGGCACCAGGACTTCCGCGATCCCGCCGTCGCCGAGGCGCTGCGCGCGATCTGCGAACCGGCGAACGAGCAGAACCTCGATCGCCTGACCGCCGCGCTGCGCGCGCGGCATCCCGTCGCCGGCTGACCGGCCTGCCGCAACGCAACGCAACGCAGAGACAGGAGAACGCACATGGCCTATGTCGATGGTTACGTGGTGCCCGTTCCGAAGGCGAAACTCGACGCCTACCGCAAGCTGGCGCGCAAGGCCGGCAAGGTCTGGAAGTCGCACGGCGCGCTCGAATACGTCGAGTGCGTGGCCGACGACGTGAAGCCCGGCAAGCACACGTCGTTCCCGCAGGCGGTGAAGCTGAAGGACGATGAGGTGGTGGTGTTCGCGTGGATCGTCTATCGCTCGCGCGCGCACCGCGACAAGGTCAACCGCCTGGTGATGGCCGATCCGTTCTTCGGCGGCACGCCGTCGGCCGACATGCCGTTCGACGGCAAGCGCATGTTCTGGGGCGGATTCAGGGAGATGGTCCGGCTGTGAGCGTGCAGGATGCAAGCCGCCGCCGCCGCGGCGCTTGCATGCGCTCGGTGGCGGTGCTGTCATCGCGGGGATGATCGAGGACCGACTCCACCGCACGCTCGACGCCCTGTGGCGCATGGAGGCGCCGCGGCTGGTCGCGCGGATCGCGCGCATCATCGGCGATGTCGGCATCGCCGAGGAACTCGCGCAGGACGTGCAGGTGGCGGCGCTCGAACGCTGGCCCGCGGATGGTGTTCCCGACAACCCGGCGGCGTGGCTGACCACCGCCGCCAAGCGCCGCGCGATCGACCACCTGCGCCAGCGTGCGCTGCACGCGCAGAAACTGGGCGAATACGGCGCGGACCTGGAGGCGTTCGGAGCGCACATGCAGGAGGATCGCGCCGCGGACGAAGCGGACGACGCCATCGGCGACGACCTGCTGCGGCTGATGTTCGCCGCCTGCCATCCGGTGCTGCCGCGCGAATCGCGCGTCGCGCTGACCCTGCGCCTGCTCGGTGGCCTGACCACGACCGAGATCGCGCGCGCCTTCCTGCAACCGGAACCGACGGTGGCGCAGCGCATCGTCCGCGCCAAGCGAACGCTGTCGGAGAAGCAGGTGCCATTCGAAGTGCCGCAGCGTGCGGAACTGCGCGAACGCCTCGATGCCGTGCGCGAAGTGGTCTACCTGATCTTCAACGAAGGCTACGCCGCCAGCGCCGGCGAGGACTGGATGCGGCCGGCGCTGTGCGAGGAAGCGCTGCGCCTGGGCCGCGTGCTGGCCGGCCTGCTGCCGGACGACGATGAAACGCTGGGCCTGCTCGCGCTGATGGAACTGCAGGCCTCGCGCGCGAAGGCGCGCGTGACCGCCGACGGCACGCCGATCCTGCTGCCCGACCAGGACCGCAGCCGCTGGGATCGCCTGCAGATCGCGCGCGGACTGGCCGCGCTGGATCGTGCGCAGCGGCGCATGGTGGCCGCCGGCGAAGCGCCCGGCCCGTACGTGATGCAGGCCGCGATCGCCGCCTGCCATGCGCGCGCGCGCCGCGCCGACGACACCGACTGGGCGCGGATCGCCGCGCTCTACGGCGCGCTGGCGCGCATCGCGCCGTCGCCGGTGGTCGAACTCAATCGTGCAGTGGCCGTTGCGCAGGCGCAGGGCCCGGCCGCGGCGCTGCCGCTGCTCGACGCCCTGCACGACGCCCCCGCGCTGCGCGACTACGCCCTGCTGCACGCCGCGCGCGCCGACGTGCTGCTGAAGCTCGAACGCCGCGACGAGGCCCGCGACGCCTTCACGCGCGCCGCGGCCCTCGCGGGCAACGCGCGCGACCGCGTCCTCATGCATGCGCGTGCCCGCGCCTGCATCGGCGATTGAGCGCCGGCCAACGATTTCCCAACGATTCGCTCACGCTTTCGCAACGATTCGGCCGGCCTGCGCCGCCGCTGGCGTCATGCAGCTTGCCCGGTCGCGCCGGCCCGGCGACACTCGACGCATGCGCATCCTGCTCATCGAAGACGACGAATCGCTCGGCGAGGGCGTCCGCACGGCGCTGCGGCGGGCCGCCTTCACCGTCGACTGGCTGCGCGACGGCGCCAGTGCGCTGTCGGCGCTGCGCGACGGCGGCGTCGATCTGGCGGTGCTCGACCTGGGCCTGCCGCAGATGGACGGCATGGAGGTGATCCGCCAGGCGCGGCGCGCGGGCGTGATCGCGCCGATCCTGGTGCTGAGCGCGCGCGAACGCGCCGCCGACCGCACCCTCGGCCTGGATGCCGGCGCCGACGATTACCTCGGCAAGCCCTTCGACACCGGCGAACTGCTGGCCCGCGTGCGCGCGCTGCTGCGCCGCACCGGCGGGCGCGCGGCACCGACGCTGCGCATGGGCGCACTCGAACTGGACCCCGAGCGGATGGAGGTGATCTGGCGCGGCCGCAGCTTCGACCTGCCGCGACGCGAGTTCGCGCTGCTGCGGCTGCTGATGGAACAGCGCGGCCGGCCGATCTCGCGCGAATCCGCGCAGCAGCGGCTCTACGGCTGGGACGAGGACGTCACCAGCAACACGCTCGACGTCCACGTGCACGCGCTGCGCAAGAAACTCGACCCGGCGCTGATCCGCACGCTGCGCGGCGTCGGCTACGCGCTGGACGAACGCGTGGCGCAGGACGCCGGCGACGGTGACACACCGGCATGAGCAGGCCGGCATGAGCGCGCCGCAGGACGCCGCGCCCGCGCGGCGGATCTCGATCCGCCGCGCGCTGCTCATCGGCCTGCTCGGGCCGACCACGCTGCTGCTGCTCGCGGCGGTGGGCGTGAGCTACCACACCGGCCTGCAGGAAGCAGGCGAACTGTTCGACGCCAAGCTCGCGCATTCCTCGCGGGTACTGATGAGCCTGGTCGACGAACCGCTGGCGCACCTGGACGTGACGTCCGGCGACCATCACGAACACGCATTGCGGGTGCAGGTCTGGCGCGGCCAGGTGGACGGCGTCGGCACGGTGCTGGCGCAGACCGGCGGCCACGCCTACGAGACCAAGCTGGCGTTCCAGGTGCGCGATGCCGGCGGCAAGTTGCTGCTGCGTTCCGACAGCGGCCCCGACCAATGGCTGGCGCCGCTCGTGCCGGGCTTCGCCGATCGCGTGATCAATGGCCAGCACTGGCGGACCTTCACCCTGCGCGCGCCGTCGGGGCGCTGGTACCAGTCCGGCGAACTGGCCGCGATCCGCGAGGAGATCGCCGAGGACATCGCGCTCGGCACGCTGCTGCCGCTGCTGGTGGCGCTGCCGCTGATCGCGTTGCTGACCTGGGGGGTGGTCGGCTGGGCCAGCCGCAGCGTCGAAAGCGTGTCCGACGCGGTGGCCCGCCGTGAACCGGAGCATCTGGAACCGATCGAGACCACGCGCGTGCCGCGCGAAGTGCATGGCCTGGTGCAGGCGGTCAACGGCCTGCTCGATCGCCTGCGCCGCGAACTCGCGCGCCAGCGCCGCTTCACCGCCGATGCCGCGCACGAACTGCGCACGCCGATCGCCGCGCTGCGCGTGCACGCCTACAACCTGCGCCACGCCGGGAACGACGACGAACGCGCGCAGTCGCAGACCCACCTCGACGCCGGCATCCGCCGCATGGAACAGCTCGTGGCGCAGCTGCTGGCGCTCAGCCGAATCGAGAGTGCCGGCGCCACCCGCACGCACGTCCCGGTGGACCTGGTCGCGCTGGTGCGCCAGCACGAACGCGACTTCGGCGCGCTCGACATCGCCGCCGGCAAGCACTTGCGGCTCGAACTCGCACCGGCCGCCGTCTCCGGCGATGCCTCGGCGCTGGACGCGCTGGTGCGCAACCTCGTCGACAACGCGCTGCGCTACACGCCCGCCGGCGGCGAAGTGCTGGTGCGCACGGCGCGCGAACCCGGCGGCGTGGTGCTGACGGTCGAGGATTCCGGCCCCGGCATCGCCGAAGCCGCACGCGAACGCGTGTTCGAACGCTTCCACCGCGAACTCGGCACCGGCGTGGAAGGCAGCGGCCTGGGCCTGGCGATCGTCGCCGAAGCCCTGCTGCAGCATGACGGCCGCATTGCGCTCGACGCCTCGCCGACCCTCGGCGGATTGCGCGCGACGGTGACGCTGCCGACGGCGTGATCGCCGCACGAGTGCAGGCAGACGACACGGGGCACACGGTCGCGACTCACGTCGCTCCTACAGAGCAGGCATGCCGCGCTTTTGTAGGAGCGACGTGAGTCGCGACCCGATTGATTTTCAGAAAGCCGCGCGTCCATGGGACGCGGCCGCGTTCGCCCGCGGCCCGCGCCTCAGAGCTTGTAACCCGTATGGATCGCCACGATCCCGGCGGAGAGATTCTTGTACGAGCAGCGCTCGAAGCCGGCGGCGTCCATCATGCCCTTGAGCTGGTCCTGCGGCGGATGCTTGCGGATGGACTCGGCGAGGTACTGGTAGCTGTCGCTGTCGTTGGCGAAGAGCTTGCCCAGCCGCGGCAGCACCTTGAACGAATGGAAGTCGTAGATCGGCTTGAACCAGTCGGCGGTGACTTCGGAGAACTCCAGCACGCGGGCCTGGCCGCCGACGCGCAGCACGCGGTGCATCTCGCGCAGCGCGGCGTCCTTGTCGGTGACGTTGCGCAGGCCGAAGGCGATGGTGACGAGATCGAAGCTGGCGTCCGGGAACGGCAGTTTCTCGGCGTTGCACTGCACGTACTCGAAGCCGCGGACGTTGCCGCGATCGGTCATGCGGTCGCGGCCGACACGGAGCATCGCGCCATTGATGTCGCCGAGGACCAGTTCGCCCTCGTCGCCCACGCGGTCCTTCAGCAGCGCGGCGATGTCGCCGGTGCCGCCGGCGAGGTCCAGCACGCGGTCGCCCGGGCGCACCTGCGCGGTGGCGACGAAGTAGCGCTTCCACACCCGATGGATGCCGAGGCTCATCAGGTCGTTCATCAAGTCGTAGTTGCCGGCGACCGAGGAGAAGACCTCGCCGACCAGCTTCTGCTTCTCGGCGACGGGCACGTCGCGGAAACCGAAGTGGGTGGTGTCGGGGGCGGCGTCGGCTGCGGGATCGCGTTCGGGGCTGTTCATGGCGGCAGTTTACCGCGCCCTCCCTTACCTGCCGATCCGCGCGTCCCGTGCTGCGGTCGCCGGCTGCGTCCTTGTCTTCGCCCTTCGCCGACCAGCGGAGACGCCGGCGAAGCGTTTCGCCAAGGGATCGTGTCGCATTCAACCCATCCCCACCCCAGCCCTCCCCTTGAAGGGGAGGGAGAGCCGCACCGGTCCGCAATCCATTCATTGCAAGCGGCAAAAAACGGCATGGCGTCTTGAAGCCCTCCCCTTCAAGGGGAGGGCTGGGGTGGGGATGGGTTCGCACGCATGAGGCTCGTCTGCGCGCATCGCCGCGCCTCTTCCGCCTGATGCATCAGTCGCGAAGCGGCGCCGTCGGCGCTCACGCCGGCTTGTTCACCATCAGCCAGAAAATCGCCATCACGCTGAGGAACGCCGGCCAGCCCAGCCAGAACCACCACCGCATCGCCCGGAAGTAGTCCGGCGGCAGCGGCGTGCCGGCGGCGGCAGCGGCGCGGGCCAGGTCACGGGCGCGCAGCTGCAGCCACAGCACCGGCAGCCAGCAGGCGCCGACCACGAAGAACAGCACCAGCGCGGTCTTCAGCCAGAACATCGACAGCGGCAGCCCGGCCATCTGTGCCAGCCACAGGCCGCTGGCGAACTGCACCACCACCGCCGGCGCGGTGAAGCAGGCGTCGGCGACGACCACGGTCGACGCGGTGGCGGCGATCTCGCGCGGGTCGCCGCGGCGGTGCGCCATCCACAGGAAGAACGCGATGCCCAGCCCCGTGCCGAACAACAGGGTCGAGGACAGGATGTGGATCCATTTCAGGGTGAAGTAGTCCATCTCATCTCCGGTCGGACAGCACCCACAGCACGGCCACCGCGGGCAGCACGACGAGGTTCTTGGCGAGGCCGCCCAGCGGGTCCCGCCACTGCGCCGGCAGCAGCAGGCCGAAGGCGAGCGTGTAGGCGAGCACGCTGGCCAGCATCAGCGCGAGGCAGGCGCGCGGCCGCCAGCCGCTGGCGAGCCACAGACCGAGGACGAGATCGAGCCCCGCCCCGCCGCGGGCCAGCGCGACCGGCGCGGCGTCGGCCAGCGGCGAACCGGCGGCGAGGTGTTCGATGTCCGCCGCGGGCGTGGCGAACCCCGCCCAGGCCGACAGCAGCCACAGCGCGACGACGCCCGCCTTCAGCAGCGGCGTGACGGGATACAGCCGCGCATGCCAGCGGTCCTGTACCTGCGCGGGATGCGCGGCGAGCACGGCGTCGAGCGGGCGCGGCTCGAAGCCGAAGGCGTCGCGCAGTTTCGGCAGGGCATCGTCACCGGCGACCACGCCGCGGCGGAGCATGCGCCAGGTCGTGCCGCCGATCGGGCCGCTGCCGACAATCTCGCCCAGCGCCACGCCGAGCCCGACCAGCCCAGCCGGCACGCGCCAGACGCGGGTCCCGGGCAGGCGCAGCCAACGCCGCCACGCCAGCAGGTAGTCGCGCAGCGACAGGCGCTGCGGCCCGCCGACGTCGAAGATGCCGCAGGCCTCGCCCGCGACCGCGCGCGCGACCAGCCGGCCGAGGTCTTCCGCCGCCACCGGCTGCTGCGGCCACAGGCCGTCGCCGGGCACCATCACGCCGAACGGCAGCGCCGCCAGCGCGCGCAGCAACGAGGTGCCGCCGTACGAGCCCGCCGGCGAGTAGACCAGCGCCGGCCGCAGCACCACCGACGGCAGCGGCAGCGCCTGCAATTCGGCGTCGAAGCGGTGCTTGCTGGCGACGAAGGTGCCGTCGGCCGGATCGCCGACCGACGAGATCTGCACGAAGCGGCGCACGCCGGCGTCGACGCAGGAGCGGGCCAGCGCCAGCGGCGCGTCGACGTGGATCGCCTCGAACGTCTGCCGGCCGGTCTCGCGGAGGATGCCGGCGGCGTTGACCACGGCGTCGACGCCGGCCAGCGCGTCGCGCCAGTGCTCTGGCGCGGTCATCGCGGTGAAGTCGCAGATCCGCTCGTCGTCGTGCAGCGGCCGGCCGGGATCGCGGACGCCGCGCAGCACGCGCCAACCGTCGCCGCGCAGGGCGGCGATGACGTGACCGGCGATGAAGCCGTTGCCGCCGAGCACTAGGACGGTGCCGGCGGAGACGGGCGCGGGAGGAAGCGACATGCGCGCACGCTACCGGTCGCGGTGCGCGTGCGCCAGCCCGGACGCGCCGAAGCGTGCCCGGTCACGCGATCACTGCATGCGCGGCTTCGCGGCGTCCTGCTGTGCGACGTCCTGCGCCGGCTGCGCGAAGGCCTGCGCCTGGCCGTTCGGCTGCGGCGTGTCGATCCTCGCCACCGCCTGCTGCATGTCGGTACGCAGCGCGTCGTTGACCGGCAGCGGCGTGGCGATCTTCGCCGAGGGATCGGACAGGCTGCCCTGCACCGCGATCAGGTCGGTGCGACGGTCGTTGAACACGACATGGTCGGGCGTGATGCCCTGCGCCGAGGCATGCGCGGCGATGCCGGCGGCGACGCGCTGGCGATCGGCACCGAAGGCGTCGGCGGGGATGTTCGGCGAACGGTCGAGCGCGTCCATCGCGTGGCGGACGGCCGGGTGATCGCCTTCCGGTGCCCGCGCCGGTGCAGGCGGGGCCTGCACTTCCGGCATCGTGATCGGCACGTGGCGATGCGTGGTCGCGGTGTGGTCGAAATTGCCCGGCGTCGGCGGAGCCGTGCCGGTGTTGACGTAGGGCTGGCGTCCACCGGCGGCACCGAGGTTCAGGCCGTTGCGCTCCACTTGCGCCTCGCTGATGCCCAGCGTCGACATGTTGAGTTCGAGTTGCGGACTGCGGCCCGCGGCGGCGTGGGTCGGCGCGTTCGCGCGCTCGACCTGCACCGCGAAGCTGACCAGGTTGGTGGCGTAGTAGTTCTGGTAGTTCGAATCGCCGTTCGCGCCCAGGCGCGCCGTGGCGGCCGGCTGGTCGAAGTAATGCCGGCCCATCGCCTCGGTGTTGGCGGCGTTGATCGGCAGGCTCATGTCGGCGCTGGCGGTGAGGCCGGGGCGCAGCGCGTAGGTGGACGGCGCGCCGGCCGCGCCCGGCGTGACCGCGATGAAGTCCTGCATGCGCGACGGATTGGCGCGGTAGATGTCTTCCAGCGACGGATTGGCGTTGCCGTTGGCGCGGACCATGCTGACCGTGGCGTTGTAGCCGGCGATGTGCGCGCTGGCCTCGTCCGTGCGGTTGGCGGCGAGCCGCGTCGCCAGCACGGCGGTGTAGTCGTGGTGCGCGGACGCACTCTGGCCGATGCGGTTGCCCTCGGTGGCGAGGGTGGCGTCCGCGGCCGCCTGCGTCGGGCGGTTGATCGCGTGCTGGATCTCGTGGCCCATCACGAAGGTCAGCTCGCCGGCGTTGTAGCGGCCGCCGGCGGGTGTGCTGATGATCGACGCCGGCAGCTCCATGGTCCGCGCGGTCGGGTTGTATTGCCCGCCGGCGTGGGTGCCGGCCGGCAGCAGCGCGAACCCGCGCAGGTCGCCCGAGGCGACGGCGGTGTTGATCTGGTCGACCAGCGCCGGGGAATGGCTGAGGGCACTGGCGAAATTGGTGCGCTGGTCCGGGGTCAGCGAGGCGTTGAACGCATCGACCTGGGTCTGCGCGGCGGCACTGAGCGGCATGACGGGGTTCCTCCTGGAGGCCCGGCGCAGCGAAGGGCGCGCGCCGGCGGAAATGGGATCGGCAGGGCCGCGCTTACTCGGCGAAGACGGTCTTCACGCAGGCGTGCGCGATCTTCTCGGGGCTGTCGTCGTTCTCGCCGCGGGTTTCGACGGTGACCTTCAGCGCGTCGCGCGTGAAGGTGTCGTGGATCACCCGGTTGTGCTCGCCGCGGTAGGTCTCGCGCTGGAAACCGGCGGCCACCAGGTCGGCGGCGAAGCGGTCGAAATCGAGCGCGCAGAGGTCGCTGGCGGACGGGTAGGCGTTGGGATCGGCCGGGCGGAAGGCGAACTCGAAGCGCGGGCCGTACGGCGGCTTCGGATCGAGCTCGATCGAGGTCCACCAGTCGGCGGTGATCTGCTCGCCGAAGCCGAGCCGGCCGTCGTGGCTGGCGAACGCCACGCCGAACGCGCGCTGGAGGGCGGCGCCGTCGATGTCCTCGATCCGGTGCGCGCCGCGCAGCAGGTCCAGCAGCTTCTGCAGCGAATGCTCGGCGTCGAGCTGCGGCGACAACGGCTTCGCGGCCTGGGCTTGGGGCGACATGACGGTTTCCTCCTTGGCGGAACTGGGGGCGGGGGGTGCGGACGGATGCACGCAGGCGGACAGGGCGAACGCCAGCGCGCAGGCCGGCGCGGTGGCGGCGAAGCGGCGCGGCGGGGGCGATGCCGGCATGGCGATCATCCTTGCGTGGGGGGACAGGGGACTATACGTCGAAGCCCTGCAGGGGCGGCCGCGACTTCCTGAACGCCACGGACCGGGCGGCGACCGATCGCCCCGCGTCCCGGATCGATAGCCTGAATCCGACCCACGTCGCGGCATCGATCGCCGGACCTGATCGGCGTCAAACCGGAATGTGAACGGCGTCGCGATACTGGGGACAGGCTCTCGGGGGGGAAGCCGCCATGCCATCCGACTCGTCCGTCCTCGCACGACCACTGCTGATCGACAGCGACGCGGCGCTCGACCGCTATCTCCAGACCTACCCGCAGGTGCCCTTCACCGACACCGGGGCCGGCGCCGGCATCGACCTGCCGGCTTGGCGGGCGCTGGGCGACGACGCGGTGGAGCAGAGCTGGCGCACGGCGCAGACCCTGGGCGTGCCGCTGGTGCGGCTGTCGCGGCTGCACCCCGACCCCGCGGCGGTGGCGATGATCGGACCGGACCTGGCGCGGCAGCTGCGCGCCGTCCCGCTGCGCGCCCACGGCGGCATGATCGCGGTGGCGATGGAGGACCCGGGCACGCGGCAGACGCAGGGCGTGCTCGACTTCATCAGCCGCCTGCACGTGGTCCCGCTGGTCGGCTCGCCGCGCGAGGTCCGCGACGGCATCGCC
Organism: Lysobacter sp. DMC97; assembly: GCF_056313745.1. NCBI lineage: Bacteria > Pseudomonadati > Pseudomonadota > Gammaproteobacteria > Lysobacterales > Lysobacteraceae > Lysobacter > Lysobacter sp. DMC97. Next base: position 187,054 of record NZ_JBQUZR010000006.1, on the reverse strand, counting down.
CGCTGCTACGACCGCGTGGAGGACCGCAACGTCGCCCGCCAGCTCGGCATCGATCCCGAATCGCTCGCCGGCGAGACCAATCCCGCCGAAGCGCAGCGGCTGGCGAAGGAACAGCCGGTGGTGCGGATCGTCCACACGCTGATCGCCGACGCGGTGGCGCGGCGCGCGTCGGACATCCACCTGCGCCCCGGCGAGCACGGCACCGACGTGCTCTACCGCATCGACGACGAACTGGTGCCGGTGCGCCAGTTGCTGCGCGCGCTGCATCCGGCGGTGGTCGGCCGGATCAAGGTGCTGGGGCAGATGAACCTCGCCGAGCACCGGCGCCCGCAGGACGGCCGCACCAGCTTCCCGCTGGAGGACGGCCGCCACGTCGACCTGCGCATCTCGGTGCTGCCGGCGGTGTTCGGCGAGAGCGTGGTGATCCGCCTGCTGGACCCGGACGAAAGCCTGTGGAACCTCGAACAGCTGGGCCTGACCGATCGCGACCGCGAGCGGCTGGACGACGTGATGGACACCAGCCACGGCATGTTCCTCACCACCGGCCCGACCGGCTGCGGCAAGTCGACCACGCTGTACGCGATGCTGCTGGAGATGCGCAAGCGCCGGGTGAACATCCTCACCATCGAGGACCCGGTGGAGTTCCACATCGAGGACATCCAGCAGATGCAGGTGAACCGCGCCGCCGGCTTCACCTTCGCCGGCGCGATGCGCAACTTCCTGCGCCACGACCCGGACGTGATCATGGTCGGCGAGATCCGCGACCGCGAGACCGCGGGCATCGCGGTCGAGAGCGCGCTCACCGGCCACCTCGTGCTGAGCACGCTGCACACCAACACCGCAGCGACCACGATCACCCGCCTGCTCGACCTCGGCGTCGAGGCCTACCTGCTGCGCGCCTCGCTGCTGGCGGTGATGTCGCAGCGGCTGGTGCGCGTGACCTGCCCGCACTGCCGCATCGTCGAACCGGTGATCCCGCACGTGCGCGAACGCCTGGGCGTGGGCCTGGACGAGGTGTTCCACACCGGCCGCGGCTGCGAACACTGCGAAGGCCTGGGCGTGCACGGCCGCCGCGCCGTGTACGAACTGATGACGATCACCCCGCGCCTGCGCCGCCTGATCGTGCCCGGCGCCGAAGCCGACGTCCTGCACGATGCCGCCGTCGAGGAGGGCATGGTGCCGATCACCCAGGCCGCCGTCACGCTGGCGCGCACCGGCGCGATCGCGCTGGCGGAAGCGTGGCGGGTGCGGGTGGAGTAGCGCGCCACCGCACTTCTCCGCGAACCTTCGCGGTAGAGCGGCCTTCAGGCCGCTGCTTTCGGGAATGCATCGTGAAATGCAGCGGCCTGAAGGCCGCTCTACCGGGACAGGTCAGGATTTCCGCTTCGCCCGCGGATGCGCACCGTCGTAAACCTTCGCGAGATGCTGGTAGTCGAGGTGCGTGTAGATCTGCGTCGTGGCGATGTCGGCGTGGCCGAGCAGTTCCTGCACGCCGCGCAGGTCGCCGGAGGATTCCAGCACGTGGCTGGCAAACGAATGCCGCAGCAGGTGCGGGTGCACGCGCTTGAACAGGCCCTGGCGCTGGGCGAGCGCGCGCAGGCGGATCTGCACCGCGCGCGGCGTGATCGGGCCACCGCCGCGACCAGGGAACACCGCGCCGTCGGGCTGGCCGCCGGAGTCGCGGCGCCAGTCGTCCAGCGCCTTCACGGCATGCGAGCCCACCGGCACCGTGCGCTGCTTGCTGCCCTTGCCGAGCACGGTGACCAGGCCGTCGGCCAGCGCGAGGTCGCGCCAGCGCAGCGCACACAGTTCGCTCAGGCGCAGGCCGGAGCTGTAGAACAGTTCGAGCATCGCGCGGTCGCGCAGGCCCAGCGGCGCGTCGGTCGGCAGTTCGACGAGATGCACGGCTTCGTCCACGTCCAGCACCTGCGGCAGCTTGCGCGGCGCCTTGGGCGCGCGCAGCGCGGCCGCGGGGCTGGCGGCGATGCGGCCGTGCTTCAGCAGCCACGCGTAGAAACTGCGGCAGGCCGACAGCCGGCGCTGCAGGCTCTTCGGCGACAGCCCGCGGCGATGCTCGGCGGCGACGAACGCGCGCAACTGCTCGGTGTGCACCGCGGCGAGATCGGCAATGCCCTGCTCCGTCGCCCATGCCGACAGGGCATCGAGATCGCGGCGGTAGGCATCGAGCGTGTGCGCGGACATGCGCCGCTCGACCTGCAGGTGCGACAGGAATTCCGCGGGTGCGGTGCTCACAGCTGCGCCCAGCGCTGGACCAGGCCGACCGCGTGGGTGAGCCCGAACACGAGGCAGATCAGCGAACTCCACACCCAGAAGCGACGATTGGCCACGCGCCCCGACGCCGCCACGACCAGCCCGGCCACGCCGCGCAGCGTGTAGACGCCGGCGATGGCGCACAGCGCGGGCCGCAGCAGCGGGAAGCGCGGCAGCACGCCGGCGCCGGACAGCGCGTACGCCGCCCACGCGGACAGCACCAGCACGATCACGCTCGTGACCAGCGTCGGCCGCCATTCGCCGCGTTCGGCCATCTTCGCCATCTGCTCGCCGGCGCCGAAGAAGCGATACCACGGTGCGCCGAAGACGATGCAGCCGACGTGCAGCAGCGCCGCCAGCGCGCTCAGCGCGGCCGCGACGACGAGCGCGAGGTTGACCGGGTCGTGGCCCATCGCCGGCGACCGTCAGGCCGCGAACCGACCCATCGCGGCGGCGAAGGCGTCGCCCATCATCCGCAGGAACAGCGTGCCCATGCCCGGGAAGAAGCGATTGGGGTCGCGGCTGCCGACCGCGATCAGGCCCAGCCCCGGCAGCGGCAGCAGCGCGCTGGACTGCACGTCCTCGGCGCGATCGGCGTACAGCACGGCGTTCTTTTCCGGCTGCAGGCGGCCGCAGATCGGCTCGCCGTCCTTCAGGCAGTCGCGGAACGGCGCCAGCCGCAGATCATCGGCCGCGAGCGTGCGCAGCCATTCGGCGTCGTCCAGCCCGGCCACGGGCGCATGCAGCACGATCCGCACCAGATCGCCGTTGAAATCCTCGGCCAGGCTCGCGGCCATCGCCCGCGCGGTGTCGGCGGCGGTGTGCTGCTTCATCAGCGCGAGCGTCAGCTGGTGCGTGCGCACGGCGAGGCGTTCGTTCTCCTGCGCGTTGGCGAACAGCTCGTGCAGCCGCCGCGACAACTCGCGGTTCTTGTCGCGCAGGATTTCCAGCTGGTAGCTGGCCAGCGATGCCGCCGGGCCCTGCTCGCGCGGCACCACGAGGGTGAGCGCGAGGTCGGGGAACTGCTGCAGGAAATTCGGATGACGCCGCAGCCAGGCCGCGATCTCGTGCGCGCCGATCTTCTCTTTGTCGTACATGCCCGGCTCCGGTGCCTGATGTTCGTGTGGCTGGTGTTCGTGTGCGTCGTCGTGCGTGCCGCTCATGCCCGCCACTCGCCCTCGAACACGAACGTCGCGGGGCCGGACATCGCCATCGGCGCGGCGGCGTCGGGCCACGCGATGCGCAGCGTGCCGCCGGGCAGCTCGACCGCGATCTCGCGATCGACCCGGCCGCGCCGCATCAGCACCGCCGCCGCCGCGCAGGCGCCGCTGCCGCAGGCGAGCGTCTCGCCCACGCCGCGCTCGTACACGCGCAGGCGGATGCGATCGCGCGCGACCACCTGCGCGAAGCCGACGTTGACCGAATCGGGAAACGCCGCATGCGCCTGCACCGCGGGGCCGAAGGTCGCGACCGGCGCGGCGTCGACGTCGTCGACCTCGATCACGGCGTGCGGATTGCCCATCGACACCGCGCCGAGTTCGACGGTCTCGCCGCCGAACACCAGCGGATACGCGTCGCGCGCGTCATCGAAGCCCAGCAGCGGCACGCGTGCCGGCGCGAACTCGGGCCGGCCCATGCCGATGCGGTAGTGGTGCAGGTCGAGCACGTCGACCGGATGCGCGCCGGCGGGGCTGTCGAGCATGAAATGGTCGACGAGGCAGCGCTCGGGATCGACCTGCACGCTGTCGCGCAGCACCCACGCGGCGACGCAGCGCGCGCCGTTGCCGCACTGGCCGGCGGTCGAGCCGTCGGCGTTGCGGATGCCGTAGGCCGCGGCGGCGCCGGGCGTGCGCGGCGGTTCGATGGTCAGGATCTGGTCGCAGCCGACGCCGACATGGCGATCGGCCAGCGCGCGGCAGAGCGCGGCGTCGGGCGCGACCGGCGCGGGATGGCCGGCGTGCGGCCGCAGGTCCAGCACGACGAAGTCGTTGCCGGCGCCGTGCATCTTGGTGAAGCGCAGGGGCACGCCGGGCCCGGACATGGCTCAGCGCCGGGGCGGCTTGGCGTCGCCGTCGGTGGCGGCAGGGGTCGCGTCGGCGGGCGCGGTGTCGGTCGGTACGGCGTCGGCGGGCGCGGCCTCGGCGGCCGGCGCGGTCTCCTGCGCGGGCGCATCGGGCAGCACCAGCGGCCCCTTGTTGCCGCAGCCCGACAGCGACAGCGCGAGCGCGAGGAGGACGGAAGCGGAAACGAGGCGTCGGTTCATGGGCGCAGTGTAGCCGCCGCGCCGGCCGGACGGAATGCGCCCGGCCTTGGGAAGAGCCATCGATTTCTCTTGGACCTCGGCATTCTTCAGCGCTTCGATACGCTTGGAGAAGGCCATGGTTTTGACCTGCCGGGGCCCCTGGTCGCGACGGGCTTCGCGGATCAGGCCCGAAGGGCGCGCGGCAGGAGGCCGCGCGTTTTTCGACCGGCACAAGGATGTGCTGTCGAAAAACCCCGCGAAGCCCGTGCACCCGACGCGCAGCGTCGGGCGCGACCGACGGGGGCGAAGGCGCCCGCTTGCGCGCCATTGGCGCGCGGGCGGCTGAGCGCCCATGCGCTGCGCGCATGGGCCGGGAATGCTTTCTTTTGGTGACCTTTTCTTGACTCGCGCCTGCGGCGCTCGCCCTCCGGGCCGGCTTCGCCGTTCGCGCCGCAAGCGGCGCAGTGCACAAGCAAAGAAAAGTCACTCGCTCGCGGCAGCGAGCGAAACAAGGGAGCAGCGGCAAAGATTCACGAGCGGGATCCCGGCACCCGCCGGGCTGACACGTGGTCACTCGATCATGCGGCTCGACGTCACTCGACGCGCGCGGTCGCGCCCAGCTGGTCCAGCAGGAACGCGTACATCTGCGCCTGCTCGCGGTAGCGGCGGAAGCGGCCGGACTTGCCGCCGTGGCCGGCGTCCATGTTGGTGCGGAACACCACCGGGCGATCGGACGTGTTCAGGTCGCGCAGGCGGGCGACGTACTTCGCCGGCTCCCAGTACTGCACCTGCGAGTCCCACAGCCCGGTGCCGACGAACATCGCCGGGTAGGCCTGCGCGCGCAGGTTGTCGTACGGCGAGTAGGTCAGCATGTAGTCGTAGGCCGCCTTCTCCTCCGGATTGCCCCACTCGTCGTATTCGTTGGTGGTCAGCGGGATCGTCGGGTCGAGCATCGTGGTGACCACGTCGACGAACGGCACCTGCGACAGGATCACGCGGTACTTCTCCGGCGCGAGGTTCGATACCGCGCCCATCAGCAGGCCGCCGGCGCTGCCGCCGTAGCCGGCGACGCGGTCCTTCGCCGCGTAGCCTTCGCGCACCAGGTAGTCGGTGACGTCGATGAAGTCGGTGAAGGTGTTCATCTTGTGCATCAGCTTGCCGTCGTCGTACCACTGGCGGCCCATTTCCTGGCCGCCGCGGATGTGGGCGATGGCGTAGACCATGCTGCGATCGAGCAGGCTGACCGCGGTGAGGCTGAACTCGGGGTCGCTGGTCAGGCCGTAGCTGCCGTAGGCGTACTGCAGCAGCGCGGCGGTGCCGTCGCGCTTGAAGCCCTTGCGGTAGACCAGCGACACCGGGATCTTCGTGCCGTCACGGGCCGGGGCCCACACGCGCTCGGTGACGTACTGCGCCGGGTCGTAGCCGATCACCGGCTGGCGCTTGAGCAGGCGGCGCTCGCCGGTGCGCACGTTCAGTTCGTACGTGGTGTCCGGCGTGGTCATCGAGGTGTAGCCGTAGCGCAGCCACTCGGTGTCCGGCTCGGCGTTGGTCTCCAGTTCCATCGCGTACGCCGGCTCGTCGGCCTTCACGAACTCCTCGCCGTCGACGCGCAGCAGGCGGATGCGCTGCAGGCCGTCGGAACGCTCCTCGATCGCGGTGAAGCCGTCGAACAGCTCGTAGCCGTCGATGAACACGTCGTCGCGGTGCGGCACCCATTCCTGCCACGCAGCGCGCGAGGTCGTGCCGTCGGGCGCGGTCATCAGCTTGTAGTTCGGCGCGGGCCGGCCCTGCGCGTCGGGTGCGTTGGTGTGGATCACCCAGCGGCCGTCGAAGTGGTCGGCGTCGTATTCCACGTCGCGCTCGCGCGGCGCCAGCACGACGAAGGTCTCGGGGTTCGACGCCGGCGCGCAGCGCACTTCGCTGGAGACGGTGCTCTCCACGCCGATGCACAGGTAGGCGTCGTCGCGGGTGCGGCCGATGCCGATGTAGAAGCTGTCGTCGTGTTCTTCGTAGACGACCGGGTCGTCCTTCGCCGGCGTGCCCAGCACGTGCTTCTTCACGCGCACGGTGAGCAGCGTCTCGGGGTCGTTCTCGATGTAGAACAGCGTGCGATTGTCGTCGGCCCAGACCACGTCGGGCGACACGCCGTGGATGGCGTCGGCGAAGATCTCGCCGGTGTCGAGATCCTTGAAGCGGATCGTGTACTGGCGACGGCCGCTGGTGTCCTCGGCCCAGGCCAGCAGGCGGTTGTCCTGGCTGATCTCCCAGTCGCCGACGCTGAAGTAGTCCTTGCCCTTCGCCATCGCGTTGACGTCGAGCAGCACCTGTTCGTCGGGGCCGCGGCTGCCGTCGGCGGCGGCCTTCGCGCGCAGGTAGACCGGATAGTCCTGGCCGCTGGTGAAGCGGCTGTAGTACCACCAGCCACGCTCGCGGTACGGCACCGAGTCGTCGTCCTGCTGGATCCGTCCGACGATCTCGCCGTACAGCGCGTCCTCCAGCGGCTTCAGCGGCGCCATCACCCGGTCGGCGTAGGCGTTCTCGGCTTTGAGATAGCCCAGCACCGCCTTGTCCTTGCGCTTGTCGTCGCGCAGCCAGTAGTAGTCGTCCTCGCGGACCGCGCCGTGCGGCGCCCTGACCTGGTGGGGATGCTTCGCGGCATCGGGCGGTGCGGGCAGATCGGCGGCAGGCGTGGACACGGACAGGGTCATGAGCAGGAGGAAGGCGTGGAGGGTCTTCATGGGGGGGCGCCAGGGGCGGCGGGCAAGGCCCGACAGGGCGTCGCCGGACAGGAGGGGCGTGGCCGCGACGCCGCGGCGATCGCGTTGGGGGAGGATAGCAGCCGCCCCGCGGAGGGTCGCGGCTGCCGCCACACGGACACGGGGGAGAACGCATGGCGAGCGCAGGCAGGACCGACGCCGAAGCGCGGCTGGAGCAGATGCTGGCCGCGTACGAACGCATGCCGAAGGCCGACGGCACACCGGCCGACGAGGCCGATGGCTACCTGCGCAATGCGATCGAAGCCTCGCCGGCGCTGCGCCGCGACATGCTGCAGGCCATCGAGGCCGACAATCTCACCGGCTTCGCGAAGCAGACGATGTCCGGCGCGGTGGCCTCCTACAACCTGGAGACGGGCCTGATGTCGGTACCATCGCCCGATCGCGGCTCGCCGATGGACCTGGTGTTCGTGCTGGGCCACGAGACGCAGCACGCGCTCGACCGCAAGCCCTATCTGGAGGAGACGTTCTTCCCCGCGATCCGCGAGATCGCCGCCTCCGGACGGGAACCGCACGACTACACCGCCCCGATCCGCGACCGGATCGAGAACAGCCGCACCGCGGAAGCCCGCGCGGAGATCGGCGGTTACAACGCGGTGGTCTCGGCCATGCAGCAGGCCGGCTGGTCGACCGGCGCCGAGGACCTGGCCCGCGCGATGCCGGCGATGTCCCGCAGTTTCGTCGCGCCGGATCCCGCGCACGACGGCGCGCCGGGGCTGATCCCCTACCAGCGCAATGCGGACGGCACGGTGGCGTTCACCGCGGAGAACATCGACCGGCTGAAGGTGGTGTACGCCGACAAGCTGCCGGCGACGCTGGGCCCCACCCACGTCCTGGACTATCGCCACAACACGCTGCTCCAGAGCCTGGACGCCATCCATGCCGGCGAACAGCAGCGGCTGCGCGGCGGCGACGTGCCCTGGATGTCGCACATGCCGGCGGACGGTGCGGCGCGGCTGTCCGAGCGGCCGGGACAGGGCGATGTCGCCATGATCCCCGTGACCGACCAGCCGAAGCCGGCCGAGGGGCCACACAAGTTCGAATCGATCGGGCAATACCACGTGGACTTCGCTGCGCTCGGCATCAACCGCGCGGTGTTCCGCTATCCGTCCGACGGGATGATCACCGTCAGCGATCGCGAGCCGGCGCCGGACGCCTTCCGGCACGACCATCCGGAGTGCCTCGTGCCGACGCGGGAAGCGCTGCAGCGGCTCGACTTGCAGAAGATCGTGCCGGACGACCCGGCGCTGCTGCGCGACGCCCGCGAGGGTCTGGCGCGCCTCGGCCCGGTGCCGGGGCTGGCCGACGACCCGGCGCGGGACGCCGCGGCCGCGGCGATGGCGCTGAAGGCGGCGGAGCTGGGCATGACCCGGATCGACCACGTGCTGGCCTCGCGCGACGGCGGCGGCCTGATCCTCGCCCAGGGCCGCGATCCTGCGGCGCCGCAGACGCAGCTGGCGCGGGTCGAGCTCGACGGCCTGCCGCCCGCCGCGCAGAGCCTGGCCCGGCTCGACGCGATGCCGCCACCGGCACATGACATCGCCCCGCCCCAGGTGCAGGATCGCGCAATCGCGCCGCACGCCCGCTGATCGCGCCCACGGATCATGCCCGCTGACCCGGCGCCGCCGGAACCGCCGCATGACGTGCGGCAGCCTCGCCGACAAGGACATCGCATGGACGCCTCCCCTGCCCCTCCCCGCGAACACGCCCCCGGCCGACGCGCCATCGCGCATCCGGCATTCGTGACCACGCCTGCACGCACGGCGGCGACCACCGGGTGATGCCCGACCGACGGCACCACGCCCCCTGAAGGAGACAAGGATGACCACGCAATCCCGGCAGCGCAGCGAGGCCTTCGGCCGACGCGTGCTGCATCTGCTCGAAACCCTGCGCGGCCCCGGCGATCTCGCCCCGGACCGGCTGCAGGCCACGCTGGGCGAACCGGTCGTCACCGACCCGGACGATCCCGGCACCTACGGCATCGGCGAGGTGCTCGATCCGCGCTGGATCCTCAATCTCGTCACCGTGCCGAACCCGCAGGGCGGCGCGCCGACGCGGATCGTGTTCTCGTGCGACGACCAGACCGGCCGCTACGACGACCTGTCCGACGTCTGCGCGCTGGACCTCGGCGCCTGGACCGATGCGCTGACCGCGGCCGGCTACACGTCGCGGCCGCATCTCGGGCCGCGCAGCGCGTTCTACGGCGTGTGGTTCGAACGCGGCGACGTGAGCGTGGAAGCGATCGTGCGCGCGGTGACGCCCGCCGAGCCCGACCGGCTGTGCGTGAGCATGCTCGTCATCGACACGGAGGCGCGCCATGCAGCGGTCGTCTGACGAGAACGGCGGCACGGAGCCGCAAGCGCCGCAGGAGCTGCCGCAAGACCTGCCGCACGACCCGCCGCACGACCCGGTGGCGGTGGTGGACCCCGCGCCGCCGCTGGTTCCGGACGTACCGCCCGTCGCCATCGAGCCCGTCGCCGTCGAGCCGGAGGTCCCGGCGCCGCCGCCGAGACCCACGCTGACCGACCTGCTGGACGACTACGAGGGGCGCCAGCCGGCGGACGCGCGGCACAGCCGCGAGCGACTGGAACACGCGATCGAGGCCTCGCCCGTCCTGAAGACGATGCTGCAGCGGGCCATCGCCGACGGAGCCCTCGACCGCTTCACCTTCGGCGATGCGCCCGACGGCGCCGGCGGGTCGTACAGCCCCGGCGATCGTTCGATGAACCTCAACGCCAGCTCGTTCCGCACGGAATCGAACCTGGTGTTCGTGCTCGGCCACGAAACCCAGCATGCGCTGAGCCTGCAGGGCCAGGCGGCGCCCTACCAGACCGCCCTCACCGCGGCGATCGCGCAGCGCGCCGACCTCGCCGCCCCGCTGGCCAGCCTGGCCGCGCCGCGCGACTACACCGACGTGGTCCGCGACGTGGTGGAAGGCACCCGCCGCGAGGAAGCGCAGGCGCACATCGGCGGCTTCAACGCGCTGGCGTCGTACGTCCGCCACGAACGCCACCTCGACCGCGCGCCGACGCTGAAGGAGCTGTACCAGACCGAGCCCGGCCGGATGTCGGACTTCATCAACGTCAGCGGCCTGATCTTCAAGGACTACGCGCTGAAGCCCGGGCTCGCCCGCGAGGCCGACGGCTCGATGGCGCTGTCCGACGGCAACATCGATCGCATGAAGGTGTACTACGCGGACAAGTTCCCCGGCACGTTCGGCGACAACGGCCTGATGGACTACCGCAACCAGGCCATCCACGGCGCCTGGCAGGAGATCCACGCCGCGGAGCGGACCTACGTCGACCACCACGCCACGCTGGCGGCGACGGCGGCCACCGGCATCGACGGCCAGCTGGCGCCGGGCTACGCGCCGCTGCACCACGCCTACAGCATCGATTTCGCCGCGCTCGGCGCCAGCCCCGCGGTGCTGAAATTCCCGGGCAACGGCGTCGTGGAGGTGACCGACACGATGCACGCCTTCGCCACCCGCCAGCAGTCGGGCATGCCGATGAGCAACCAGGAGCTGCAGGGCATCCGCGAGGCCGTGGACCCGCTGCGGACCGCGGTGGTGCCGACGCCGGAAGCCAATCGCGCGCTCAATCGCCGCGTGGCGATCGACGCCCCGCCCGATCCCGGCGCCGCCTCCGCACCGGAACCGGCGCTGCTGCTGCAGGCACGACAGGCGATGGAGAAGCTCGGCCCGAACGGCGGACTGGCCGATGGCACGGCGTTCGGGAACGCCGCCGCCACGCTCGCCGCCGCGGCGCAGAAAGACGGGCTGACCGCCATCGACCACGTGGTGAAGAGCGTCGACGGCGAACGCCTGATCGCGGTGCAGGGCCAGGATCCGGCCTCGCCCGATGCCCGGCACGCGGCGGTGGAGATCGCGCAGGCGGTCCGCCAGCCGGCCGAACAGACGCTGCAGTCCCTGCAGGCGCAGGCGTCGCCATCGCCCGGCGTGGCGACCGACACGCCGCAGCACGCGCCGAAGGGGCATGGCCTGTAAGCCCATGGCCTGCAACAACATGGCCTGCAAGCCCGATGCCGGGACGGCGGGCGCCGCCGTCCCGGACCCCGGCCCCATCCGGAACACCCCGCGGAGGATTCCATGGACGACACCCTCACCCTCAGCCGCGACCTCGGCCAGCGCGCCCTGCGCCTGGTCGAGGACCTGCACGCGCCCGACGACCTGTCGCCGGCGCGCCTCGAACAGGTCTTCGGCCAGCCGGTGCGCCACAGCCGCACCGATCCGCAGGTCTACGGTTTCGGGCGGACGCTCGATGCGCGCTGGATCTGCAACGTCATGATCCTGCCGCGGCCGGCGCCCGACGCGCCGCTGCGGCTGGAATTCGCGTTCGACGACCAGACCGACGCCTACGACGATCTGTCGGCGGTCGCCGGCCTCGATTTCGACGCCTGCGCCGCGGCGATGGAGGCGGCCGGCTACGTCCACCGCCCCGCCACCGGCGGCCGCGACATGCTGTACGGCCACGATTTCCTGCGCGGGCCGGTGTCGATCCGGGTCCGGGTGCGCGCCGAGAGCGCGGCGCATCCGGACCACCTGTGCGTGGAAAGCCTGATCGCGGAGGTGCGTCATGCCTGAGCCCGGACCCGCACTGTCGCAGGAGCGCCGCGAGGAGATCGATCGCGACCTGCTGACCCCGATGATCGCAAAGTACTCCGACGACGGTCCGACCCGCGAACGCCTGCGTGCGGTCATCGACGGCGCGCCGACGTTCAAGGACGGCCTGCTGTTCGCGATCGACAAGGGCGCGTTCACCGGCTTCGTCCAGGGCGACCCGCGCGGGGCGCAGGCGGCCTACGACGCCCACTCGAAGGCGATCGCGTTCCCGACCGCGCTGCTCGACGATCCGTACCGCGCCACCTTCGTGCTGGGCCACGAGACCGGCCACGCGGTCGATCGCGCCATCAACGGCGACCACGTCGACAAGGTGTTCATCCCCGGCGTGAAGCAGATGCTGTTCGACCCGAAGGCGCCGCCCGGGCCGCGCGACTACACCGGGCTGATCCGCGACTACATCGCCGACGAGCGCCGCAACGAATCCGAGGCGCACATCTCCGGCTTCAACGCGCTGACCTCGCGCCTGGCCGCCGACCACACCCGCACCAACCTCGCGATCGAGGATCCGCTGGCACGGCGCGCGGTGCCGCCCACGGCCGCCGACCTGTACGCCGCGTTCCCGGAGGCCATGCGCGACTTCATGGTCGTGCGCGGCGAGGCGCCGGACCGCACCGTCGCCCTCAAGCCCGGCCTGACCCGCGGCGACGACGGGCGCCTCTCGCTGGACACCGGAACCGCGCCGGGCCGCGACAACATCGAGGCGATGAAGGTCTACTTCGCCGACCGGCTGCCCTCCAGCCTCGGCCCCAACGGCGCGCTCAACTACCCGCACAAGACCCTGCTCGAAGGCCTGGAGCTGGCGCACAAGTCGGAACGGGTGCCCGACCCCACCGACAAGAACTACCGGCCGCACTACGTCGTCGATTTCGACAACCTGGGCTTCGAGGTCAACCGCGGCCTGATGAGGACGCCGATGGACCCGCGGATCCCCAGCGGCGGCGACTTCGACAAGACGTTCCTGCCGCTGCTGCGTCCCAACGGGTTCGCGAACGCCGTCACCGGCGCGCAGGGCCTGGCTGAACGCCGGATGCTGGAACAGGCCACGACCGCGCTGGAAGGCATCGACGAAGGCCGGCTGGGCGTGCACAAGGGCACGCCCGCCTTCGACCAGTTGTGCGCCTACACCGCGCGGGTGGCGGGCGAGAAGGGCATGACCGCGATCGGCTGCGTGGTGCCCTCCGACAAGGGCGGCCTGATCATCTCCGACAAGGCCGATCCGACGAACGCCAGCGCGCGCCTGGCGGCGCTCGATCCGGCGAAGGCGAACACCGCCACCGGCCCCGAGCACATGCGCATGCTCGGCGAGGCGCTGGCGCCGATGCTGCTGGACCGGCACCTGGACAGGCTGCAGCAACAGCAGCCGCCCAAGCCGAAGCAGGAGGGCGGCGGCAGCGGCTGCGTCGTGATGTGATGCGGCGTCGCGGCCTCAGGCCGCGACCAGCCGCACGCGCTTGAAGTTCTGCTTGCCGATCTGCAGCACGCCCTCGAAGCCCGGCACGAGCGTCGTCGCCGGGTCCTCGACCACGGCGCCGTCGATCTTCACCGCGCGCTCCTTGAGCTTGCGGTTGGCTTCGGAATTGCTGGGCGTGAGGCCGGCGGCGGTCAGCAGCGCGGCGATGCGCAGGCCTTCCGCAGGAATCCGCACCTCGTGCAGCGGCAGCAGCGAGGTGTCGCCCTGCCCGGTCACCGCGGCATGCCAGCCGGCGATGGCGGTCTCGGCGGCGGCCGCATCGTGGAAGCGCGCGGCCAGTTCGCGCGCGAGGCGCAGCTTCACGTCGCGCGGATTCAGCGCGCCGCCGGCGACGTCCGCCTTCAGCCGCGTCGCCTCGGCGATGCCGATCTCGAAGCTGAGCAGATCGATCCAGCGCCACATCAGGTCGTCGCCGATCTTCATGGTCTTGTTGACGATGTCGATCGCCGGCTCGGCGATGCCGATGTAGTTGCCCAGCGACTTCGACATCTTGTTCACGCCGTCCAGGCCTTCCAGCAGCGGCATGGTCAGCACGATCTGCGGCTTCTGGCCGTGCGCTTCCTGCAGGCCGCGGCCCATCAGCAGGTTGAACTTCTGGTCGGTGCCGCCGAGTTCGACGTCGGCCTCCAGCGCCACCGAGTCGTAGCCCTGCACCAGCGGGTAGAGGAACTCGTGGATCGCGATCGACTGCTGCGCGGCGTAGCGCTTGGCGAAATCGTCGCGTTCGAGCATGCGCGCGACCGTGTGCTGCGCGGCGAGCCGGATCATGTCGGCGGCGGTCATCTTCCCGAACCACTCGCTGTTGAAGCGGACCTCCGTGCGGTCCTTGTCGAGCACCTTGAACACCTGCTCGGCGTAGGTCTCGGCGTTCGCCAGCACGTCCTCGCGGGTCAGCGGCTTGCGGGTGACGTTCTTGCCGGTGGGGTCGCCGATCATCCCGGTGAAGTCGCCGATCAGGAAGATCACCTGGTGGCCGAGGTCCTGGAACTGCCGCATCTTGTTCAGCAGCACGGTGTGGCCGAGGTGCAGGTCCGGCGCCGTCGGGTCGAAGCCGGCCTTGACCCGCAGCGGGCGGCCGCCCGCTTTCATGGACGCGGCCAAGCGAGCCTCCAGCTCCTCGCGCTTGAGGATTTCGTCGGCGCCGCGGGCGATGAGATCGAGGGCGGCAGGGTCGAAGGCAGGGCTGGACATGGGGCGGCGGGGAGAGTCTTGGGAGGAGGAAACGGACGGCACCGGGCGATCCGCACGCGTCCGCGACGGTGCGACACGGGGCTGGCACTGTAACGGCCCGGGGCGCGAAGCTGAACCCGGAGTTAAATCGAGGTTAAGCGCATCATCCCAAAAAACCCAATCCAGTCAAGGATTTGACGCACTCTTTTCGACTAACTTATGGTACTGCCTTGGCCGTCCCGTCTGGGGGAAACCGTTCGATGTCGACTCCGTCGAATCGCGCGTTGCGCAACCGCCTCATCCGCTCGCGCAACCTGCACCTCGCTACCGAGCAGGATGCCCGGCACACCGCTTCCGATGCCGAGCCCGCGTTCCGTGGCCGGTGGACCCGCCGCCAGTGGGCGCAGGTCAGTCTGGTCGCCACCACGGTGGCGCTGCTGGGCACGCTCGTCCCCGGCTTCTCCAGCATGCTGCAGCCGCCGGGCAGCACGCCGATCCAGACGCTCTCGCTGAAGCTGCCGCCGCTGTCGCTCAGCCGCGCCGCCGGCACCTTCGGCGACAGCTGGCACACCGTGACCGTGCGTCGCGGCGCCTCGCTGGCGCACATGTTCTCGACCCTGGGGATTCCCAAGGCCGACCTCGACCGCGTGCTCGCGCATCCGGGCGTGAAGGCCGCGATCGGCCAGGTCACGCCGCAGACCCAGCTGTCGGTCGACCTGCCGGTGAACGGCAAGCTGCGCGCGATCCGCTTCGTGCGCGCCGACGGCCAGCGCGTGCAGCTGGACCTCACCGGCAAGGCCATCAAGGAAACCGTGGTCAAGCGCGACGTCGACGTGCGCACGGTCGTGCTCAGCGGCAAGGTCGGGCGCTCGCTGTTCCGCTCGGCGCGCCAGCTCGGGTTGTCCGGGGCGCACCTGGACCAGCTGACCGACGAGATGTTCAAGTACGACATCGACTTCGATTCCGACCTCGATGCCGACGACCGCTTCAGCGTCGTGGTCGACCAGATGTGGGTGGACGGCGAGCTGGAACGCACCGGCGCGATCCTCGCCGCCGCGTTCACCGTCGACGGCAAGCTGCACACTGCCTTCCTGCACAACCGCAACGGCAAGCCGGAATACTTCACCTCCGACGGCCGGCCGCTGAAGCGCGCCTTCATCCGCATGCCGATCCCGTACGCGCGGCTGAGCTCAAGCTTCGGCAACCGCTACCACCCGGTGCTGGGCCGCATGCGCATGCACAAGGGCGTGGACTACGCCGCCGGCACCGGCACGCCGATCCAGGCCGCCGGCGACGCGCGCGTGCAGTTCATGGGCTGGCAGAACGGCTACGGCCGCGTGGTCATCCTCGACCACGGCCACGGCTACACCACGCTGTACGGGCACATGTCGCGCTTCGGCAACATCCGCCAGGGCCAGGCCGTGGGCCAGGGCACGACCATCGGCTACGTCGGCATGACCGGCCTCGCCACCGGCCCGCACCTGCACTACGAATTCCGCATCAACGGCGTGCACCGCAACCCGCTGTCGATCACGATGCCGCCGCCGGAGCCGCTGCGCGGCGCCGAGCTGGCGAGCTTCCGCAACGAGACCCTGCGCGCGATGACCAAGATCCGCACGGTCGAGAACATCGTCTTCCCGCAGTCGCTGGAAGCGCCGCAGCAGGCGCTGGCCGCGGCGCTGGCGACCGGCAAGCCCGCGGCGAAGCCGAAGAAGGGCTGAGCCGTGTCCGCGACCGCACTGCGCAAGGCGGTGCGGTCGCGGCTGGTCCCGGCGCTGATCGCCGAGGATTTCCTGCCGCTGGCGGACGCCGACGGCACCATGCGCTTCCATCGCCCTGCCACCGCGGTCGTGCACCTGCTGGAAGTCCAGTGGGACCGCCACGACCGCCCGCGCTACGTCGTGAACTACGCCACCTGCCCGGCCGACGGGCTGCGGATCGGCGAGCGGCAGTTCGCGCCGGACGCCGTGTTCGCCGGCTGGCTGCCGGACAGCGGCCGGCTGCAGCCGCGTCCCGGACCGACCAGCGCCGCGTGGTTCCGCGGCGATGTCGCCTGGCCGCTGCGGCTGCTCGGCCGACGGCCGCCCGCCGCGGACGCCATCGTCGACGCCACGGTCAGGCTGCTGCCGGAACTCTGGCGCTACTGGCGCGAGGGCCGTCCCGGTCTGCACATGCACGCCTGCCCGCCGACGCCGCTGCCGGCGTGAGCCGCATGCCATTGGCGCCCGCGACGCCATCGCCGATCATGGCGCGATGACCGACCCCGCTTCCGCGCTGTACCTCGGCATGATCTCCGGCACCAGCGCCGACGGGATCGATGTCGCCCTCGCCCGCTTCCACGACGCCATCGACGGCGCGCCGCCGCGCGCGGCGCCGCTGTTCGGCCGCACCTACGCCTGGGACCCGGCGCTGCGTGAACGCATCGTCGACCTCGGCCAGCACGCGCCGGCGCTGACGCTGGACGAGATCGGCGAACTCGACGCCCGGCTCGGCGCGGCGTTCGCCGAGGCCGCCGAGGCCGCGATCCGCGACAGCGGCGTCGACCGCGCGGAGATCGGCGCGATCGGCTCGCACGGGCAGACCCTGCGCCACCGGCCGCACGGTCCACACGCCTTCACCCTGCAACTCGGCGATGCGAGCCGGATCGTCGAACGCACCGGCGTGCGCACCGTCGCCGACTTCCGTCGTCGCGACGTCGCCGCCGGCGGCCACGGCGCGCCGCTGCTGCCGGCACTGCACGCCGCGCTGCTGTCCTCGCCCGGCGAGGACCGCGCGGTGCTCAACCTCGGCGGCATCGCCAACCTCACCCTGCTGCCGGCCGGCGACGCCACGGGCGTGCGCGGCTTCGACACCGGGCCGGCGAACGGGCTCATGGATGCGTGGTGCCTGCGCCACGTCGGCGAAGGCTTCGATCGCGACGGCGCGTTCGCCGCCAGCGGCCGGGTTGATGCGGCGCTGCTCGACCGGCTGCTGGACGATGCGTGGTTCGCGCTGCCGCCGCCGAAATCGACCGGCCGCGACCAGTTCCACCTCGGCTGGGTCGACGCCCGCCGCGCCGGCACGGAAACACCCGCGGACGTGCAGGCGACGCTGCTCGCGCTCACCGTGCGCACGGTCGCCGACGCGCTGCGCGCCACCCTGCCCGCGGCCGCGCGCGTGATCGCCTGCGGCGGCGGCGTGCACAACCCGGTGCTGATGCGCGCGCTGGCGGACGCACTGCCGGGCGCGACGGTCGAATCCACGGCCGCGCACGGGCTCGATCCCGACCACGTCGAGGCCCTGGGCTTCGCCTGGCTGGCGCGGCAGACGGTGCTGGGACGGCCCGGCAACCTGCCGGGCGTCACCGGCGCACGCGGTCCGCGGGTGCTGGGCGCGATCCACCTGCCCTGAACTTGCCGCCCGCACCCGACGCCTGACACCCGACGCCGAATGGCGTCAGTCGACGCGCCCCAGCGCGTTGCCCTTCGGCACGCTGTCGAGGAAGCGTTCGATCTCGTCGCGGTCGAGCTTCCCGGCGACCGGCCGCGGCTCGTCGACGGGCGCCGCGGTGCGGCCGATCAGCGAGAAGCCCGGATCGTTCGGCACCGTCTCCAGCGCCGCGATCACGGACTGCATCACGTCGGTCTCCGAACTGTCGAAACGCAGCGCGCCGCCCTCGCTGGCGAACAGGCCGCGCTCGATCAAGTGCAGGATCGTCTGGTGCAGCGTCCAGCCGTTGGTCTCGGCGACCTTGCGGATGCGCACCGCCAGCTGCGGCTCGATGTCGCGGAGGACGAGGTCGGTCATCGCCTCATCCGGTCACCGGCTGCGGCGCGGCCGCCGGCTTGCGGGCGACCAGCACCAGGCACAGCAGCAAGGCCGGGATCCCGGCGAGCGCGGTCCCGGTGAAGAACAGCGCGTAGGCGTCGAGCAGCGTCCGCCCGGCTTCGAGCTGTTCGACGGCGACACCGGAGAAGCCCTTGAGCACCTTGCCCAGCAGCGCATAGAACGAACTGAGCAGCGCGTATTGCGTCGCGGTGTAGCCGGCGCTGGTCAGGCTGGACATGTAGGCCACGAGCGCGGTGCCCGCGAACCCGGTGGACACGTTGTCGATGACCATCGCGATGGTGAAGTTGGCCATCGTCGGGTCCTGGTGCGCCAGCCACGCGAACGCGACATTGGAGCCCGGGCCGAGGATCGCCCCCGCCAGCAGCGTCGGAATCAGGCCGAATCGCACCGCGGACAGGCCACCCGCCGCGATGCCGACCAGCGACGCGAGCAGGCCTGCGGTCGCGCGCACCTCGCCGACCATCTCCTTGGTCAGCCCGAGGTCCTTGTAGAAGGGATTGGCCATCGGGCCGAGCACGAAGTCGGGCAACCGGTACAGGCTGATCGCCAGCAACATCAGCAGCGCCCATTTGCCGTGGGTGCGGAAGAACGAGACGAAGGGACCGATCACCGCATCGAACAGCCCGCGCGCGGTCCACAGCGTCGCCGTCGCCGTTGCCGCCGCGCGCTTGCCGACCGGTTCGCTCGCCAGGAACACGGCCAGCACGCCGATCCCCATCAACAGCGCCATCACCCAGTACGACAGCGACCAGCCGATGTGGGCGGCCAGGATCAGGATCAGCGCATCGGTGACCAGCAGCGCGGTGCGGTAGCCGAGCTGCGAGCCGGCACTGAGCAGGCCCATTTCCTCGCCGCTGTCCGAGATCTCGATCCGCCACGCGTCGATCACGATGTCCTGCGTGGCCGAAGCGAACGCCGCGACCAGCGCCATCGCCCCGAACACCACCAGCCCGCCCTCGGGTTGCAGCACGGCCATGCCGACCAGGCCGGCCGCAATCACCATTTGCGACGCCAGGATCCACCCGCGGCGATGTCCCAGCCTGCCCAGCACCGGGACGTCGGTCTTGTCGATGACCGGCGCCCACAGGAACTTCAGCGTGTAGGCCAGTCCCACCCACGACAGGAAGCCGATCGCCGACAGTTCGCTGCCGCCGTCGCGCATCCAGTAACCCATGGTGTTGCCGACGAGGTACAGCGGCAGGCCCGACGAGAATCCGAGCATCAGCATCGCCAGCACCTTGCGCTGGCGGAGCGCACGCAGCACGTCACGCCAGCCGTAGGTGCGCTTCGGGGCCGCGGTCGCGCTCATCGGGCAGCCGCCTTCTTCGCGCCGGATTTCGCCCCGTTTATCGCGCCGGCGTCATCGCCGACGGCGTAATCCACCACGTAGGGCGCGTGGTCGGAGAAGCGCGGGTCCTTGTGGATCGCGCAGGCCTGTACCCGCTCGCGCAGGCCCGGCGTGATGAACTGGTAGTCGATGCGCCAGCCCACGTCGTTGGTGCGCGCGGCGCCGCGCTGCGACCACCACGTGTAGTCGGTGCCTTCGGGCTTCAGCACGCGATAGCTGTCCAGCCAGCCGCGCGCGGGCGGCGTGGTGCCGTCGCCGCAGGCGTCGGCGACCAGTCCGTTGAGCCAGGCGCGCTCCTCGGGCAGGCAGCCGGAATTCTTCTGGTTCGAGGTCCAGTTCCTGATGTCGTTGCGGGCGCGGACGATGTTCCAGTCGCCGCACAGCACATAGTCGCGGCCGCTGCGCAGCCATTCGTCCATGATCGGCTTCAGCCAGCGCATCACCTCGTACTTGAACGCCTGGCGTTCCTCGCCCGACGTGCCCGACGGGATGTAGAACGAGACCACGCTCAGGTTGCCGAAGCGGGCCTCGATGTAGCGGCCCTCGTCGTCGAACGGCGCCCAGCCCAGCGAGGTGCGCACTTCGTCCGGCGGGCGGCGGGCGTAGATGCCCACGCCGCTGTAGCCCTTCTTGGTGATCGCGTCCTTGAAGAAGGCGCGGTAGCCGTCGGGCCGGAGTTCGGGGGCGGCGAGCTGGTGTTCCTGGGCCTTGGTTTCCTGCACGCAGAGGACGTCGGCGTCCTGCCCGCGGAACCAGTCGAAGAAGCCCTTGGTGGCCGCGGAGCGCAGGCCGTTCGCATTGAAGCTGATGATGCGCATGGAGCGGGAGGGGTCCGGAAGGGGGCGGACGAGGGCGTCGTGCAGCGCGCGGTGCGCGGCCGCCGACAGTGATGCCAGTCACGCAGCCTATCCGATCGCGCCCCGGTTGGCATCCGCGCGGGGGGCGGGCGGGCATTTCGGTGCCGCCCGGATTACGATGAACGCCCCGATGCCACCGACGTGCGGTCCCGCCGCGCGCCTCCGCCGTGACCGACCATCGCTCCCGCTTCCTGCAACTGGCCCTGCGCGCCGAGGCGCTGCGCTTCGGCACCTTCACCCTCAAGTCCGGCCGCGAGAGCCCCTACTTCTTCAACGCCGGCCGGTTCGACTCCGGCGCCGCCCTCGCCGGGCTGGCGGCCTGCTACGCCGACGCCGTCGACGCCGCGGGCGTGGACTTCGACCTGCTGTTCGGCCCGGCCTACAAGGGCATCCCGCTGGCGACCGCGCTGGCCTGCGCCTTCGCCGGCCGTGGCCGCGACCTGCCGCTGGCGTTCAACCGCAAGGAAGCCAAGGCCCACGGCGAGGGCGGGATGCTGATCGGCGCGCCGCTGGCCGACCGCCGGGTGCTGATCGTCGACGACGTCATCACCGCCGGCACCGCCATCCGCGAGGCGCTGGCGCTGATCCGCGACGCCGGCGGGGTGCCGGCCGGCATCGTCATTGCGCTCGATCGCCAAGAGATCGCGCCCGACGGCGGCGGGCTGTCGGCGGCGGAAGCGGTGACGGCGGAAGCGGGAATTCCCGTGATCGCGGTCGCAGGACTGGACGATCTGCTTGCATTCGTCGGCGAAAGCACCGAACTTCAGGACCAGCGCGCGCGTCTGGAGGCCTACCGGGCCCGGTACGGCCGCGCCACGTCGCAGACCGATGCGTCCGTCGGGGGAACGGGGACGACATGACCACGCCACGCCATCGCCGTCGGGTTCCGGCACGCCTGCCGCTGGGCCTGCTCGCGCTCGCGCTCGCCACGCCGGCCCTCCTGCCCGCGCAGGACGCCAACGCGCCCAAGCCCAAGCTGTACTGCTGGGAGGAAGGCGGCAAGCACGTCTGCGGCGACGCCTTCCCGGCCTCCGCGGCGGGCCGCGCCCGCACCGAATTCGACACCCACACCGGCAACACCGTGAACCGCGTCGGGCGTGCGCTGACCCCGGAGGAACGGGTGCAGGCCGCGGCCCAGGAAGCGGCGCAGAGGGCCCACGAGGACCAGGCGCGCCGCGAGATGGCGATGGTGATGTCCTACCAGACCGAAGACGACCTGCGGCGCGCCTTCCAGAACCGGGTCGACCTGATCGAGGAATCGCTGAAGGGCTCCGAGCTGGCGCTGGCCAACCTGCACCGCAGCCTGATCAGCCTGCTGCGCCAGGCGAACGAGCTGGAACTGCAGTCGAAGCCGGTCGGCAAGGTGCTGCGCGAGAAGATCCTCACCCAGCACGCCGAACTGCTCGGGCTGCGCGCGCTGAAGATCCGCCAGACCGCCGAGCGCAAGGCGCTCGACGCCGAACTGCAGCAGGCGCTGTCGCGCTACCGCACGCTCAAGGGCCAGCAGGCCGGCGACACCGCGCTGGCGACGCCGGCCGTTCCGGCGACCACGCCGGGCGGCTGACGCCGTCCGGTCCCGCGATCGCATCGTTCGCGATCGCGTCGTTCCCCGTTTGCCCGGCGCGTCGCCGCCGTTCGCTCAGAACGGCAGCGGCAGCGTCGGCGCCAGCTCCAGCAGGCGCTCGCGGAACACGCCCTGGATGCGTGCCAGCGCCTGTTCGCTGTCGGCGTCGAAGCGCAGCACCAGCACCGGCGTGGTGTTGGAGGCGCGCACCAGGCCCCAGCCGTCCGGCCAGTCCACGCGCAGGCCGTCGATGGTCGACAGCCGCCCGCCCTCGAAGAACGCGCCCTCGCGGAAACGCTCCACGAACGCGTGCGGATTGCCGTCGGGCGCATCGACCTTGATCTCGGGCGTGGACACGCCCTTGGGCAGCGCGCGCAGGACGACGTCCGGCTCCTCCGCCGCGGTGGCGAGGATCTCCAGCAGCCGCGCCGCCGAGTAGATGCCGTCGTCGAAGCCGTACCAGCGCTCGGCGAAGAAGAAGTGGCCGCTCATCTCGCCGGCGAGTTCCGCGCCGGTCTCGCGCATCTTGGCCTTGATCAGCGAATGCCCGGTCTTCCACATCAGCGGGCTGCCGCCGTGGCGCAGGATGTGCGAGGCGAGGCGGCCGGTGCACTTCACGTCGTAGACGATCATCGCGCCCGGGTTGCGCTCCAGCACGTCGGCCGCGAACAGCATCAGCAGGCGGTCGGCGTAGATGTTCTCGCCGTCGCGGGTGACCACGCCCAGGCGGTCGCCGTCGCCGTCGAAGGCGATGCCGAGGTCCGCGCCGCGGCGCTGGACCATGCTGATCAGGTCGACGAGGTTGTGCGGCTCGCTCGGGTCGGGATGGTGGTTGGGGAAGGTGCCGTCGATCTCGCAGTACAGCTCCTCGACCTCCGCGCCGATCGCCTCCAGCACGCGCGGGCCGATCTCGCCGGCCACGCCGTTGCCGGCATCGACCACCACGCGCAGCGGGCGGCCCAGTTGCACGTCGGAGGCGATGCGCATGACGTAGTCGGCGCTGATGTCGCGCTCGCTGTGGCGGCCGGGCACGTCCGCGGTGCGCAGCCGGCGTTCGACGATGCGCGTGTGCAGGTCGATGATGGCGTCGCCGGACAGGGTCTCGCCGCCGACCACGATCTTGAAGCCGTTGTAGTCCGGCGGGTTGTGGCTGCCGGTCAGCGACACGCAGCAGCCGGTGCGCAGGTGGTAGGCGCCGAAGTAGGTCACCGGCGTCGGCACCATGCCGATGTCGACCACGTCGATGCCGGCCTTGCGCAGGCCGGCGGTCAGGCCCTCGACCAGCTCCGGACCGGACAGGCGGCCGTCGCGGCCGACCACGATCTCGCGCAGGTTCTGGTCCTGCATCACGGTGCCGATGGACTGGCCGATCAGTTCGGCGACGTTGCGGTCCAGGTCGCGACCGACCACGCCGCGGATGTCGTAGGCGCGGAAGATGCTGCGGTCGATGATCACCGGCGCGGGCTTCGGCGCCTCGCGGATGTCCAGGACCGGCGCATCGCCCGGCGGTTCCGGCGCGTTGGCCACGGCGTCTTCCAGCGTCTGCACCTCGCCGGGTTCCTCGGCCACCTCGCGCAGCAACGACAGCCGCCACGCCAGCACGGCCAGGAGCAGGCAGGCGCCGGCGAAGATCAGCGACAGCACCGGCCCCAGGTCCAGCGCCTGTCCCGGCGGCGAGGCCGTGCCCGCCACCACGCGCAACCCGGTGTCGCCGACCTGCACCGCCATGCGCTCGGCGCCGTCGGCGTAGGCCTGGTCGCCGCGCTCCCACAGCGACACGCCGCCCTGGCGCAGGGCCAGGTAGCCATCGTCGACCGAGGCCAGCGTGTCCAGGCCGGCCGTGAGCTCGGTGATCGGCAGCTGTGCGTAGACCGCCCCCACCAGCTTGCCGCCGGTCTTGGCCGGCGCGGCCACCGCCAGCTGCGGCTTGCCGGGGCCGGTGGTGATCCAGGTGCGGACGTGGTTCTCGTTGAGCGCGGTCTCGAGCACCGCCAGCCGGCCGTAACCGCCCTTGGGCAGCGCGGCGTAGGCGGCGTCGAGATCCGGCGGCAGCATCTGCAGCGTGACGAGGTTGGGCCAGCCGGCGCCGATCACCTTCTGCGCCGTGGCCAGGTCGCCCACGGCCAGCGCGCTCTGCGCAGCGTCCTCCTCCAGCCCCTTGGTCAACCGTTCCTGCTGCTGCTTGAGCGCCTGGTGGGTCAGCTGCACCGCGCTGTCGCGCACCGCGCCGAGATCGGCCACGCGCGACTCGTACAGGAACTGGGCGACACCGGTCCAGCCGAACCACAGGGCGAGCACCACGCACAGGCCCGCCAGGGGTTTCATCCCGGGACGGAGCGGAAGGAGCTGCTGACGGAGGCTGTCTTTCATCGAATGCGGTCTCTGGCCTGTGGCGATCGCCCGCCGGCGCACGGCCGGCAGCGGCGGAAGGGTCGGCGATGGATCAGCGCACGCCGGTGTGGCCGAAGCCGCCGGCGCCCCGGGCGCTGTCCTCGAAAGTATCCACGACCTCGAAGGTCGCGCGCACCACGGGAAGTATGACCAGCTGCGCGATCCGGTCGCCCGGGGCGATGACGAACGCCTCGCGGCCGCGGTTCCAGACGCTGATCAGCAGCGGCCCCTGGTAGTCGGCATCGATCAGCCCGGTGCCGTTGCCCAGCACGATCCCGTGTTTGTGGCCCAGCCCGGAGCGCGGCAGGATCACGGCGCACAGGCCCGGATCGCCGATGTGCAGCGCCAGCCCCGAGGGCACCAGCGCCGCGTCGCCGGGCGCCAGCGCCAGCGGCGCGTCGAGCGCGGCGCGCAGGTCCATGCCGGCGCTGGCTTCGGTGGCGTAGGCCGGCAGCGGCCACTCGCCGCCGAAGCGGGCATCAAGGACTTTCAGTTGCAGCGTTCGGGTCATCGGCACGGCATCGGGCGGCGAAACCCGTGCAGTATCGCGGCAGCCGGGGGGTCGCGCCAAACCCGCGGCGCGGCGCGGACGCTGCAAACGTTCGCAGCGACACCGGCCGCCGGATTTCCGGCGCCTGCTACCCTTGTGCGATGCAGGCGTCCCCCACCGACCTGCTGCGCCGCGTCTTCGGCCACGAAGACTTCCGCGGACCGCAGCGGGCCATCGTCGAACACATCGCGGCCGGCGGCGACGCCCTCGTGCTCATGCCCACCGGCGGCGGCAAGTCGCTGTGCTACCAGGTGCCCGCGCTGCTGCGTGACGGCGTCGGCGTGGTGGTGTCGCCACTGATCGCGCTGATGCAGGACCAGGTCGACGCCCTGCGCCAGCTCGGCGTGCGCGCCGAATTCCTCAACTCCACGCTCGACGCCGGCGAGGCCGCACGCGTCGAGCGCGCGCTGCTCGCGGGCGAGCTGGACCTGCTCTACGTCGCCCCGGAACGCCTGCTCACGCCGCGGTTCCTGTCGCTGCTGGACCGGGCGAATGTCGCGCTGTTCGCGATCGACGAAGCGCACTGCGTCTCGCAGTGGGGCCACGACTTCCGCCCCGAATACCGCGAACTGACCGTGCTGCACGAATGCTGGCCGGACGTGCCGCGGATCGC
The DNA here is from genome assembly GCF_056313745.1 of Lysobacter sp. DMC97. Taxonomy (NCBI): domain Bacteria; kingdom Pseudomonadati; phylum Pseudomonadota; class Gammaproteobacteria; order Lysobacterales; family Lysobacteraceae; genus Lysobacter; species Lysobacter sp. DMC97. The sequence goes on along the minus strand of NZ_JBQUZR010000006.1, from coordinate 161,333 downwards.
GCTCACCGCCACCGCCGACCCGCCGACCCAGCGCGAGATCGCCGAACGCCTGCAACTGGAGCAGGCGCAGTGGTTCGTCAGTTCGTTCGATCGCCCGAACATCCGCTACACGATCGTGCAGAAGGACAACGGCCGCCGGCAGTTGCTGGACTTCCTCAAGGACCATCGCGACGAAGCCGGCATCGTCTACTGCCTGTCGCGGCGCAAGGTCGAGGAGACCGCGGAATACCTCGCCGGCCACGGCTTCAAGGCGCTGCCCTACCACGCCGGCCTCGACGCCGCCGTGCGCGCCGAGCACCAGCGTCGCTTCATCCGCGAGGACGGCGTGATCGTCGTTGCCACGATCGCCTTCGGCATGGGCATCGACAAGCCGGACGTGCGCTTCGTCGCGCATGTCGACCTGCCGAAATCGCTCGAAGGCTACTATCAGGAAACCGGCCGCGCCGGCCGCGACGGCGACGCCGCGGAGGCATGGCTGTGCTACGGCCTGGGCGACGTCGTGCTGCTCAAGCAGATGATCGAACAGGGCGAAGCCGGCGAGGAACGCAAGCAGCTGGAACGCCGCAAGCTCGACCAGTTGCTCGGCTACTGCGAGACGCTGCAATGCCGCCGGCAGGTGCTGCTGGCCGCGTTCGGCGAAACGTATCCACACGAGTGCGGCAATTGCGACAACTGCCTCACGCCGCCCGATCGCTGGGACGCCACCGACGCCGCGCGCAAGGCGCTGAGCTGCGTGTACCGCACCGGCCAGCGTTTCGGCGTGGCGCATCTCATCGACGTGCTGCGCGGCGGCGAAGGCGAGAAGATCCGCCAGTTCGGCCACGACCGCGTCAGCACCTACGGCATCGGCGCCGACCTCGACGCGAAAGTGTGGCGCGGCGTGTTCCGCCAGCTCGTCGCGATGGGCCTGCTGGCGGTCGACGCCGAAGCCTACGGCGGCCTGCGCCTCACCGACGCCAGCCGCGCCGTGCTCACCGGCCAGCAGCGCGTGTCGATGCGCCGCGACCTCGCCGCGAAACCGCGCCGCGACCGCGACGACGGCCCGCGCACCGGCGTGCCCGTTGCCGCCGAAGCGCTGCCGCTGTTCCGCAGCCTGCGCGACCTCCGCGCCCGCCTCGCGAAGGACCAGAACGTCCCCGCCTACGTCATCTTCCACGACAGCACCCTGCGCGAGATCGCCGAACGCCGGCCCGACTCGCTGCACGCCCTGTCCCGCATCCCCGGCATCGGCGGCGCGAAACTCGCCCGCTACGGCGATGCGGTGCTGGAAGTGGTGTTGGGACAGGGGTGAACGGCCTCCGGGTTGCACGGCACACAGCCGCATGAGCGAAACCTGTTCCGCGCCGCGATCACGACTTCCATGGCGCTTTCACGCTGGATCTCAAACCATCCTGGGCCCACGCATCACCGGACCTTCCTGGTCCTGCAAACCTTGCTTCTGCACGGTCTGTGACTGCGACAGCAGGAGTTGCTGATCGACCTTCTCGACCCGCTCACTGCTCTGGGTCATCGTCTGGCCAACCAGCTGACCGACATCGCCCATCGCCGTCTTCGCCCATGGCAACGAGGGATCCTGCGTATCCGTCATCGCGACCTTCGTGCCGTCCGGTGAGAACTGCGCGAAACCGATCTCCGTCAACCCGCGTTCGCGCGCATGCGCGGTCAGACCTGCCGCCAATTGCCGGCTCGCAACGTCGCTCGTCCGACCCAGCGCATCGTCCTTTTCCCGGACGGTCGCCAGCAACGTCGAATAAAGGCCGTGGCTTCGATTCGACGGATCATCGAGCATGACCGCGCCACGTTGCCCATCCGGCAATGGGCGTGCCTGCCCTTCCTCTTGATCGCCATGCCGATTCCCTTGCGGATGCGGAGCCGCGGGATCCTGCCGACCACCACGATGAAGCGGCGGTTGGACTTCTCCGGGCGGATGCGGGGCGACATGCCGTTGGAGTGCATCGCGAACGGCCGTCAGCGTATCCGGGTCGGCCCGTCCCGTGATGGCCAGCCCATGCTGTTCCTGAAAGCGCCGAACCGCCTCCTCGGTGTGCGCGTCATAGGTATTGCCGGTACCGATGACATGCGTCCGGTCGTAACGCACACCGAGCGTGTGCAGGTTGGCGCGCAACTGCTGCACCTCTTCGCCACTTTCGAGCCGGCGCAATGCGCCATCCTCCATGGGGCGCCGCCCCTCCAAGGGCGCCACGGCTTGCCCAGGCTGGATGCGACCGGCAGCGAGATCGCGCATGAACTCCGGTGTCAGCGTCGCATGCCATGCGTCGAATCGGTTGTGACGGTCGGCCAGCCCGTTTTCGCCACCGTTGATCGCATGCGTCGCGGACGTGACATCGTCACGATCACGCTGGGGCACTTTGTCCTGCCAGAACCATACGGCGATATCGACGGCGTTGGCGCGATTCGCGGCCAATTCCGGATGGCGAACCAGATCGAGATTGACGCCTGTCCCCGCATCGCGATAGTTCTGCTCGCCGGTCAGCTGGGTGTAACCGCGACCACGGTAGAGATAACCGTCGCCTGCATCGTCGTTGCCCATGCGGCCGCCATACATCAGTCGCGCAAGTTCCTGCGGCCGTCCGTGCAGCGCCTCCAATCTCGCCGCCTCGGCAGCGGCGTGCCCCTCGCGCAAGACGGATTGCACGGGGATCTGGGCGACACCACGGCTGTAGATGAAGCTTTCCTCCAGCCGGGTGAAGCCGAGGGATTCATGCCCCATTTGCGCCATGAAATTGGCGAGTTCGACCCGAGAGGTGATGCCCGCCTCTCGCGCCGCCTGCAGCAACTCGATTTCGTTTGCATTGGGCATCCTGTTCCCCTTTCTTCACGCAGTCAGGGCATCGCGCCCGCCGGAAATTCCTTGATTGAAAACCGATCGAGCGGAATCGCGCCGAAATCTTCGACGGATCGTCGCTTTCTTGCCGCATTTCCCGTCGCCCGATCAGCACCTCCCTCTTCGATCGACACCAGCATCCACATCGCATCCTTGCGCGAATAGTCGAATCGGAACGTCTGCGACCACAGCTCGCGCGAGCCACCTTCGAGCCGCAGCACGAAGCCGCTCTTGTCGATCGAAATGCCCTGCAACGGATCGCCCATCATGCCGCCGCAGCGTTCGCAGGGGATCGCATCGGGATTGTCTATTTCCTTGGCGAACTTGCCGTCGGCACCACGCAGCAGGACGAGCAACGTGCGCGGGTCGAAAGGTGCGTCCGCGCCGGGTCGTGGTGCGAGGACGAGCAGGACATCCTCGTCGCCGTCGCCGTCGAGGTCGCCACGGCGCTCCATGCGGATGCGGGAAGGATCGGAAGCGAAGGGCGCCCACTCTCCCGCACCGGAAGATGTGGCGCCCTGCGAGGCAGCCGCGGATGGAGGAGAAGGTAGCTGCGGGTCGCGGGCAGCGCAGGATACGGTCGCCAATGGCAGCGCCATGAACAGACATGCGATCGACGACACTCTGGCCATGCGCGTTCCTTCGGCGACGATGCGGTTGATGCTATCGACGAGCACATGGAGCAGCAAGACACGAGACGGGATTCTCCCGCGGTCTCCCTCACCCAGCGCTCCGTCACACCGCCGGCTTGCACCCCAACGCCGACAACACCCCATGCAGCGCTGGGATGTGCATCAGCCATGGCGCGGCAATGGTCACCGCGCCGGCGAGCAGGACGAAGGCGCCGGCGGCGGTGCGCAGGCCGCCGCGCTGCAGGCGCTGGCCGAGGCGGGCGCCGCTCCAGGTCAGCGGCAGCATCACCGGCAGCGTGCCGAGGCCGAAGGCGGCCATCGTCAACGCGCCACCCGCAGCGCTGGCCTGCAGCCACGCGGTGGCGAGCAGCGTCGCGCTGAGGCCGCAGGGCAGCCAGCCCCACAGCAGGCCGACCGCGATGCGCTTGGCCGCGGTGTCGGCCGGCAGCAGCGCGCGTTGCAGCGGTTGCAGGCGCTGCCACAGCGCGGCGGCGGGGCGCGCGAGCGGGTTGAAGCGGCCGGTCGGGTCGAGCAGGCGGAGCGCGACGACGATCATCATCACGCCGACCGCGACGCGCATCGCGAGCGCGAGCTTCGGCGTCTGCGCGACGGCGACGAGACCGTGCCCGAAGCCGCCGACGATGGCGCCGGCAATCGTGTAGCCGAGGATGCGCCCGAGGTTGGGCTGCAAGGCGTGCAACCACTGCGCCGCGGGCGAGGCCGCCTTCTGGCCGAACGACAGGCTGGTGGCGATGGCGCCGCACATCGCGGCGCAATGCACGCCGCCCAGCAGGCCGCTGAGCAGCGCCGCGGAGAGGACGAGCCAGTCGAGGGTCATGGCGCCTCACTCATCGCCGGCGGCAACGCATGCGCCGACCTGCCCTGTGGGAGCGACGGGAGTCGCGACGATGTGATGCCAGCGCTGGATCGCAGTCGCGACTCCCGTCGCTCCCACAGAATCGGCTGCCGCGGGTGCAGCGCCTCAGGCGTCGCGATCGCCATGCGTCGGCTGCGCGCTGCGGGCCGCGGTGCGCGGGCGGTCGTCGTCGACGAGGATGTCCAGCGCGGGGGTGTCGAGGTCGTCGTACTGGCCCTTGCGCACGGCCCAGGCGAACGCGGCGATGGCGAGGCCCAGCAGGATCAGGCTGATCGGGACGAGCACGAGGAGGATGTTCATGCGACGCAGTCTACGCGGCGACGGCGCAGCCGGGTTCTGAGCCGGGTCAATTCCGGGCCGGTTCGACGGGGCCCGCCGGCGCGGCGCCATCGGTGGCACGGCCCTCGGACGACATGTTCAGCCGCAGCGCGTTCAGGGTGACCAGCAGCGACGACAGCGCCATGCCCAGCGCCGCGATCCACGGGGTGACGTGGCCCGAGGCCGCCAGCGGCAGCGCCAGCAGGTTGTAGCCGATCGCCCAGGCGAGGTTCTGGCGGACGATGCGGCGGCTGCGGCGGGCCAACGCCAGCGCCTGCGGGATGCGCACCAGCGCGCCGCCGGCGACCACGAAATCGGCCGCGCGCTGCGCAAGCGCGGCGCCGTCGGCCAGCGCCAGCGAGACATCGGCGCCGGCCAGCACCGGCGCGTCGTTCAGGCCGTCGCCGACCATCGCGACGATCTCGCCCGCAACCTGGCGCTCGCGCACGTAGGCGAGCTTGTCCTCGGGCGTCTGCCGGGCACGCACGTCATCCCCGGCGATGCCGACGGCCTCGGCCATGCGCGCCACCGGCGCCTCGGCGTCGCCGCTGCACAGCGACACGCGCAGGCCCTGCGCCCGCAGCGCACGCAGCGCCTCGGCGGCGTCCGCGCGCGGCGTCTCGCGCAGCACGAAGCGGGCGATCGCGCGCGTGCCGTCGCCCAGCCACAGCGCCGCGTCGTCGTCGCGGCCGGCGGCCCACGGCGCGCGGCCGAGCCGCCAGTCGCGGCCGTCGATGCGGCCGGCGATGCCATGCCCAGGTTCGGCGCGCACGTCCTGCGCCGACGCCACCGCAACGCCAGCCGTCGCCGCGGCGAACGCGGCCGCCAGCGGATGGCCGCTGTCGCGCTCCAGCGCAGCGGCGATGGCGAGCGCGGCGTCACGATCGACGCCGTCGAACGTCTCGACCTCGGCCAGCGCGGGATGGCGATCGCTGAGCGTGCCGGTCTTGTCGAACACGATGCGGTCGGCGCGCGCCAGCGTGTCCAGCGCCTCGCCGCGCAGCGCGAGCACGCCGAGCTTCGCCAGCCCGCCGTGCGCCGCGGCCAGCGCCGCCGGCACCGCCAGCGACAGCGCGCACGGGCAGCTGACCACCAGCACCGCGAGCGCGACTTCGAACGCGCGCGACGGATCGTGCATCCGCCACCAGACGTACACGCCGGTGGCGGCGAGGATCAGCAAGGTCACGAACCAGCCGGCGATGCGATCGGCGGCGCGCGCGATCGGCGGGCGCTGCTCCTGCGCGCGTTCGACCAGCCGCGTGAGCTGCGACAGCCGCGTGTCGGCGCCGGTGCGCACGACCTTCAACCGCGCGGGGCGCTCGCGGCAGACGCTGCCGGCCCAGGCGGGATCGCCGGCGGCCTTCGCGACCGGTTCGGCCTCGCCGGTGAGCAGCGCTTCGTCGAACGCGGTGTCGTCGCCGATCACTTCGCCGTCGGCGGGCACGCCCTCGCCCACCGCGACGCGCACGACGTCGCCGGCGGCGAGCGCGTTCAGCGGCACCTGTTCGGCGCTGCCGTCGTCGCGTTCGCGGGTGGCGAGCGCGGGTCGCGCGCGGGCCAGCGCGTCCACCTGCGCCGACGCGATGCCGCGGGCGCGCTGCTCCAGCATGCGCGCGACCAGCAGCAGGAACACGAACATCACCGCGGCGTCGAACCACACGTGCACGCCGCCGCGCACGGTCTGGTACAGGCTGGCGAAGTAGGCCAGCAGCGTGGAGCCCGCGACCAGCGTGTCCATGCCGAGGCGGCGGCCGCGCAGTTCGCGCGCCATGCCTTCGAGGAACGGCCAGCCGGCGTAGAACACGACCGGCGTCGACACCAGGAAGGTGATCCAGCGGAAGAAATCGCGCGTCGCGGGCGACATCTCGCCGGCGGTGTCGAGGTACAGCGCTTCGGCGTACATCATCGCCTGCATCGCGCCGAGGCCGGCCACGCCGAAGCGCAGCAGCCAGCGGTTGCGCTCGCGGCGGCGCTCGCGTTCGCGCGTCTCGCCGGTGGCCAGCGACGGGCGATAGCCCAGCGCTTCCAGTCGCGACAGCAGCGTCGACAGCGGCGTGCGCGCGGCGTCCCAGACGATGCGGATGCGGCCGGTGATCGCGTTCGCCGCGACTTCCTGCACGCCGTCTTCGCGGGTCAGCGCGCGGTCGATCAGCCACGCACAGGCGGCGCAGCGCATGCCGTCGGTCAACAGCGTGATTTCGCGACCGCCGTCGACGGCGACGCTGTGCTCGGCCAGCAGGTCGGCGCGATCCCAGCAGGCGTAGTCGGTGGTCTCGGTGCCGACGCGCGTGGCGTCGGTCTGGCGCAGGCGGTAGTAGTCGCCGAGGTCGGCGTCGGCGATCCAGCGCGCGGCGGCGGCGCAGCCGGTGCAGCAGAATGGCCGCTCGCTGCCGGACACGCGCTCGGTCACCGGCTGCGCGGGCAGCGGTTCGCCGCAGTGGAAGCAGGTGGTGCCGGAGGCCGTGGCCGTCGTGCTCATGGCGCCGATGATGCCAGAGCCGGCGGCGGCGCCTGCATTCACAGCCAACGCCGCACGCGTGCGCGGTAGGCGCGCCAGTCGTCGCCGAAACGCGCGGCCAGCGCGCGCTCCTCGGGCAGGATCTGGAACCGGGTGATGTACAGCACGAACGCGACCGCGCCCAGCGGCGCCAGCGCATGCGCCAGCCACAGCGCCCACGCGGCGAGCAGCAGCGCCTGGCCGACATACATCGGATTGCGGCTGACGCGGTTGAGGCCGCCGACGACCAGATGCGTCGCGGTATCCGGCTTCAGCGGATTGACCGTGGTGCGACGGCGGAAGAACAGCGCCGCGGCGGCGAGTTCGATCGACAGCGCGACGACGGCGACGGCGATCGCGAGCGGCACGCGGGCCGGCACAGCGACCGCAAGCGCCGGCAGCAGTCGCGCCGCGATCCACGCCGCGACACCGCAGGCCAGCATCACCAGCGGCGGCGGCAGCTTCGCGTCCAGACGCGTGGGCGACGGCGACACGACAGGCCCCGGGCTACTTCGCCGGCGGCGGCTCCGCCGCGTCGTCCTGCTCCAGCGACGGCCGCAGCAGCGTGCCGCGCTGGCCCGCGGGCAGACGCCCGCGCAGGCGCCAGGTCACGTCGGCGTCGTTCAGGCGCAGGCGCCAGTCGTGGCCCGCATCGAGCGCCTGTTCGGCGCTCCAGCCGCGCGCATCGGGCTGCAGCGTCACGGTGATGTCCTTCGCGGCCTCGATCGGATGCTGCAGCAGCAGCGTCAGCGGCTTGGTGCGATCGAACTCGCCGGTGGCCGCGAGCACCGATACGCGGCCCTCGTCGACGCTGAACACCGCCGACAGCTTGCGCTGCGCGGCGGCCTCGTCGGCGCCGAGTTCGACGGTCTGGATCTGCGCGGTGCGGCGCACGTCCTCGGGGATGGCGTCGCTGCCGCCGGAGCGGATCGCGATCACCAGCGTGGCGACGCCGGCGACGACCGCCGCCAGCGGCAGGCCGATCATCAGCCACACCATCGGGTTGCGGCCGGGCTTCGCACCCGTCGTGTGTTCGGTCATGGCGCGGGTCCGAAGAAGCTGGTGTCGACTTCGCGACGGGTCTTGTCGTCCGCGCTCTCGACGATGAACACGATCTCGCGCTTGCCGGCGATCTTGCCGGTGGCGGTCACGGTCAGCGGCAGGCTCAGCACCTGCTCGGCCGCGGCCGGCACGGTGGTCTGCGTGCCCTGCGCCAGCGCCAGGCCTTCCGGCGCCTTCAGCGAGATGCGGTAGGTGTGCGGCTGCTGGGTCTTGTTGATCAGCTTCAGCGTGTAGTCGTTCTGCACGCCCTGCGCGGTCTCGCGATACAGCGCGTTGCGATCGCGCAGCACTTCGGCGATGAGTTCGCTGCGGTGGGTCACGCTCCACGCCCAGCCGCACAGCAGCGCCAGGAGCAGCAGGCCGTAGACGATGATGCGCGGACGCACCACCTGCGACGGCTTGCCGTCGATCTCGTTCTGGGTGGCGTAGCGGATCAGGCCGCGCGGGTAGCCGACCTTGTCCATCACTTCGTTGCAGGCGTCGATGCAGGCACCGCAGGCGATGCACTCGTACTGCAGACCGTTGCGGATGTCGATGCCGGTCGGGCAGACCTGCACGCAGATGGTGCAGTCGACGCAGTCGCCGAGCTGCTCGGGCTCGAACTTCGGCAGCGGCTCGGCGTGCAGGCCGGGATCGGCGATGGCGGTGTTGCCGCGCGCGGCGACGAGGTTGTCGGCGGCGGTGTGGTGGTGCGCGGCGCGGAAGACGTAGTCGTAGGCGGCGCTCTTGTCGATCAGGCCGCGGGCGCGTTCCAGCACGCTGGCGACCTTGCCCTTCTTGCGCGCGCCGCGCGGCTCGCCGCGCATCGGGTCGTAAGCGATGATCAGCGTGTTGCGGTCGAACATCGCGCTCTGGAAGCGCGCGTAGGGGCACATGTACTTGCACACCTGCTCGCGCAGGAAGCCGGCGTTGCCCCAGGTCGCGAGCGCGTAGAAGAACACCCAGAACGTTTCCCACCCGCCCCAGGCGAACGGCACCATGCGGTGCGCAAGGTCGCGGATCGGGGTGAAGAAGCCGACGAAGGTGAAGCCGGTCCACAGCGCGAACACCAGCCACAGCACGTGCTTGCCGCCGCGGCGACGGATCTTCTCGCCGGTCCACGGCGAGGCGTCGAACTTGATGCGCTTGTTGCGATCACCTTCGGCCCAGCGCTCGATCCAGATGAAGACCTCGGTCCACACCGTCTGCGGGCACGCGTAGCCGCACCACAGGCGACCGGCCAGCGCGGTGAAGAAGAACAGCGACAGGCCGGCGATGATCAGCAGCATCGCCAGGAACACGAAGTCCTGCGGCCAGAAGTTCAGCCCGAACACGTAGAACTTGCGGGCCGGCAGGTCGAACAGCACCAGCTGGCGGGCGGTGTTGCCGGTGTGCCAGGTCAGCCACGGGAACACGTAGAACATGCCCAGCAGCCCCCACACGGCGATCTTGCGCAGTCGCTGGAACCGGCCGTCGACGTCGCGCGGATGGATCTTCTTCTCGCTGACGTACATCGATGCCGGTTCGTCGGCGACCTTGATCGGGATCTGCTTGTTCATGGCGGCGTGGACACGATGGGGGGCGTCGCCGGCCACGGGCTGCGCGGCGGCTGATGCATTATATTAGAAAAAACTGAAATAATCCCGCGACGACTACGACTTCAGCGCATGATTGAAGCGGCTGGCCGGGCGCAGCAGGATCCACGTGAACAGACTGGACGCGGCCGTCGCGACCCAGAAGGCGAAGAAGCCGATGGCGTAGCCTGTCTCGCGGCTGATCTCCAGGTGCGGGAAGGTCATGTCGCGCAGGGTCAGCGGATCCAGCAGCGCGAAGCACACCATGGTGGAGACGCCGGCGGCGAAGAAGCTCGGCCAGAGAATCGCCCCGAGTCGCTGCGAGAGCGACCGGGGCGGATGATCGAACGGCAGCGGTGCGGACACCGGGGGCGCCGCGGGAACCTGATCGGGATCGTGGTCCAGGCCTTGATCTTGATCGTGGGTCATCGCGGCGCCTCCTGAGTGTCGGGTGAGACCCTATTGTGCCCCACCCGCCGTCGCCGCATCGGCCGGCGACTTGTGTGTCAGCGACCACACGTACGCGGCAGCGAGGCGGGCGCGGGTCTCGCCCAGGATCGGGCCGTGCGCCGGCATCTGGCCATTGCGGCCCTGGCCGATCGTCTGCTGCAGCGTGGCGAGGCTGTCACCGTAGAGCCAGTAGTCGTCGGTCAGGTCGGGCGCGCCGACCGCCTGCATGCCCTTGCCGTCGGGGCCATGGCAGCTGACGCAGATGGTCTCGTACTTGTTCTTGCCGATGCTCACCAGCGACGGGTCGGCCTTCAGCCCGTGCAGCGACTGCACGTACACGGCGACCGCGGTCACGCCTTCCTTGCCACCCAGTGCCTGTTCCCAGGCCGGCATCGCCGCCTGGCGGCCGTTGAGCACGGTCTCCAGGATCTGGTCGGGCGAACCGCCCCAGTGCCAGATGTTGTCGGTGAGGTTGGGATAGCCGACGGCACCCTTGGCCGACGAACCGTGGCAGGCGGCGCAGGTGTTGGAGAAGATCGCCTTGCCCAGCTTCAGCGCCTTCGGATCCTGCGCGATCACGTCGATCGACTTGCCGGCGAACGGCGCGAAGGTGGCCTCCAGCTTCTTGTCCTCGGTGGCCTTGTCGGCATCGTGCTGCTTGGCCGAACTCCAGCCGCTGTAGCCGGCGAAGGCGCCCAGGCCCGGGAACCAGGCGAGGTAGCCGATCGTGAAGATGATGGTGATGTAGAAGAGGTTGTTCCACCACTTCGGCAACGGCTTGTTGTACTCGGTGATGTTCTCGTCCCACACGTGGCTGGTGTCGGTGGGGCGCGGATCGCCCGGACGGACCTTCGCCGTCCACCAGATCAGCCACACGCAGCCCACGACGTTCAGCACCACCAAGGCGATGATGAAGGCCGACCAGCCCGTACTCATGGAGCCCGTGTTCATCGGGTCGTCTCCTCTTTCTTTTTCGATTCGTTCGTTTCAACGGCCAGCGGCTCATCGTCGCCCAGCGGCAATTGCGCGGCGGCGTCGAACTCGCGCTTGCGGCGCGGACTGAAGACCCACACCGAGCCGACCAGGAACAGCAGCAGCAGGAACGCGGTGATGATGCCGGAGATCATGGCTCAGTCTCCGCGGGGCGCGTGCTTGCCGAGGCCCTGCAGGTACGCGATCACCGCGTCCTGCTCGGTCTTGTCGCGCACCGCTTCCGCGGCGCCGTCGATCTCGGCCTGCGTGTACGGGTCGCCGAGGGTCTTCAGCGCCTGCATTTCCTTCTTCAGCAGCGTCGGGTCGATGCCGTTCTCGGACAGCCACGGGAAGCCGGGCATGTTCGACTCGGGCACCACGTCGCGCGGATTGTTGAGGTGCGCGCGGTGCCAGTCGTCGGAGTAGCGGCCGCCGACGCGGGCCAGGTCAGGACCGGTGCGCTTGCTGCCCCACTGGAACGGGCGGTCGTACACCGACTCGCCGGCCAGCGAATAGTGGCCGTAGCGCTCGGTCTCGAAGCGCAGCGTGCGGACCATCTGCGAGTGGCAGTTGTAGCAGCCTTCGCGGATGTAGACCTGGCGGCCGGCCAGCTCCAGGGCGGGATAGGGCTTGACGCCCGGCAGCGGCTTGATCGCTTCGGCCTGGAACATCAGCGGAACGATTTCCGCGATGCCGCCGAACGACACCGCGACCGCGATCAGGATCGCCATCAGGGTGATGTTCTTTTCGACTTTCTCGTGAGCGTGGCTCATGGTCTTCGTCTCTCGTGCGTGTGGCGTTGGGTGGCGCGCGCGGTCAGGCGCGCGCCTCCGAGGCGTCGGGGGCGATGACCGGGTACTCGACCGGGCCCTTCGCCATCTGCCAGGTGCGGATCACGTTGAACGCCATGATCAGCATGCCCACCACGACCAGCGCACCGCCGGCGATGCGGCCGAGGTAGTACGGGTACGTGGCATTGAGCGCTTCGACGAAACTGTAGGTCAGCGTGCCGTCGCTGTTGGTGGCGCGCCACATCAGGCCCTGCATCACGCCGGCGATCCACATCGAGGCGATGTAGAACACGACGCCGATGGTGTGCGTCCAGAAGTGCGTGTCGATCAGCTTGGTCGACCACATGCTCTTGGTGCCCAGCAGGCGCGGCAGCAGCGCGTAGATCGAACCGATCGAGATCATCGCCACCCAGCCGAGGGCACCGGAGTGCACGTGGCCGATGGTCCAGTCCGTGTAGTGCGACAGCGAGTTGACCGTCTTGATCGACATCATCGGGCCTTCGAAGGTCGACATGCCGTAGAAGCTGAGCGAGACGATCAGGAACTTCAGGATCGGATCGGTGCGGAGCTTATGCCACGCGCCCGAGAGGGTCATCATGCCGTTGATCATGCCGCCCCACGACGGCGCCAGCAGGATCAGCGAGAACACCATGCCCAGGCTCTGCGCCCAGTCCGGCAGCGCCGTGTACTGCAGGTGGTGCGGGCCGGCCCACATGTAGATGGCGATCAGCGCCCAGAAGTGCACGATCGACAGCCGGTACGAGTACACCGGGCGGCCGGTCTGCTTCGGGATGAAGTAGTACATCATTCCCAGGAAGCCCGCGGTCAGGAAGAAACCCACCGCGTTGTGGCCGTACCACCACTGCACCATCGCGTCGACGGCGCCGCTGTAGATCGGGAAGGAGTGGGTCAGGTCGACCGGGATCGCCAGGCTGTTGACGATGTGCAGCAGGGCCACCGCGATGATGAACGCGCCGTAGAACCAGTTGGCGACGTAGATGTGCTTGACCTTGCGCTTGCCGATGGTGCCGAAGAACAGCACCGCGTACGCCACCCAGACCACGGCGATCAGGATGTCGATCGGCCAGATCAGTTCGGCGTACTCCTTGCCCTCGGTCATGCCCAGCGGCAATGTGACCGCGGCGAGCACGATGACCAGTTGCCAGCCCCAGAACACGAAGGCGGCGAGCTTGTCCGAGAGCAATCGGACGTGCGACGTTCGCTGGACCACGTACAGACTGGTCGCGAACAGGGCGCTGCCGCCGAACGCGAAGATCACCGCGTTGGTATGCAACGGTCTCAGGCGCCCGAACGACAACCAGGGCAGGTCGAAGTTGAGGGCGGGCCAATACATCTGGGCGGCGATGAACAGGCCCACGAGCATCCCAACGATGCCCCAGACCACTGTCATCACCGAGAACTGCAGAACGACTTTGTCGTTGTAGGTATCCGCGGTGCGCATGGGTACTTCCTCCGGTTGCCGCGCATAGTATGGACCGCGTTAAGGGAACGTTTTGATCCGGATCAAGCGCAGACCCCATGCCGGCGGCGGCCATCAACGAAAGAGGCCCGCCGAAGCGGGCCCCATCGATGACACCTATGCGACTTTGGTCGAATAGAGCGTGTCATGCACTTTTTCATGCACCGCGTTGCGCCCCTGGGCCGCCGAGGCAAGGTCCGTGGTGCCGCCTTGGCTTGGCGGCCAAGGCAAGCCGCGGGCCGCCGCATCGGCGGCCCAGGGGCGCAACCCTCCGGGAAACCCGTCCGCGGGCGCGATCCGGCGTTGCGTCCCTTGCCAAGGCCACCCGCCTTGGCGGCGGGTCGCGCCTTGGTTCGCGCCCGCGGACGGGCTTCGCGGTGCATGAAAAAGTGCATGACACGCTCTAGACATCGCCCTCCGCCGCGGCCCAGCCCTCGCCGGTGCCGCGATTGAACACCGTGTCGGCGTCGAGCACCGTGCCCGCCGGATGCGAGTCGCGCCCCGCCAGCCGCGCGTAGATCGGCACGAAGTCGGGGCGCGTGGCGTCCATCAACTGCGCGTAGCTGTCGATGACGAAGTACGTCTTCTGGTAGCTGTCGATCCGATAGCGCGTGCACATGATCCGCTCCAGGTCGAAGCCGATGCGGTTGGGCGCGGCGCTATCGAGGCAGTGGATGCTCTCGCCCTTGGAGCTGAGGATGCCGGCGCCGTAGATGCGCAGGCCGCCGGCCTCGCGGATCAGGCCGAACTCGACCGTATACCAATAGAGTCGGGTCAGGTTGACCAGCGCCTCCGGGCCGACCCCGTGCGCCTTCACCCCGCCGCGGCCGTAGGCGGCCATGTAGTCGGCGAACATCGGGTTCATCAGCAGCGGCACGTGGCCGAACAGGTCGTGGAACAGGTCCGGCTCGGCCAGGTAGTCCAGCTGCTCCGGCGTGCGGATCCACCAGGTCACCGGGAAGCGACGGTTCGCCAGATGCTCGAAGAAGTCCAGCTCGGGCAGCAGCCCCTCCACGCCGATGATCTCCCAGCCGGTGGCGGCCCGGAGCATGCGGTTGAGGTCCTCGAACTTCGGGATGCGGTCGGCGGTCATGCCCATCGCCTGCTGCGCCCGCAGGAACTCCGCGCTGGCCCGGCCCTGCAGCAGCGCCTGCTGGCGCTCGAACAGCGTCGCCCAGACCCGGTGGTCGGTCTCGCTGTAGTCGTCCCACGGCTGCTCGACGACCGCGGTGGTGTAGACCGGGACATAGCCCTTGTCGGTCATCTGGTGTTCGACGCGCTGCGGGGCGGGAGTCATCACGGCCGGTCTCCTGGCTGGCATGGATGGGCCACTGTAGGCGCTCGTCCGCGCAATGGGCTTGCACGATTGCGCGAGATCAGCGCTTCGGCGCAAGATCGTTGCGCCGAAACGCGAATCTGGAGCAATCCTGTGCCATCCGTCGACCTCGACCGCACCGACCTGCTGCTGCTGGCCGAACTCCAGCGCGCCGGCCGCCAGACCAACGCCGAACTGGCCGAACGCGTCCACCTCTCCCCGTCCGCCTGCCTGCGCCGCGTCCAGCGCCTCGAACGCGAGGGCGTGATCGCCGGCTACCGCGCCGAAGTCGACCCCGAACGCCTGGGCCTCGGCCTGCAGGCCTTCGTCCGCGTCCAGCTGGCCCGCCACGACACCGAGGCCGTCGCCGCCTTCGCCGCCTTCGTCAACGAGTGGGAAGAAGTCGTCGCCTGCCACGCCCTCACCGGCGACATGGACTACCTCGTCCACGTCGTCGTCCGCGACCTCGACCACTTCTCCCGCTTCCTCCTAGACCGCCTGCTCAACCAGGCCGGCGTCGCCGACGTGAATTCGAGCTTCGTTCTAAGAACGGTGAAGGCGTTTCGGGGGTTGGCGGTGGGGAGGTGAGGTTGCGCGCGGCTTGATCGTTCTTTTCTATCGATATCGGCATTGCCATCGAAACGTCATCCCGGCGAAAGCCGGGATCCTGCCTTTACGCGCTTTGGCTGTCAGTCTGAGCGGAGCGAGGGAACTGCTTTTTGCCCTCTACATGCACCGAGGCTATCAAAAAGCCAAACAAGTGCCATATAACGCTGATATCGACGTGACATCCAGCATGCTGATCGGATAATAGACAATCCTACAAACACAGAATCGAGGTATATGCTTAATTCGAGTAACGGAACATGCATTGACAGACCCTCAATGCAAGAAGAGAATCGGTGCCACGCCCAGCCTTATTTTCTAATAACCATTGTCGGTCAATGTAAAGAATCTCGAATCATGAACTATGAAGAACTTCGTGCGTCTTAGATTAATCAGCGAAATCAATATCAATTATGGGAAATTAGACTGATTAACTACGCCAAAGGACTGAGGGACTATTTAGAGGAAAAAATATCTCTACCTCAAAAATCATGGATTGACTACGAAACAAAAGAGGAAAATAGATACGTAGAGTTAGTTGATTTTCTCACAGAAGAAGAACCAAAAAGAAAGAATCCAACCAACACATCAATTACAAAAAAAGGCGAACTCGCATTCGGAATAAGCATTACCTTTGATTATGGGGAAAATACTTATCCAAAACAAAATATTTTTGTCCCAATTGCTATCAGGTATAAAGATCAATCCCTGCAGCATGCATTCTTCGACCTCGATAAGAATGATATTGTAGATGAATGGGTTATCGAAAGGGACGAATTTTTCGACAAACTCCTAAGCAGACTATATGACTATCTTTCACATGCTCCACATAGTGGATTCGGTGAACTTAGCAAAAAGCAAAACCGAATTGGGTTCTTGGACTGATCCCTAAAAATTCGTTCAAGTAGCGCGTAGGGTGGGCCCTTGGCCCACCACGCCTAAATTCAACCCCGGTGAACCGCAAGAGGCTTTGCCGACACCGCATCGCAGTCGGGACGTCGTGATGGTGGGCCAAGGCCCCCCCTACGATGATGGATACAGACAAGAGACGACATGCCGAACGCCTTGCTCTCATCGATCGAATGGCATGACCTGCCCGTCTCCGGGATTCGCATCGAAGAATCCGGGTTGTCGCTGGCCGTCACGCCGTACAACGCACTTGCCGACGCGTATGACACCCGCATCCTGCGGATCACGGACGCCGAACGTGTCGAGGTCCGCATGACCGGAACGCTCACTGCCGAGGACCTCCTGTCCATGGAAGTCGCCACATTCGATTATTCGGTCGCGCCTTCCGGCCGGATCACCGGCACGCTGGGGCTTCTGCCGGGGCAGGCAGGGTACTGGGCATTGTCGTTCACCAACGCGCATTGGCAACTCGTCGATGCCTGACGTGGGCGAAAGGCCGAAGCAAAAGCAGATCCCTCGCTGCGCTCGGGATGACAACGAGGCCGCGAAACGCACAAGCGAAACGGCATTTAGCGTTTCGCGCTACTCACCATCGGTTCGGCCTCGCTGGCAAGATGGCAGGAACCCCTGCATGTTGAAGAAAGCAACAGATCGCCGGAGTCTTTCCGATAGAGACCGGAGGAGAAGATCGAGCTTTGACATGACATGACACTATGCTTGGGCATAGTATGTCCACTTGGAAATTCCGGGATGGTGTCGCATGGGCGAGCTTTCACCACAAGGGACATTGCTCGTCGAGCGTGTCTTGCTGTCATTGTTTCTCATTCCGACGCTGGCAGGCTGTCAGCAGGACACAGTAACTGCCGGCACCCCGATTCCAAGTCAGACAACATCCGGCACGAGACAAAGCGCATGGCACGACACAAGTGCGTTGTCCGCCATCGTCCCTCAAAAAGTCTCCGGGTTCTCCCTTGCATCGAAGACGCTCTATCTTCCGCCACCAGCATGGATACATCCAGCGGGCTTCGTCGTCACACCGGGGTTTCAGCATGCGGAAATCGCGGATGTGACCGGAGACGGGCGTCGAGACCTGATCTCCATCGTTTCCGAAATGCCGGATGGCTACAAACTTCTGATCCAGGCGCAAAGGCCGGACGGCACCTTGTCGCCCCCTGAAATCCACACTCTTCCTGAACCCATTTTCGACGGCTGCCGCTGGCTGAAAATTGGCGATATCAATGGCGATGGCATCCAAGACCCCATTGTTGTCAGAGGGAGGTCAATTTTCGCGCTTCTCTCCGGGCCGAATGCAAGCAAAACATGGTCGATGCTCTACTCGACGATCCTCGGAATCGATGCTCCACCGACTATCGGTGATCTCAACAATGACGGACACGTGGACATCGCATTCCATCTGAGCAATTACGGATTGCAGACGATTCCCGAAGGGTTTGATTTCAGGAGCCGCATCGTCATGCTGATCGGCGATGGCGAAGGTGGATTCCAGATTCGGGAGAAAGTGACATATGGGCAAGACCCGCACGATGTTGAACGCGCCAGCGGATTCGCCATTGGCGACCTCAACAACGATGGCCGCATGGATCTGGCACTGGGATCCCAGAGATTCGATTACTGGGGACAGCGTTGGGACTACAGCGTCAGGGTCTATCGACAGACACTCGACAGCGGCTTCGGTGAACCGATCGATCAATCCAGTGATCCATTTTCCCTGCGTGTCGTGACTGGCGACTTCAATGCAGATGGGCGCACAGACCTTGGAATCACAAATGACACCGTCGAACCTTTGAAATCGAAGATTTCGCTGTTCCAACAGCTTGCGAGCGGAGAGATTTCAACGACGCCAGTTGAAAGGACCATCACTCTGTATGCCGAAGACCTTGATGTCGTCGATTTGAATCAAGACCGAAAGCCAGACCTTCTCGCGGCCCACGTCGGAGCAAGGGCAGTAGGCTTTTTCCTTTCAGGCTCGAATTCCCTCGGGAGCGAGACCCTCATCAACTTTAGTTATGGAGACTGGTTCATCGGAGAAACCAGTCAGGCGGCAGGCGACCTGGACGGAGACAATTGCCCGGAAGTCGCCATTGCGATGCGCTACGACGGTCTTTTAGTCACCAAAGGAAGTGGCTGCCAGCAAAGGATTCACAGCATGAGCCAACCACTTCCCGCACGCCAGATTTTGAATGGCGCATCTACGCCCGCTGACGAACTGATGGGCACATCCAGGACTTTAACGTCACAGCGAGCTTCTGCGCCGCTCAGGCAGCGCGCTCGAATGACGATCAACACACCTCGACGATAGGCGGCCCACAGCCGAGGGAAGCGAAGCCGATTTGCGCATGGGCATGTAGGCGCGCCTGTCTGAACACGCGCGCCTCAGCTCCCGCGATCCTTCAGGAACCGCGCCATCGAGACATCACCCGTCTGCGGGACGAACTCCGCGGCGACGTCGACGAAGCCGCGCATCACGGCGATCTCGCGCGGGGTGCGGTTGAGGGCGTCGCGGGCGGTGGGGTCGGCGCCGTCCTGCATCAGCTGGCGGGTGGTGCGCAGCAGGCCGTGCAGGGCGGCGAGGTGCAGCGGGCCGAAGCCGCGGGGGTCGCGGACCTTGAGGGTGGCGCCTTCGTCGAGCAGCCGCACCAGGCCGGCGATGACCACGTCCTCGTCGCAGGCGGTGCCGGGTTCGGCGCGGGCGCCGAGCAGCATCAGCAGCGGGGTGACGCCGCCGGCCGCCTGGGCGTCGGGATCGGCGCCGGCCAGCAGCAGGGCGTCGAGCAGCGCCACCAGCCGGCGGCGGTCGCGGGTGGTGAAGCCGTAGAGCGCGGCGCAGTGCAGCGGCGTGAGGCCCTGCGCGTCGGCCGCATTGATGTTGGCGCCGGCGGCGAGCAGCCGGGTGCAGACGTCCGGCAGGCCCAGCGCGGCGGCGAGCATCAGCACGGTGACTTCACCGGGCAGACGCTGTTCCAGCGTGGCGCCAGCGGCCAGCAGGCGGTCGACGATGTCGGTCTGGCGCATGCTGACCGCGGCCGACAGCGGCGTGGCGCCGGTGCGCGCGGCCAGCGCGGGATCGGCGCCGCGCGCGAGCAGCAGTTCGACCACGGCGCGATGGCCGCCACCGGCGGCGCGGAGCAGCGCGGTGCAGCCCTGCGCGTCGACGGCGTCGATCGACAGACCGAGGTCCAGCAGCCGGCGCACGGCGTCGGCGTCGCCCAGCACCGCGGCGGCCGGCAGGTCGGTGGCGCGCAGCGGGCGGCCCGGCAGCGGCCAGTGGCGCCAGTCCAGCCAGTCGGCGAGATCGCGGCGGCCGCTGGACAGCGCGACGCCCAGCGGCGTCTGGCCGTCGGCGGCGCGCACGGCCGGCGAGGCGCCGTGGACGATCAGCTGCTTGAGCACGGATTCGCGGCGCAGCGCGGCGGCGAGGTGCAGCGCGGTCATGCCGCGGGCGTCGCGGCTGTCGAGCGCCACGCCGAGGTCGATCAGGCGGCCGATCAGCGCGCCCCAGCCGAGGCGCACGGCCAGCGCCAGCGGCGGATCGCCGGCGGCCGAGGCGGCGAACGGATCGGCGCCGCGTTCCAGCAGGTCGAGGGCGAAGCGTTCCAGCCCGCGCTCGGCGCGATCGGCGGCGACGCAGGCGGCGAGGAAGCGCGCCAGGCCGCCGGCACCGGCGGGCGAGACGCCGCGGCGCAGCAGCGCCTGCACGGCGGGCACCGCGGCCGGGCCCTGCGCCAGCCACGCGAACAGCGGCGTGTCGCCGGCGGCGTCGCGGATTTCGGTGGCGGCGCCGTGGCGTAGCAGCCAGTCGATCCGCGACACCGCGGCGGGCGCGCGGCCGTCGTGCAGCAGCGTCGCCAGCGCGGCGCCGTCGACCAGTGCGACCCAGCGCTCGGCGGCCGCGTCGTCGCGGGCGTCCAGCGCTTCGCGCAGCAGGTCCAGCGGCGGGCGGTCCGGCGGCGGCGCGTCGGGTTCGACGGTGTCGCCGACGCGCGCCGGCAGCAGGTAGTCGGCGTCGATCGCGGCCACCAGCGCCCAGCGGCCGGCGGCGGCGGCGTGGTCGATCGCGCGGCGGCCTTCGGCGTCGGCGCGTTCGCGGTCGATGCCGAGGTCGAGCAAGGCCTGGATCAGCGCCGGCGACGGTGCGTCGGCGCGGCAGGCCAGCACCAGCGCGGTGCGGCCGTCGGCGTCGACGGCATGCGGATCGGGACGGCCGACCAGCAGCGCCTGCAGCGCGGGCAGGTGCCCGCCGCGGGCGGCTTCGAGGAACGGGGTGCGCTGGGCGTGGTCGCGGGCGTGCACGTCGGCACCGGCGCCGAGCAGCACGCCGACGATCTCGTCGTGGCCGGCCAGCGCGGCCTCGTGCAGCGCGCTGCGGCCGCGGGCGTCGCGGGCGTCGGCCTTCGCGCGGTGCTTGAGTAGCAGCTGCACGCCGGCCGGGTCGTCCTCGTCGCCGCCGGCCGCGGCCAGCAGCGCGGGCACCGCGCCGGGCAGGTCGGGCTTCGCGCCGCGTTCCAGCAGGAAGCGCGCGAGCCGCCAGTTGCCGGCGGTGCAAGCCAGCGCGAGCGGGGTCAGGCCGTCGCGGTTGGGCGGATCGATCTCGGCGCCGGCGTCGCGCAGCAGCGCGGCGACGCCCGGGTCGGAGCTGCGCGCGGCGTGGTGCAGCGGCGTGTTGCCGTCGCCGTCGGCGATGCGCGGGTCGGCGCCGTTGGCGAGCAGCGTCATCACCGCTTCCGGGCGACCGTGCCAGCTGTCGCGGGTGGCGGCGATCAGCGGAGTGACGCCGGCGTGTGCGGCGTTGAGGTCGACGCCGTGGGCGATCAGCGTGCGCAGCAGGCGCAGGTCGGGCAGCACCGCGGCCAGCATCGGGAGGCTGCGCTGGTCGCGGGCATCCGCGGGCGGCGGCGCGTGCGGGTGGGCGCCGGCGTCGAGCAGCGCCAGCGCGCGCTCGACCCGGCCGTGGCGCGCGGCGTCGTACAGCGCGGCCTCGAGATCCTCACCGTCGCCGGCGATGGCCGCGGCGTCGGCGTCTTCTTCGTCGAGCGCGGCCTGGAGCAAATCCTCGGCGCGCACCGGCGACGGCGACGGCAGCCGCAGCAGCGCGCGATGCGCCAGCGGCCACGCCAGCGCGCAAGCGCCGGCCACCGCCCAGACGGTCGTCGCCGACAGCAGGCCCGGCCATGCCAGCAGCACCGTGCCCAGCAGCGGCAGCGCCAGCAGCAGCGCCGCGCCGAGGCCGCGCCAGTCGCGGGTGTCGGTGTCGACCAGCGCCCGCCAGTGGCCGCGCAGGTCACCGCCCTCGCCTTCCTGCCAGCGCCACAGCGGCCAGGTGCGCCACAGGCCGAGCATGCCGCCGCCGGCCACCGTGCTCACCGCCAGCGCGGCGCCCAGCGAGCCGCCCTGCAGCAGCGACGACAGCGGCCAGGCCAGCAGCACGCCGACGGCGAGCAGCGCGACGGCCCAGAGCAATGCGATCGGCCCGGCCTCACGCGGATCGAGGCGGCCGCCGCGCAGCCCCAGCGCGAACGCCGGCTGGGCCAGCAGCGCGCAGGCGCCGGCCAGCGCCGCGCCGGCAGTCCCGCCGACGACCGCACCACCCGCGCCGGCGGCCAGGGTCAGCGCGACGCCGGCCGCGAGCGCGCCCGCATGGACGCGCGGCGGCCGCGGCGGCGCGGCGACGACCGCGGCCTCGGGGAGGTCGGCGTCGGAGGCGCGCAGGTCGGCGTCGGGGATGCCGGGATCAGGCATCCGTCCCCCAATCGTCGGTCATCGGATCGATCGCCAGCGTCGGCGGGAACTGGACGTGGAAGCCGCGGCCGGCGAGGTTCTCGCGGACCTTCTCCGGGTTCTCGCGGGCGAGGCGGCGCTCGGGCGTCAGCGCGACTTCCAGCACGAAGCGCAACGTGCCGAGCTGCTCGCGCAGCGGCGGCGGCAGGCGCTCGAAATCGTCGCGCACCGCGAGGTAGACATAGGTATCGGCCTTCCGCTGGCTCTTGTAGACGTACGCTTGCATGGCCGGGACGGGACGCTGCCTTGGCGGGGAACGGAGACACCCCGACACCCCGCCGGAAGGCGGGGACGGGGACCTCGGCGCCACAGGCCCGGATGGGCCTGCCCCTGTCAGATCAGTCGCTTGCGCGCCAAACCTGCGGCGGATGCGTCCAAGTATCGCCCAACTGCCGGAGAACGTGGAGATTCCCGGCGAATTGTGCGGCAAGGCACGGTTTCGGGCCAGATGCAGCGGGACTTTTTTCGCCTGCCCCCCCCCCCCGCGTCACCTTTGCGGAGTGGTGGCCGCGCATGACCATCGGCCCGGCGACCCGCGGCGGTCGGGCGCTTAAGCTCTGTCGTTTCCCGTCCGCCGGCGCCCGCCATGACCGTTCGTTCCGCGACCCGCAGGGTCCCGCTGCCGTTCCGCCTTTCGCTCACCGCCACCGCGGTGCTGCTCGCCTCCGCCGCCGCGGCGCAGACCATGCCGGCGCCGACCGCGGCCCCGACGCTCGACACGATCATGTCCGACCCGGACTGGATCGGCACCGGCGTGGAGCGTGCGTGGTGGTCGTGGGACGGCGCGCAGGCGCTGTACGAGCGCAAGCGCGACGGCGCGTCGATCCGCGACACCTGGGCCGTACCGGTCGCCGGCGGCGCCCCGGCGCGCGTGGCCGACGCGGCGCGCGCGGGGCTGGACGCGGCCGATCCCGCGTTCGACGCTGCACGCGCCCGCATGGCGTTCGCGCGCAACGGCGACATCTTCGTGCGCGACCTGCGCAGCGGCGCGCTGGCGCAGCTCACCCGCACCGACGCCGAGGAGTCGCGGCCGCAGTGGAGCCGCGACGGCGCGCTGGTCTGGCGTGCGGGCAACGACTGGTATCGCTGGACGGCGGCGAATGGCGTGGTACAGGCGTCCAACGTCGTCGCCGCGGACGACCCGGCGAAGGCGCCGGCGGCCGAGGACCTGCGCGACCGCCAGTTGCGCCTGCTCGACACCCTGCGCGACGACCGCGCCCGCCGCGAGGCCGCGCGCGACCAGGACGCCGCGTGGCGCCGCGCCGATCCGACCCGCGCGCCGGCGCCGGCCTACCTCGGCAAGGGCGTGGAGATCGTCGACAGCGCGCTGTCGCCCGACGGCCGCTGGCTGCTGGTGGTCACCGCCGCCAAGGGCGCCGACGGCGGCCAGGCCGGCAAGATGCCGAAGTACGTGACCGAATCTGGCTACGAGGAATCCGAGGAAGTCCGCACCCGGGTCGACCGCAACGCGCCGGTGCCGCACACGCTGTGGCTGGTCGACGTGGCGGCAGCCAAGGCCACCGAACTGAAATACGACGCGCTGCCGGGCATCGCCGTCGACCCGCTGGCCGCGATGCGCAAGGCAGCGAAGCAGGACCCGCTGAAGGGCAACCGTCCGGTGCGGATCGAGACCGACGGCGACGGCAACGGCCCGTCGCTGCACTGGAGCGACGACGGCGCCCGCGCCGCGGTGCTGGTGCGCGCGGTCGACAACAAGGACCGCTGGATCGCGGTGGTCGATCCGGCCGCGGCGACGCTGCAGGCCCGCCATCGCCTGCACGACGACGCCTGGATCAACTGGAACTTCAACGACTTCGGCTGGCTGCCGGACGGCCGCACGCTGTGGTACCTGTCGGAGGAAAGCGGGTACTCGCACCTCTACGCCAGCGACGGCGGCAAACCGCGCGCGCTGACGTCGGGCAAGTGGGAGGCCTCGGCACCGGCGCTGTCGGCCGACGGCAAGCGCCTGCTGTTCTTGTGCAATCGCGCGTGGGCGGGCGACTACGAGGTCTGCGACGTGCCGGCCGCCGGCGGCGCGGTGCGCGAGCTGACCGCGCTGGACGGCGTGGAGGATTTCGCCGAATCGCCCGACGGCAAGCGCCTGCTGGTCCGCCATTCCGGCCACCACCTGCCGCCGCAGCTGGCGGTGGTCGACGCCGGCGGCGGGAAGGCGACCGAACTCACCGACACCCGCACCGACGCGTTCAAGGCGATCGCGTGGACCGCACCGGAATTCGTGCAGGTGCCGTCGAAGCACGGCGCCGGCACCCTCTGGGGCAAGTACTACGGCCCGAAGACGCCGGAACCCGGCCGCAAGTATCCGATCGTGATGTTCGTGCACGGCGCCGGCTACCTGCAGAACGTCACCGCACGCTACCCGAACTACTTCCGCGAGCAGATGTTCCACGACCTGCTGGTGCGCAAAGGCTACATCGTGCTGGACCTCGACTACCGCGCTTCAGCCGGCAACGGCCGCGACTGGCGCACCGCGATCTACCGGCACATGGGCGAGCCCGAACTGCAGGATTACCTCGACGGCCTCGACTGGCTGGTCGCCAACAAACAGGGCGACCGCGACCATGCCGGCATCTACGGCGGCAGCTACGGCGGCTTCATGACCTTCATGGCGCTGTTCAAGTCGCCGGGCACGTTCAAGGCCGGCGCCGCGCTGCGCCCGGTGGCCGACTGGTCGCAGTACAACCACGAGTACACCAGCAACATCCTCAACACGCCGACGCTGGACCCGGAGGCCTACCGGCTGTCCTCGCCGATCGAATACGCCGCCGGCCTGCAGGACGAACTGCTGATCTGCCACGGCATGATCGACGACAACGTGTTCTTCCGCGATTCGGTGGTGATGACCCAGAAGCTGATCGAGCTGCACAAGGCGAAGTGGCAGATCGCGCCCTACCCGATGGAGCGCCACGGCTTCACCCACCCGGCGGCCTGGTACGACGAGTACCGCCGGATCATGGAACTGTTCGACCGCACCCTGCAGCCGGCGCCCTGAAGCCGGCGCGTCCGGAACCCGGGCCCCGAGCCCGGGTCCGGGACGCCCCCCCCGGACGGCCGCGCGCCCGCCGTTTAACGAAACCCTCGCGACGGCGGGCGCGGATTCCTTCATGCTGGCATAAGTCTCCCGCCGCACCCTGTCCGGATGTCCATGTCCCGTGCCCGCCCCTCCAGGCGCCCGCTGCTGCGCGCCAACACCGTCCTCCTGCTCGTCGTCGCGTTCCTGGTGGCGGCGGCCAACAGCCGTTTCTGGCATGTCGTGTTTTCGGCGCAGGACTTCACCGGCCTGCGTGGCGCCGGTGTGGCCGCCGCGGTGGCGGCGGCGCTGTTCGCGCTCACCACGATCATGCTGCTGCCGCTCAGTTTCCGCTGGACGTTCAAGCCCGGGCTGACGCTGGTGCTGCTGCTGTCGGCCGGCGCCGCGTTCTTCATGAGCGACTTCGGCGCGGTGATCGACCGCCACGCGCTGGCCAGCGTGTACGAGACCGACTCGCGCGAGGCCACCGAGTGGATCAGCGCGAGCATGCTGCTCACGCTCGGCCTGCTCGGCATGCTGCCGGCGATCCTGCTGTGGTGGGTGCGGATCGACTGGCACTCGCCGCTGCGCGAACTGTGGTCGCGGATCAAGCTCGCGCTGCTCGTCATTGCGCTGCTGGGCGTGTCGGCGCTGAGCTTCGGCAAGGACGTGGCCTCGCTGGTGCGCAACCACCTGGAACTGCGCCACCTCGCCAATCCGTTCGCGCTGCTGGCGGCGCAGCTGTCGTACATGGACCACGCCCGCAACGACAACCGCCCGCTGGAGAAGATCGGCCTCGACGCGAAGCGCGGCGCCACGCTGCGTCCCGGCGAGCGGCCGACGGTGCTGCTGCTGGCGATCGGCGAATCCGCCCGCGCGCTCAGCTACGGCAGCCTCGGCTACGCCCGCCAGACCGACCCGGCGATGCAGGCGCTGAACCCGGTGAACTTCTCCGACGTGCACAGCTGCGGCACCAACACCGCGACGTCGCTGCCGTGCATGTTCAGCGGCCTCGGCCGCGCCGACTACAAGGACGGCGTCGCCAAGTACCGCGAAAACCTGCTCGACCTGCTGATGCGCGCCGGCTACGACGTGGTGTGGATCGACAACAACACCGGCAGCAAGAAACTCGCCGCGCGCGCCACCGAGAAGTTCCTCGGCGACGGCAAGGACCCGGCGCTGTGCAACGCCGAAGGCTGCTTCGACGAAGTGCTGCTGCGCCAGCTCAAGCAGGAGCTGCCGGCGGTGAAGCGCGACACCGTGTTCGTGATCCACCTGCTGGGCAGCCACGGCCCGGCGTACTACGCGCGCTATCCCGCCGAATTCGCGAAGTTCAAGCCCGAGTGCCGCAGCAACCAGCTGCAGCAGTGCAACGACCAGCAGCTGCACAACACCTACGACAACACCATCCTCTACGCCGACCACATCGTCGCGAGCGCGGCCGCGCTGCTGCGCGACGACCCGGCGATCGATCCCGCGCTGCTGTACGTCTCCGACCACGGCGAATCGCTGGGCGAACACGGCCTGTACCTGCACGGCGCCCCGTACGCGATCGCGCCCGACCAGCAGACCCGCGTGCCGATGCAGCTGTGGGTGTCCGACCGCTTCGCCGCCCGCCGCGGCCTGGACGTCGCCTGCGTCCGCGCCCGCGCCGGCAAGCCGATGTCGCACGACAACCTCTTCCACAGCGTCCTCGGCCTCGCCGACGTCGACACCACCCTGCGCAAGCCGCCGCTGGACTTCACCGCCGGTTGCACGGGCAAGGTGGCGGCACCCTGATCCATCTCGCCGATGGCCGGCGTCGCTTGACGCCGCCGGCCATCGGCGTAGCATTTCACGCAGGCAACGGGACAGACCCCGCGCCGACCACCATCACCGTGAGGGAGCCTCATGGAACGCAGCGACACCCGCGAGCGCGATGCGCTCGACTACCTCGTCTTCATCGGCCGCTTCGAGCCGTTCCACAACGGTCACGCCGCCGTCGCCCGCCACGCCCTGGCCCGCGCGCGCAAGCTGATCTTCCTCGTCGGCTCGGCCGACACTCCCCGCACCATCCGCAACCCGTGGACCGTCGCCGAACGCACGGTGATGATCCAGGGCGCGCTTGCCGATGCCGCCGACCGGCTGATCGTGCGCCCGCTGCGCGACCATCTCTACAACGAGAGCCAGTGGATCGCCGCGGTGCAGCGCACCGTCGCCGCCGCGGTGAAGGCCGACGGCGGCGATGCCGACGTCCGCATCGGCCTGATCGGCCAGGACAAGGACGCGAGCAGCTACTACCTGCGCGAATTCCCGCAGTGGCCGCTGATCGACGTCGCCCAGACCGAAACGCTCTCCGCCACCGAACTGCGCCGCTACCTGTTCGAGGCCAACCGGCTCGACAGCCACGGCGGCCTGATGCTGATCCGCGCGAACGTGCCCGGCCCGGTGTTCGACATGCTCGACGCCTTCCGCAGGAGTTCGCCCGCGTTCGCGCAGCTGGTCGACGAATACCGCTTCATCGAGCAGTACCGCGCCGCGTGGGCCGACGCACCGTACGCGCCGACGTTCGTCACCGTCGACGCGGTCGTCGTGCATTCCGGCCACGTGCTGCTGGTGCGTCGCCGCGCCGCCCCCGGCAAGGGCCTGTGGGCGCTGCCGGGCGGCTTCGTCGGCCAGGACGAAACGCTGCTGCACGCCTGCCTGCGCGAGCTGCGCGAGGAAACCCGGCTGAAGCTGCCGGAGCGCGTGCTGAAGGGTTCGCTACGGCACGCGCACGTATTCGACCATCCCGAACGCAGCCTGCGCGGACGCACGATCACCCACGCCTTCCACTTCGATTTCCCGTCCGGCGACCTGCCCGACGTGCGCGGCGGCGACGATGCCGACAAGGCGCGCTGGGTGCCGGTGAGCCAGGCGCTGGAGATGGGTCCGCAGTTGTTCGAGGACCATCTCCACATCCTCGAATTCTTCCTCGGCCGCGGCTGATTCCATTACCGATCCCGCGACCGCCCCGCCGGCGGACAGACCGCCGGTTCCCCTCGACGCGAAGGAGCTTCCCGTCATGCATGCATCGCACATCCCCGGCCTCGACAACGTCCTGCTCAACACGGACAGCTACAAGGCCAGCCACTGGCTGCAGTACCCGCCCGGCACCGACGCCGCGTTCTTCTACGTCGAATCGCGCGGCGGCGTGTACGACCGCACCGTGTTCTTCGGCCTGCAGGCCATCCTCAAGCAGCACCTCGGCCGGCCGATCACCCACGCCGACATCGATGAAGCGCGCGAGTTGTACGCCGCGCACGGCGAGCCGTTCAACGAAGCCGGCTGGCGCGACATCGTCGATCGCCTCGGCGGCCACCTGCCGGTGCGCATCCGCGCGGTGCCCGAGGGCACCGTGGTGCCAACGCACCAGGCGCTGGTGACGATCGAATCCACCGACCCGCAGGCCTACTGGGTGCCGTCGTACCTCGAAACGCTGCTGCTGCGGCTGTGGTATCCGGTGACGGTCGCGACGATCAGCTGGCACGCCAAGCAGACGATCCGCCAGTTCCTCGAGCGCACCAGCGACGACCCGGCCGGGCAACTGCCGTTCAAGCTGCACGACTTCGGCGCGCGCGGCGTGTCCAGCGCGGAATCGGCGGCGATCGGCGGCTGCGCGCACCTCGTCAATTTCCTCGGCACCGATACCGTGTCGGGCCTGCTGGCGGCGCGCGCGTTCTACCACGCGCCGATGGCCGGTTTCTCGATTCCCGCCGCCGAGCACAGCACGATCACCAGTTGGGGCCGCGAACGCGAGGTCGACGCCTACCGCAACATGCTGCGGCAGTTCGCGAAGCCGGGCGGCATCGTCGCGGTGGTGTCGGACAGCTACGACATCTTCCACGCCATCCGCGAACACTGGGGCAAGACGCTGAAGGACGAGGTGATCGCCTCCGGCGCGACGGTCGTCATCCGCCCCGACTCGGGCGATCCGGTGGCCGTCGTGCACGAGTGCCTGGAACTGCTGGACGAAGCCTTCGGCCACACCGTCAACGGCAAGGGCTTCAAGGTGGTGAACCACGTCCGCGTGATCCAGGGCGACGGCATCAACCCGACCAGCATCCGCGCGATCCTCGAGCGCGTGACCAGCGCCGGCTACGCCACCGACAACGTCGCCTTCGGCATGGGCGGCGCGCTGCTGCAGCAGCTCAACCGCGACACCCAGAAATTCGCGCTGAAGTGCTCGGCCGCGCGCGTCGACGGCCACTGGATCGACGTCTGGAAGGATCCGGTCACCGACAAGGGCAAGCAGAGCAAGCGCGGGCGCATGACGCTGCTGCGCCATCGCGAATACGGCAGCTTCCGCACCGTGCCGGTGCCGCCGAGCGCGGCGTCGCTGGCCGAGGTCGAGAAACCCGCCGGCTTCGACGACGCGTTGGAAACCGTGTGGGAGAACGGCCGGCTGGTGCGCGACTGGACCTTCGAGGAGATCCGCGCCCGCGCCGACGCCGAACGGCTCTGAGCGTGGACGCGACCACCGTGGACGCCGTCGCAGGCCTGCCGCTGCGACGGCGCCTGCCGCCCGACGACGATGCGACGCGCTGGGTGTCGCACGTCATCGGCGGCCGGCGCCATCGCGTCGCGCAGCCGATCACCTTCACGCCCTACGCCTCTGCGCGGCCATGTTCGGCGCGTTGCCGCTTCTGTTCGGAAAACCTGCGCGAAACCGGTGCGGGCCGCGCGGCGGCGACGCTACGGCCACGCATCGATTACTTCGACGCGCTGCGCGCGGCGCTGGCGCAGCTGCGCGGCCTGCCGCTGTCGTATTCGCTGTCGGGGCTGGAAACGACCGACGACGCGGACTGGTGCCTGCGCATGCTCGACACGCTGGACGCCGCCGCACGCGACGGCGTGCCGGTGGCCGAGCGCGTGCTGTACAGCAACGGCGCGGGCTTCGCGCAGGCGCAGGGCGACGCGCTCGTCGACGCGTTCGCGCGTTTCGGCCTGTCGTGGGTGGAGCTGTCGCGCCATCATCCCGACGCCGCGCGCAACCAGGCAATCATGCGCTTCCGGCCCGGCGAGCCGATCGCGGACGACGAGGTCTTCGCCGCGGTCGCGCGACGCCTGCGCGACCGCTTTCCGCTGCGGCTGGTGTGCCTGGTGCAGCGCGGCGGCGTCGAGGATGCCGACGGCGTCGCGGCGTACCTGCGCTGGGCGGCGACGCTGGGCGCCGGCACGGTGATCTTCCGCGAGTTCTCGCGGCTGGACGACGGCTATCGCGACAACGCGACGCGGCGGTATCTCGAGGCCGCGCGCGTGCCGATGCCGGCGCTGGTCGACGCTGTGCTCGCCTCGCCGCTGCGTGCAGCACTCACGCCGGTCGAGCGCACCGCCGGCTACTACTTCGACAACCTGCGACTGCGCCATCGCGACGGTTTCGACGTGGTGTTCGAGGCATCCGACTATGCGCGGATGCACGCACGGCATGCGTCCGGCGCGCTCTACAAGCTCGTGTTCCACGCGAACGGCCGCCTGTGCGGCGGCTGGTCGCCGGATCGCGACGTGCTGTGGGAGGCATCGCCGGCATGACGTCGCGCAGCTGGCTGCAACTCGAACCCGACCCGCCCGGGTTGGCACTGCCCTACGATCTGCGCGACCGCGATGCCCTGCGCGGCCGCGACTGCGGCTGGGTGTCGCAGATGCGGCCGTTCGTGCGCGCGTTCTCGCGCCCGGGCGACGTCGTGTTCGATCCGTTCTGCGGCTTCGGCACGACGCTGCTGGCCGCGTCGCTGGAGGGGCGTCGCGGCCTCGGCCTGGAGATCGATCCGGGACGCGCCGCGCTTGCCCGCGAGCGGCTGCGCCGGCACGGCGTCGACGCGGAGATCGCGTGCGACACGCTGCCGGAAACGCAGCTGCGTTCACGCATCGACCTGTGCCTGACCAACGTCCCGTACTTCGGCTGCGACTGGCGGGGCGATGCGCGCGTCGGCCAGCTGCCCGGCCAGTTGTACGGGGCGCCGGACTTCGCGATGTACCTCGCGGCGATGCGCGCGATCTTCCATGCCGTGCGCGACGCGTTGCCGGACGGCGGCCACTGCATCGCGATGGTGCAGAACGCGCGCCTCGGTGATCGCATGGTGCCGCAGGCATGGGAGCTGGCGCGGCTGCTCGGCGACCTGTTCGAGCCCTGCGAGGAACGCGTGCTGCTGTATCCCGCGCGCGACGCGGCATCCTCCGTCGACGACGATCGCGCGCACACCGACCGCAGCCACGAATACGCGCTCGTGTTCCGCAAGCGCCGGCCGACGCTGGACATCGACGGCGCGCGCACCCTGCTGCGACAGCTGCGCAGCGAACACCATGACCTGCGCGTGCACGGCAGCTTTCTGCCGTGGTGCGACGGCGATCCAGCCGCCGGCACGTCGCGACCTTCGGACGTCGATGCGCACGTGACCGCGGACCCCGAACGCTTCCGCGCACTGCTGCACACGCTGGTGCGGCTCGGCTTCCGGCTGTCGCTGTGGGGCGATCCGGTCAACGCCGACGTGCATCCCGACACGGTGCGCCGGCATCACTACCTGCGCGCCGAACGCCTGCAGCACGATGGCCGCCACGTGCAGCTCGACCTGACGCCGCGCGACGCGGACTGACGCGTCGCCGATCAGCCGCGATCCGGCACCCGCAGCCGCACGCCGAGGCCGCGTCCGTCGAGGCCTTCGCCCAGCGCCAGCGTGCCGCCGCAGACCTCGGCGATGCGGCCGACGATCGCCAGCCCCAGGCCCGCGCCGGTGCCGGTGGCGGCGTCGAGGCGATGGAAGCGCTGCAGCGCGTCGGCATGGCGCTCGGGCGGAATGCCGGGACCGTCGTCGCTGACGTCGAGCACGATCGCGGCGGCGTCGCGCTGCGCCGCGACACGCACACGTACGCCATCGCCGCCGTGGCGCAGCGCGTTGTCGATCAGGTTGCGCAGCACGCTGTGCACCAGCTGCGGCCCGCAGCCGATGCGCAGGTCCGCCGGCACCGCCAGTTCGACCGTGGCGCCGACGCGGCGGATCGCCGGCGCAAGTTCGGCGATCACGTCCTCGGCGCAGGCACGCAGCGGCGCGTCGGCCTTGCCGGCGTCGAGCACGCCCGCCTCCAGCCGCGACAGCGTGAGCAGTTGTTCGGTAAGCGCGGTCATGCGGTCGCAGCCGGCGATCACGCCGGCGAGCGCGCGCTGGCGTTCGGCATCGTCACGCGCGCCCTGCGCGACCTGCGCCTGCGCGCGGATCGCGGCCACCGGCGTGCGCAGTTCGTGCGAGGCATCGCCGATGAAGCGACGCTCGCGGGCGATGCTCTCGCCGGTGCGCGCGAACAGCGCGTTGAGCCGGTCCAGCAGCGGCCGCACTTCCTCCGGCGCACCGGCGTCGGCGATCGGCGCGGTGTCCAGCGGCGCACGCGCCTCGACCGCATGCGCCAGCCGCTGCAGCGGCGACAGGCCGCGGCCGACCACGATCCACAGTCCGAATCCGAGCAGCGGCAACGCCAGCAGCATCGGCAGCGCCTGGCGATCGAGCGATTCACTCAGGATGTCGGCGCGCGCCGACTGCGGTTCGCCCACCTGCACCCAGACATCGTCCTGGCCACGGGCAACGTAGACGCGCCAGGCCTTGCCGGCGACGCGCACGTCGGCGAACCCGCGACGGAACGGCGCCAGCGCCGCGTCCGGCGCGTTGGCGCTGTGCACGCCGAGCCGACCGTCGTTCCACACCTGCAGCGCGAGCCGCTGGTGCGCGTCGCCGAGGTCGGGCAGGTGTTCGAGCCGGATTTCCTCCAGGTCGTCGGAGGCCTGCGCGATCAGCAGCGCGGCGGACGTCGCGAGGTGCGCGTCGAGCAGTTCGTCCAGTTCGTGCCGCGCCTGCGCGTAGCTGGCGATCGACGCCGCCAGCCACACCACCGTCAGCGTGGCCAGCATCGCCGCGAGCAAGCGCGCGCGCAGCGAGAAGGCGCGGGGCGCGCGTGCGCTCATTCCGCGTCCAGCGCCTGCAGCATGTAGCCGACACCGCGCTGGGTGAGGATCAGCGCCGGATCGAGCTTGCGGCGCAGGTGGTGCACGTGCACTTCCAGCGCGTTCGATTCGATGCCGTCCTCCCAGCCGTAGAGCCGTTCGGTCAGCTGCTCCTTGCTCAGCCAGCGACCGGCGGAGCGCGCGAATTCCGTCAGCAGGTCGAACTCGCGCGGCGACAGGTCGACCTGCGTGCCGCGCCAGATCGCGCGCCGCGCCGCGGGATCGATGCGCAGCGCGCCGACTTCCAGCTGCGGCCGCGGATCGCCGTCGCTGCGGCGGATCAGCGCGCGCAGCCGCGCGGCGAGTTCGTCGAGATCGACCGGCTTCACCACGTAGTCGTCGGCGCCGGCATCGAGGCCGCGCACGCGTTCGTCGATGGCATCGCGCGCGGTGAGGATCAGCACCGGCGTGCGGTCGCGGGCCTCGCGACGCTGCCGCAGCAGGTCCAGGCCGGAGAGCCGCGGCAGGCCGAGATCGAGCACCACCGCATTGAACGTCGCGGTCCTGAGCGCGGTCTGGGCGGCGATGCCGTCGCGCACCCAGTCCGCGGCGAATCCCCGCTGGCGCATGCCCACGCTCAGCGCTTCGCCGAGCAACGGATCGTCTTCCACCACGAGCAGGCGCATCATCGCTCTCCGTCCCGGGGACCCATTGTCGGCAGCGCGGGCACAGTCATCAATCGTCGTCTCCATCGTTGTCATCGGAATCGCCGCCGGTCCGGCCGCCGGCGTGCATCTCGCCCCCCTCGCCCGCGTCCGCACTCGCGCCCGGCAGGCCGAACGGCAGCCGCTGCTGCGACAGTCCGAGCGCCCAGAACGCCGCCAGCGCCAGCACCAGCAGGCCGCCGACCAGCAGCGACGACCGCACGATGCCGTCCTCCGGCCGCAGCCCGGCCTTGCGCCCGGTCACCATCGCCCGCGGCAGGTTCTCGCGATGCAGCACGCTGCCGGCGACCACGCCCAGCAGGTGCAGGCCGACGACGACCAGCATCAACGTCGCCAGCGCTTCGTGCACCTCCTCCAGCGACTCGCCGCCGCCGGTCACCATCGCGATGCCGACGCCGGCGGTCGCCAGCCCGAGGCCGAGCAGCAGCCAGATCGCGACCGCACCGGCCGGGTTGTGGCCGACGTGATGCGCCGGCCGGCCCTGCGCCATCGACACGACGTAGCGCCACGTCGCACCCGGGCCGCGCAGGAACTCGGAGAACCGCGCGTAGCGGCTGCCGACGAGGCCCCAGATCAATCGGAAGGCCACGAGGCCGAACAGGCTGTAGCCGAACAGCAGGTGCAGCAGGTGCTGGCGTTCACTGTCGGAGGTGAGCCAGGCGCCGGCGAAGCAGACGGCTAGGCTCCAGTGGAAAATGCGGGTAGGCAGATCCCACACCAGCACGCCGCGCTTGTGCGTGGTGGCCGCGGCGGGTGCCGCATTGGGGGCGGCGGTCATCATCATGGTCTGGCTCCTGCGGAAGCGGGGGACGACGCACGCGGCAGGCGCACGTCGTGTTCGGAAAAGACGCCGCGCTCGGCACCGCGATGGCAGGCGGCGCAGTTGGCGGCGGATTTCACCGCGGTCGAACGCCACAGCGGCGCCGGCACTTCGCGGTGTTCGCGCACGAACCACGGCGCGCGGCTGAGACGCAGCGGCGCGGCGCGATCGACCGGCTGCGTGCCGGCGCCGGCGATCAGCCAGCCGCGGATCACGTCGGCCTGTGCCGGGGCGAGCGAGGCGTCGTTGCCGAAATGCCGGTCGAGGCCGGCCATCAGCGCGCGCCACGACGACGCCGGCAGCCCGCGCGCCGGATACGGCACGTGGCAGCTGCCGCATTCCTCGACGTAGACCGCGGGCATCGGCATGCGCGTGGGGCGGCGGCCTTCGTCGTCCTCGTCGTCGTCCGCGCGCACCGGTGCAAACAACGACAGTGCAAGCGGCAACGTCAGCAGCGCGACGGCGATGCGATGGCGGCGGCTCATCGCGCACCTCCGGCGCGCAGCGACGTCAGCCAGGCGAGCACGTCGCCCTTCTCGACCGCGGTGCATTCGCGCCCGACCACGTCGCGGCAGTTGCGGCGAAACCATTTCTCCACCTTCGCCGCGTCGGTGAAGCGCGCCGGATTCGCCGCCGGTGCCAGCGGGCGCAGCGTGCGGCTGGTCACGGCGTGGCGGCCTTCCGCCGTCGGCGTGTCGGTGTGGCAGCTGGCGCAGCGCCAATCGTTGCCGTGGGTCGTGGTGAAGAAGCGGCGTCCGCGTTCGGCGGAAAAGCCGCGGAAGCCCGGCGACGCACTCGCCGCCTCGGCGGCATACGCGCGCTGCAGTTCCGCCGGTGTCGACGCTGGCGACGCGAACGTCGCCAGCAGCAGTGCGGCGGCGCCGAAACTGCGCGCCATTCCGCGGATGATCGTGTGTCGCATGTCGAAGCCCTCGCATCGAGTGGATGCGTACACGATGCGCGCCGGGTCTTAAGCGGGACTTACGCGCATGCTCGAACACCTGCATGCGACGGCCGCTGCACGCACACACGCGAACGTCCGCGGGAGCGAGCCCCGCGGACGTTCGCGTGCAGCGGCGTGCGTACCGGGTCAAACGCCGGACGGTTTCGGCGTGGCGTCATCGCGCTCCGGCAATTCGGGGTAGTCGATCTTCGGGATCGGCGCGGTCAGCGCATGCAGGAAGAGATGGATCTTCTCGGCCTCGTCCGGCGCCAGCGTCGCGCCGAGCTGGGCGTCGCCCATGATCGTCACCGCCTCCTGCAGCTTCCACACGTTGCCGGAATGGAAGTACGGCGCGGTCACGGCAATGTTGCGCAGCGGCGCGGCGCGGAACACGTAGTCGTCGCCCTGCGACTTGGTCACGGCGAAGCGGCCGTGGTCGCCCGCCGGACGCACTGCATCGGCCGGCGCATGCACCACGCCGAACGGGAAGTACGCGCCACCACCGAGGTTCACGCCGTTGTGGCAGCTGGAACAGCCCTTGTCCATGAACAGCTTCAGGCCGGCCTGCTGGTCGGCGGTGAGCGCGCGCATATCGCCCTTGAGGAAGGCGTCGAACGGCGCGCCGGGCGTGATCAACGTGGTCTCGAACGCTTCGATCGCCTTCGCCATGTTGTCGAAGCTGACCGGCGCGCCCTCGCCCGGGAACGCGGTCTGGAACGCGGACACGTAACCGGGCATCGACTTCAGCGTGGCCTCGACGACGTCCGGCTTGTTGTTCATCTCCACGCCCGCCTGCACCGGGCCCTTGGCCTGCGCCTTCAGGTCCTCGGCGCGACCGTCCCAGAACTGGGCGACGTTGAACACGGCGTTGTAGACCGTGGGCGCGTTGCGCGGACCCTTCTGGAAGCCGTGGCCGATCGAGGTGGGCACGCCGTCGATGCCGCCCATGCCGACGTTGTGGCAGGAGTTGCAGCTGATGACGCCGCTGGAGGACAGGCGGCCGTCGAAGTA
Source organism: Lysobacter sp. DMC97 (assembly GCF_056313745.1). Classification (NCBI taxonomy): domain Bacteria; kingdom Pseudomonadati; phylum Pseudomonadota; class Gammaproteobacteria; order Lysobacterales; family Lysobacteraceae; genus Lysobacter; species Lysobacter sp. DMC97. The sequence goes on along the minus strand of NZ_JBQUZR010000006.1, from coordinate 124,755 downwards.
CAGCATCTTGCCGAGCGCGATCTTCTCGGGCGTCACCGGGTTGCCGGCGGGATCCGGCGCCTTGTCGGGGATCGGCTGGAACAGCGCCTGGGCCTGCTTCAGCAGCGCCGGGTCGGCGGCCGGACCGGCGGGCGGAGTGGCGGCCGCCGCCGCAGGCGCCGGGGCGGGCGAAGCGCCGTCGGCGGGCGGCGCGGCCTCGCGGGCGCAGCCGGCGGCCAGCACGCCCAGCGCCAGGAGACTCCAGGGGGGAACGGGCAGGCGCATGGCGGAACTCCTCGAATGGGGCATCCACCCTGTGCCAGCCGCCTTAAGGCGGCCTTAAAACTTCGTCGAAGACGCCGATCGCCATGCGCCGGCCCGCTGGCGAAGCGATCCGGCCGGGCCTCCTTCGACAAAACGGCGCCTTGATGCGTGCGTGCGGCCAAGGGGGGCGAGCCGCGATGCATCGATTCACGCCATCAAACAGAAACGACCGGGTGACGCACTGCCTCGCCGCCCATGACAACAGGCTGCACTTTTTCGCGGACGACGCAGATCGCCGACGATGACGGGGCGATTGCGAATCATGACGCCTTCGCGAAGAAGATGCGGCCTGCACCGAAGCAGGGGCGTTTTCCGGTTTTTACGCACTGCATGCGATCGTCGGTGCATTGTCATCGAAACCGTGCGCGACATCGGTGCGATGTTCGTCGATAAGCATCCGATGATCCGGAGATCGCATCTGAAAACGTTTCATCTCAAATAATATTGAGATCGCATGAATTGCGCATATTCGATACACGTGTTGCGCGTGTCGGAACTCGCGAGTAGTCTCCGCCCCAAGCACGCCGAGCAACGACGATTCAAGATGAATGTGTCGATGCCCTGAAAACCCATGGACATGGGTTCGGATTTGCGAGGATGCAGTCAAGGACGAGAGCCGGGCATGGATACCGCTGTTATTGGCGTTGCGTTTCGCTTTCCTGGCGCCGCGGATGAAGTGGGCTTCTGGGAAAATCTGGACGCCCGGCGATCGAGCGTCACGGAGATTCCGCACGCACGTTGGGATTGGCGCCCGCTATGGGGCGACCCGAAACTCGAACCCAACAAGTCCTTCAGCAAGTGGGGCGGCTTCATCGACGATGTCGATGCGTTCGACCACGAATTCTTCGGCCTGCTGCCCAAAGTCGTCCGCAACATGGATCCTCAGCAGAGGATCATGCTCGAACTCGCGTGGTCCTCGCTCGAGGACGCCGGCATTCCGCCCGCGTCGCTGCGCGGACGCCCGGTCGGTGTCTTCGTCGGCGTCACCCATCATGACTACAAGGAGTTGCTGGCGGGTGCCAGGGTCGAGATCGGCCCGTATCACTACACCGGCACCGCGACTGTCGTCGTTCCCAACCGCATTTCGCATGCGCTCGGCCTGCGCGGGCCGAGCATTCCGATCGACACCGCGTGCTCCAGCGCGCTCAACGCGATCCACACCGCGATCCAGTCGCTGGAAACCGGCGAATGCGAGCTGGCGCTGGCGGGCGGCGTCAGCCTGATCCTCAATCCGGCGCGGCACATTTCGGTCTCGAAGATGGGCACGCTGTCGCCGACCGGTTCGTGCAAGACACTGGACGAGCGCGCAGACGGTTACGTCCGCGGCGAGGGTGCGGGCTTCTTCGTGCTCAAGCCGCTCGACAAGGCGCTGGCCGACGGCGACCGCATCCACGGCGTCATCAAGGGCAGCGCGATCAACCATTGCGGAGAAGCCCACACCCTGACCTACCCGAGCGCCGAGGCGCAGGCCGAGGTCATCGTCGCCGCGCACGAGCGCGCCGGGGTGCCGGTCGACAGCGTGAATTTCGTCGAGCTGCACGGCACCGGGACGGCAAAAGGCGATCCGATCGAATTCGAAGGCCTCAGCCGGGCTTTCGCGCAGCTGGCGGAACGCCAGGGCATCGCGCTGTCGCCGGGGTTCTGCGGCCTGAGTTCGGCCAAGACCAACCTCGGCCACCTGGAAGCCGCGGCCGGGATGGCGGGCGTGGCCAAGGTCCTGCTGGCGTTCCGGCACCGGCGCCTGCCGGGCTTCCACGATTTCAGGACGCTCAATCCGCGGGTCAGCATCGACGGCACGCCGTTCCGTATCCTCGCGCAGACGGTGCCGTGGCAACCCGCGCGCGATGGCATGCCGCTGCGCGCGGGCATCAGTGCCTTCGGCTTCGGTGGCACCAACGCGCACCTGATCCTGGAAGAACCGCCCGCGATCGCGCAGCGCAAGGGATCGAGGCGGTCGCCCGCAAAAGCGGAGCCCTGCCTGGTCGTGCTGTCGGCCAGGACCGCCGACGCCCTGCAGCGCCGGCGCGAGGATCTGGCGAGGTGGCTGGACGACGACGCCGGCGAGCACACGTTGCGCGAGATCTCGCGTGCACTGCTGCTCGGTCGCGACCACATGCCGTTCCGCTTCGCCTGCGTCGTCGACAGCCTCGACGCCCTGCGCGATGCCTTGCGCACGGACGCATCGAACCACGCACCGGCCGCGGACGCCGAGGCACAGGCGGCGATGCGGGCCGAAGCCGAGGCCCTGCTCACCGATGCCCGCAAACGCAACAAGGCGCAGGCCCTGCAGCGGCTGCACCGTCTGGAAACGCTGTACCTCGGTGCCGGTCTCGCCGTCGGCGACGCGCCGTGGAGTCGGCTGTTCGACGATGCGCCCGCGCGTCGTCCGCCGCTGCCGACCTACCCGTTCGCGCGGCATCGATTCTGGCTGCCCGAGACGCGACTCGACGATCCCGCGCTCGACGGCGCCCGCACCGGGGCGACGAAGACGATCGAGACGCCCGCGTCGCTGGTCGACAGCCTGTATGCGCCGCACTGGCGGACCGAAGCGGTGATCGCAGCCGCAGGCATTCCCGCGCAGGTGGTGCTGATCGGGGACGCCGAAGGGCTGGATCGGCTGGAACCGCGACTGCGCGCATCGCCGCGCTTCGCGGGGACGCGGTTCGAACGGATCGAAGTCGCCGTCGACGCCGGCTTCGCGGCCGGCGACGGAAGCGAGGCCCGCCTCGTGCATCCGGACGCGCCGGAGCGCTACGCGGACGCGGTTGCCGCGCTCGCGGCGAATGGCGTCCCGCTCGACCGGATCGTGCTGGCACCGCCGCGCGTGCCCGCGGACGACGTGGCCGCGCGGGTCTCGTTCTCCGCCCGGCATCTCTTCGCGCTGGTCAAGGCGATGATGCGCGGCACCCGATCGGCGCGGTTCGTGCAGTTGGCCCCGCCCGGCGAAAGCGCGGTGGAATACGCCGCGCTCGACGGCTTCTTCAAGACGCTGCGGATCGAGAAACCCTCGTACTCCGGACGGGTCGTCCTCGGTACATGGGATGCCGCGCTCGACCCGCGGCTGGCGGAGATCGTCGCCGACGAGCTGGCCGACACACGCGAGGCGTCCTGCATCCGCCACCGTGTCGATGGCGCACGCGAAGCCTTCGGCTTCACGCCCGTCGCGCCGACCGCGGCCGCGGCGGTCGGCAGCTGCGGTTTCCGCGAAGGCGGCACGTACCTGATCACCGGCGGACTCGGCGGCATCGGCCGTGTCGTCGCGCAGCACCTGTGCACGCACCATCGCGCGCACGTCTACCTGACCGGACGGGCGCCCGCGAGCGAAGAGCAGCGCGAGACGATGGCGGCGCTGTGCGCCCGCGGTGGCCAGGTGTCGTACGTGGCCTGCGATCCGTCCGATCGCGGCAGCGTGCGCGATGCGATCGCTGCCATCCGTGCGCAGGGCCGTCGCCTGAACGGCGTCCTGCATTCGGCCGGGATGATCCAGGACAATTTCATCCTGCGGAAGACGCCGGAGGAATTCGCGCGCGTGATCGCGCCGAAGACCCTCGGCACGGTCAACCTCGACCTGGAAACGCGCGACGAGCCGCTGGATTTCTTCGCCCTGTTCTCGTCCATCGCGGGCGTGATGGGCAATGTCGGCCAGGCCGACTACGCCTACGGCAACGCCTTCGAGGATGCCTATGCGCACTGGCGCGAGGCGCTGCGCGCGAACGGCGAATGCCGCGGGCGCTCGGTCGCGATCAACTGGCCGTTCTGGCGCAACGGCGGCATGCGCATGGGCGAGGCCGAGATCGCCGCGGTGCGCCGCAGCTTCGGCATCGTGCCGCTGGAAGACGCGGCCGGCATCGATGCGCTGGAATTCGCGCTGGGCCGGGCCGGTTCGCAGTTGATCGTGATGCCCGGCGATGCCGCGCGCGTCCGCGAATCGATGGGCGTGACCCTGCCCGCGGCCGCGCCGGTCGCGACGCCCGGCCCCGCACCCGCCGCGGCACCCGTGGCCGATCCGGTCGCGGAGACGCCGGTCGATCTCGACGCGGTCCATGCGCACCTCGCGAAGTTCATCGCCGACGAACTGAACATGTCCGCGGAGTTCGAACCGGACAAGTCGTTCAAGGACTACGGCGTCGATTCGGTGGTGATGATCGAGTTGATCGCCGCGCTGGAAACACTCTTCGGCACCCTGCCGAAGACGCTGTTCTTCGAATATCCGACGCTGAACGAACTGTCCGGCTACTTCCACGAACAGCACGGACGCACCACCTACGCCACCCTGCTGCGCCCGGCGCGGGCCGCGATCGCGGCCGGGCCGTCGGCGATCATGCCGCCGGCATCGTCGCCGTTGCGCGCGCCGGCCGCGGCGGCCGCGACCGGTCCCGCGCGGCATGGCGGCCGTGGCGTGAACGACGAGCCGATCGCGGTCATCGGTCTCGCCGGGCGCTATCCGCAGGCGGACACGCTGGACGCGTTCTGGCAGAACCTCAGCCAGGGGCGCGACTGCATCGAGGAAATCCCCGAGGACCGTCCGGACCTCGCCGCGCAGTTCCGTTTCCGGCCCGGCGAACCCGCGCGTGCGCATGCCTACGCGAAGTGGGGCGGCTTCCTGCGCGACGTCGATCGCTTCGACGCGGTGTTCTTCAACATCTCGCCGAAGGAAGCGCAGGATCTCGATCCGAACGAGCGCCTGTTCCTGGAGATCGTCGCCCACGCGATCGAGGATGCCGGCTACACGCCGCCCACGCTCGCCGCCGGCTATGCCTATCGCGAGAACCCGGTCGGCGTGTACGTCGGCGTGATGTGGGGCGACTACCAGCTGCACGGCGTGGACCGCGCGCGCGATGCATGGGTGACGCCGCATGCCGGCTACTGGGCGGTCGCCAACCGGGTGTCGTACCAGTTCAATTTCTCCGGCCCCAGCATGGCGGTCGACACCGCCTGTTCGTCGTCCCTCACCGCGATCCACCTCGCCTGCCAGGCGCTGCGCTGCGGCGACATCGAGGCGGCGGTCGCCGGCGCGGTCAATCTTTCGCTGCATCCCAACAAGTACAACCTGCTGGCCGACATGCACATGCTGGCGGTCGATGGGCGCTGTCGCGCGTTCGGCGCCGACGGCAGCGGCTACGTGCCGGGCGAAGGCGTGGGCGCGGCCATCCTCAAGCCGCTGTCGAAGGCCCTGCGCGACGGCGACCACATCTACGGCCTCATCCGCGGCACGGCGATCAACCACGGCGGCAAGGCCTCCGGGTTCACCGTCCCCAATCCGAACCGGCAGGCGGCGCTGATCCGCGAAGCGCTGGACGTGTCCGCCGTCGATCCCCGGCACGTCAGCTACGTTGAGGCACACGGCACCGGCACCAGCCTGGGCGATCCGATCGAGATCGCCGGGCTGACCAAGGCCTACGAACAGAACGAAGTCCAGTACTGCGCGATCGGTTCGGCGAAGTCCAACATCGGCCATCTCGAAGGCGCGGCCGGCATCGCCGGGCTGACCAAGGTGCTGCTGCAGATGCGGCACCGCCAGTTGGCGCCGTCGATCCATGCGGACACCCTCAACCCCTACATCGATTTCGCACGCAGCCCGTTCCGCGTGCAGCGCAGCCTGCAGCCCTGGCACCGGCCGACGGTCGTGCGCGACGGTGTCGTCACCGAATTGCCGCGGCTGGCGGGCCTGAGTTCGTTCGGCGCCGGCGGCGCCAACGGCCACGTCATCGTCGAGGAGTACGTCGACGACGTCCGCGCCGATGCGCTGGCCGATGCACCGGCGCTGTTCGTGCTGTCCGCGCGCCGGGAACCCGTGCTGCGGACGATGGCGGCGCGACTGGCGCAGCGCCTGGAGGCCGAACCGGGCCTGGGCATGCGCGATGTCGCCTACACGCTGCAGGTGGGCCGCGTCGCGCACGAGTTCCGCGTGGCGATCGTGGCCGACACCCGCGAGGCCCTGCTGCACGCGCTGCATGCGTTCGCCGACCGCGGCGAGCTGCCGGCCCGGGCATGGTCCGGGCATCGCGACGATGGTCGCCGCGACGCCGCGGTGGCGGCGCGCCTGAGCGCCGCCTTGCCGCAGGTGCCGCAGTGGCTGGACACCGGCGACCTCGCGTCGCTGGCGTCGGCATGGACCGTGGGCGCCGCGATCGACTGGTCGCGGCTGCATGCGCAGGGCACCCGGCGCCGCGTCCCGCTGCCCGGCTATCCGTTCCAGCGGCAGCGTTACTGGGTGGACACGGCGCCGCCGCTGGAAGCCTCCGGCGTGCTGCATCCGCTGGTCGACGCCAACGTGTCGACCCTGGACGAACAGGCCTATTCGAAGGTGTTCCGGCCCGACGAGTTCTTCCTGCGCGACCACCGCCTGGGCGACAACCGCGTGCTGCCCGGCGTGGTGTACCTCGAAACGGCCTTGCAGGCCGCGCGCCTGGCCGCACCCGGCCTGCGCGTGAAGGCGCTGTGCGACGTGCAGTGGATCAGGCCGGTCGTCCTCGATGCCGATCCGCTGCGGATGCGGATCGTGCTGGCGCCCGAACGCGATGCGGTCGCGTTCGAGCTGCACGCCGCGGACGATCCCGCGCGCGCGCCCTACGCGCACGGCAGCGTGGTGCTCGACGAGGCTGCCGGGCCCGGGCCGGCCGATGCGGCAGGCGCGCCGGAACGCCACGACCTGCAGGCGATCATGCAGCGCTGCGAACGCTTCGAGCGCGCGCAGGTCGATGCGGTGTTCGCCGCGATGGGCTTCACGTTCGGCAGCAGCTTCCAGGTCTACGACGCGCTGTACTGCAACGCCGACGAGGCGCTGGGCTGTCTGCGCCTGCCGCCGATCCCCGGCGTGGACCACGGCGATTTCGTGCTGCACCCCGCCCTGCTCGACGGCTCGACCCGCGCCTGTCTCGGCATCGGCGGGCTGCTGTCCGCCGAAAAGGTGGTGCACGTGCCGGTGAAACTCGGGCGCGTCGAGATCCACGGCCGGCTCGGCGACCGCGCCCATGCCTACGCGCGTCGCGCGCCGGGCGTGGCGGTCGGACCGGGGCAGCAGGCGTTCGACGTGGCGCTGTGCGACGACGACGGCCGCGTCTGCATCCGCCTGGTGCACCTGATCGGACAGGCTGCGCCGCAGTTGACGCTGGCGCTGGGCCGCGCGCAGGCCGGCGCCCGCCCGCCGTTGCCTGCGTCGAGGACGCCCGCGGCGGCCGTGCCGATGGCCGCGGTCCCGGCATCCATCGCGGCACCCGCCGTGCACGGAAGCGACCTGCCCGTCGATCGGGCCATCGCACTGCTGACGCAATTGCTGGCGGACGTCACCCGTTTGCCTGCATCCGAGATCGATCCGCGGGCGCCGCTGGAGAACTACGGCATCGATTCGTTGATGATCGCGACCCTGAATCGCGATCTCGACGCGCGTTTCGGCGCCGTGCCGAAGACGCTGTTCTTCGAATACCGGGAACTGGCCGGCGTCGCCGGCTATCTCGCCGAGCAGCATGCCGATGCGCTGCGCGCCGTGGCGACGGCGCCTGCGGTCGCGATTGCAGCCGCCCCTGCGCCTTCGCCCGCGCCCGCGCCCGCGGCAGAGGCCGCCGCGGTCGGCACCGACGATGTCCATGCCGGCGTGAACGATTTCCTCAAGGGCATCGTCGCGGAAACCACCGGCCTGCCGTTGTCGGAGATCGATCCGCAGGCGCCGATGGAGAACTACGGCATCGATTCGATGATGATCGTCAAGCTCACCGGCCGCATCGAACAGGCGTTCGGACCGGTGTCGAAGACGCTGTTCTTCGAGTACCAGGAGCTCGACGGTCTCGCCCGCCATCTGGCCGAGACCGCGCCCGATGCGGCGCGTGCGGTCGCCGCCTCGAAGGTCGCCGCGGCGCCGGTGGTCGCGGCGCCGGTGGTCGCGGCAATGGCCCCGTCCGCCGCGGGCATCACCGTCACGCCGGCGCGCCCCGTGCCCGAACCGGCGGTGCCTGCCGTCGACGCCCCCGTGGCATGGCCGCCCACGCCTCCGCGCGCGTCGCCGTCCGCGCGCACGGACCGGCGCTTCGGCCGGTTCGGCCACCGTCGTGGCGACCGCGACGGGCAGGCCATCGCGATCATCGGCCTCGCCGGGCACTATCCGCACGCCGAGGACCTCCCGGCGTTCTGGCGCAACCTGGAAAACGGGCGCGACTGCATCGGCGAGATTCCCGCTTCGCGCTGGGACCACACGCGCATCTTCCATCCCGACCGGAACCACAAGGGCACCGCCTACGGCAAATGGGGCGGGTTCATGGACGACATCGACCGGTTCGATGCGCGCTTCTTCAACATCTCCGCGCGGGAAGCGGTGCTGATGGACCCGCAGGAGCGCCTGTTCCTGCAGACCGCCTGGGAGTGCGTCGAGGACGCCTGCTACACCCGGCAGTCGCTCAAGGGCCACCCGGTCGGCGTGTTCGTGGGCGTGGCGTGGCAGTACTACGCCCAGTTCGAGGTCAGCGACGCGCAGCTGCAGTCCGGCCGACCGAGCACGCCGCTGGCGTCGATCGCCAACCGCGTGTCGTACTTCATGAATTTCAGCGGCCCCAGCATGGTGCTCGACACCATGTGCTCGTCTTCGCTGACGGCGATCCACCTGGCGTGCCGCGCCATCGAGAACGGCGACTGCGCGCTGGCCATCGCCGGCGGCGTCAACGTGATGGCGCACTCGAACAAGTACCTGCAGCTCTCCGCCGGACAGTTCCTGTCCACCGACGGCCGCTGCCGCGCCTTCGGCACCGGCGGCGACGGCTACGTGCCGGGCGAAGGCGTCGGGGCCGTCCTGCTGAAGCCGCTGGAGCGCGCGCTCGAAGACGGCGACCACGTCTACGGCGTGATCCGCGGCACCGCGCTCAACCACGGCGGCAAGACCAACGGCTTCACCGTGCCCAGCCAGGGCGCGCAGACCGAGGTCATCGGCAAGGCGCTGGAACGCGCCGGCTGGGATCCCGGCAGCATCGGTTACCTGGAAGCGCACGGTACCGGCACGTCGCTGGGCGATCCCATCGAGATCGCCGGGCTCGCGCGCGCCTTCTCGCAGGCGGCCTCCGCCGGATCGCACACACCGCCGGCGCCGCAGTCCTGCCGGATCGGTTCGGTCAAATCCGGCATCGGCCATCTCGAATCGGCGGCGGGCATCGCCGGCCTGACCCGGATCCTGCTGCAGTTCCGCCACGGCACGATCGCGCCCTCGCTGCACTCGGCCACGCTCAATCCGGCCATCGACTTCGAACGCACGCCTTTCCGCGTGCCGCAGCAGGCCGAACCATGGCCCGCCACGGGCGGCCGTCGTCGCGCCGGGATCAGCTCGTTCGGTGCCGGTGGCTCGAACGCGCACTGCCTGGTCGAGGACCATCCCGCACCGGCGCCGATCGCCGATGCCGGTCCGTCGCTGTTCCTGCTGTCGGCCGACAGCGAAGAACGACTCGCGCGCTACGTCGACCGCGTCATCGCCTTCCTCGAAGGCGGCGGGCATCCCGACACCGGCCTGGACCTCGCCTCGCTGGCGTACGCGTCGCAGGTCGGTCGCGAAGCGATGGACGAACGCCTCGCGGTGGTCGCCTCCGATGTCGGCGAACTGCTGGCCGCGCTGCGCGGCCATCGCCGCGGCGAAGCAACCGGTGAGCGCGTCGTGCGCGGCGCGTCGCGCAAGTCGGGCGAGAAGCTCGAGGCCATCGTCGACGAAGCCGAGAAGGACGGCCTGATCCGCAAGCTCATCGCCGGGGGGCGCCTCGCCCAGCTCGCGCGCGCCTGGGTGTCGCTGCTCGACATCGACTGGGCGCGCTACGCCGAGGCCCTGCACGCCGCGTCCGGCCGTGCGCGGCCGCCGCGGCGGGTGCCGTTCCCGACCATGCCCTTCGTGACCCAGCGCTACTGGGTGGACGAGAAACCCGCGGCCGGTGCCGCTGCCGTGGACGCGCTGCATCCGCTGCTCGATCGCAATGTCTCGGATCTCTCCGTGCAGGCGTACCACAAGCGCTTCGACGGTCACGAGTTCTACCTGCGCGACCACGTGATCGACACCGGGCGTCCGCGCCGGATCCTGCCCGGCGCCGCCTATCTGGAGATGGCGCGCGTCGCTGGCGACCTGGCCTGCGCAGCCGCCGGACTGCGGGTGGCCGGCATCCGCCGGCTGATGTGGCTGCAACCGTTCGAGATCGACGAACGCGAGGACGGCCTCACCGTCCGCCTGCGCAACGACGAGGACGCCTTGCGCTTCGACATGGTGCGCGACTCCGACGGGGTCGTCTGCGTCGAAGGCGAGCTCGCACTGTGCGAAGCGGATGCGCCCACCGAAGCGCAGCACATCGATCTCGCCGGCCTGCTGGCCTCCGCCGAGCCGCTCTCGACGGACACGACCGCGATCTACGCCGGCCTGCGGCGCATGGGGTTCCGGTTCGGGCCGTCGTTCCAGGTGACGCAGGCGCGCTACCGCACGGGCGACGGCGTGCTGAGCCGGCTCCAACTGCCCGGCCACCTCCGGGCAGGACTGGACGCGTACGCCCTGCATCCGGCCCTGCTCGATGCCGTGCTGCGCTCCGGGCTCGCGGTGCTCGGCGTCCCGGGCGAGGAGCTCACCACGCCGATCGTGCCCTTCGCCCTGGCCTCGATGGACTATGTCCACCCGTTGCCGGAAACCTGCTTCGTGCACGCCGTGGCCTGCCGGGATGCCGGCGCGGAAACGCATGCCGGATCGGCCGTGCCGGATCCGCAGTCCGCATTGTTCAAGTGCGACCTGGTCGTCACCGACACCGACGGCCGCGTGCTGCTGAGGCTGGACGGCATCGCCGGTCGCGCGATGACGCGACCCGGCGCGCACCGCACGCTGCAATACTTCGCCCCTGCGTGGACGGAGCAGCCGCTCGCGCACGGCACGCCGGATCGCGCGCCCCGCACGTTGCTCGCCATCGCGGATGACGATCACGCCATGGACGCGATCGCACGCTGCGCACCACCAGGCTGGCAGGTGATCCGGGTGACCCTGGCCTGCGGCGATCTCGATGGCAATCGCGATCGCGATGCGGCCGCGGACCACGGCCGCTTCGACCCCGACCACGCCGACGGCGCCGAACGGCTGTTCGCTTCGCTGCGGGAACGCGGATTGCGACCCGATCGCATCGTGCTGTGGCAGGGCGGGATCGTGCCGCCGGCGCTGGCCGCCGATCGCGTGTCGCCGGTGGCGCTGCACCGCGGCATGCGCGCCGTCCGCCGGTTGTTCATCGCGTCCGAAGCGGCGAATCCCGGCGCGGCCGTCCGCATGCTGTACGTGTACGCCGATGCCGGCGTGCCGCAACCGCAGCATGACGCGGTGTCCGGCTTCGCGCGTTCGCTGCTCACCGTCAACCACCGCTTCGAACTGTCCACGTTCCGCTGCGATCCCGGCGATCACGTCCGCGCCGCCGAGGCGGCCATGGCCGAACTGGCCGCGGAAAGCGGCTTCGGCGCCAACGAGATCGCGTGGCACGACGGCCGGCGCCATCGCCGCAGCCTGCATGCACTCGACGCGACCGGCGCCGGCGCGCCTGCCGCGGCGGATGCAGACCGCGTCGATGACGCCGGGGACCGGCTGCCGCTGCGGGAACGGGGCGCCTACCTGATCACCGGCGGCGGCGGCAAGCTGGGCCTGGTCGTCGCACGCTGGATGGCCGAGCACTGCCAGGCGCGCCTGCTGCTCAGCGGGCGCTCGACGCAGCCCTCGCCGGAACTGGCGCAGGCGATGGCGGCGATGCGCGCCTCCGGCGCCGACGTCGAATACCGCAGCGCCGACAGCGCCGACCGCACATCGATCGACGCGCTGGCGGCCTACGCGGAACGCCGCTTCGGCGCACTGCACGGCGTGGTCCATTGCGCCGGCATCGCGAGCGACCGTTCGGTGCTCGAACTCGACGACGCCGCCTTCGACGCGATCCTCGCCCCGAAGGTCGAGGGCCTGATCGCGCTCGACCAGGCGACCGCGCACATGCGGCTGGACTTCTTTGCCCTGTTCTCCTCGGTCTCCGCGGTCATCGGCGACCTGGGGTCCTGCGCGTACGCGGCCGGCAACCGCTTCATGGACGGCTTCGCGCCCTGGCGCGAGCACCTGCGCGCGCAAGGGCTGCGCAGCGGCATGACGTTCTCGATCGATTGGCCGCTGTGGGCCACCGGCGGCATGGACATCACCGGCGCGGACGCGTCCGTCTTCGGCTTCTCCGGCATGCAGGCCCTGACCGAACGCGAAGGACTCGACGCCTTCGGCCGGATCCTGCGCGGCGACCGCAGCAACGTATTGGTGTCCGTCGGCGATCCGGATCGCATCGCGCGCACGCTGCGCCTGCCTGCAACGCACGCGGAGACCGCGACGGCTCCCGCGCGACGCACGGAAACGTCGTCGACACCCATCGTCGCGACGGCGACGGCCGCGACCGCGGCGGCGCCCGTCGCGGACGACCTGGTCGCAAACGATCTGGTCGCGCGCGCCGAACGCTACGTGAAGCAGCGCATCGCCATCGTGACCCGGACGACGGCCGACGCGATCGACGCCCGCGCCACCTTCGAGCAATGCGGCATGGATTCGGTGCTGATGCTCGAACTGCACGCCGCGCTGCGGGCGGACATCGCGGAGCTGCCGAAGACCGCGCTGTTCGAATACGACAGCGCCGGCGCCATGGCACGGCATCTGGCCGCGCACCACGGCCCGCGCCTGGCCGAACTGCTGGGCGCCCCCGTGGCCTCCGCGCCCGCGGCGTCGACGGCCTCCATGCGACACGAGCCGGCCATCGCGGCCGCGCCTGCGCAGGCGCGGCCCGCTGCCGCCGCGACGAGGCGTCCGCCTTCGGTCCGGGCGTTCGCGCGGTCCGCGATGCCGCCGGGTGCCACGGCGCCGGACGAAGGCATCGCCATCGTCGGCATCGCCGGCGAATTCCCCGATGCCCCGGAGCTGTCGCGTTTCTGGCAGCACCTGCGCGAAGGGCGCGATTGCCTGATCCGCATTCCCGACGACCGCGGCTTCGCCTCGGCTCTGGGCCGGCAGCGTTCGCGCTCGGGCAAGCCGATCTCCGACAAGGGCGGCTTCATCGCCGACGTCGACCTGTTCGACCCGGCGCTGTTCCGGATGTCGCAGGCCGAGGCCGACAAGGCCGACCCGCAGTTGCGCGTGCTGCTGCGCACGGCGTGGCGCGCGGTGGAAGACGCCGCCTACACGCCGCAGGCGCTGGCGGCCTCCCGCGTCGGCGTCTTCGTGGGCACGATGAACGACGACTTCACCCGCATCGCGGCCGAACTGCAGATGCGCTCGGCCGACTTCCTCGGCCCGGGCTCGGTCAGCAGCGAACTGTCCAACCGGCTGTCGTTCCTGATGGACTTCTGCGGCCCGAGCGTCACCGTCTCCACCGCCTGCTCGGCGTCGTTGACCGCGCTGCACCTCGCGCGACGGTCCATCCTCGCGGGCGATTGCGAGGTCGCGCTGGTCGGCGGCATCAACCTCAGCCTGCACAAGAGCAAGTACCAGTTGCTGCACGAGATGAACGTGCTGTCGCCGGACGGGCAGGAGCGCACCTTCGACGAACGCGCGAACGGCCTCGTGCCGAGCGAGGGCGCGGCGGCGGTGCTGCTCAAGCCGCTGCGGCGCGCGCTGGCCGACGGCGACCATGTCTACGGCGTGATCCGGGGCTCGCGCATCGGCCACTCCGGCACCGGCGCCGGGCAGTTCATGCCCAACCTGCGGGTGATGGAGGACACGGCCGCCGAATGCATCCGCGAGGCCGGCATCCAGGCCGAGGAGTTGACCTATCTCGAAACCCACGGCACCGGCACGGAGCTGGGCGATCCCATCGAGCTGAAGGCGCTGGCCAACGCGCTGCGTCGCGGCACCGATGCGGTGGGCCATTGCGCGATCGGCAGCAAGGCCAACATCGGCCACATGGAGGCGGCGTCGGGCCTCGGTTCGCTGATCAAGGTGCTGCTGAGCATGCGCCACGGCGAAGTGGCCCCGTGCGCCAAGCTCGACCGCATCAACAGCAGCTTCGATCACGCACGCTCGCCGTTCCGGTTCCCGACCGCGGTCGCGCCGTGGCCGAGGAATGCCCGCGGCACCCGCGTCGCCGGCATCAATTCCTTCGGCATGGGCGGCTCGAACGCGTTCGTGGTCGTCGAATCGATCGACACCGCGCGCAATGACGCGGCCGCAGCCGGCGAGCCGGTGCTGTTCGTGCTCTCGGCCCGCAGCGAGGACGGCCTGCGCCGCTATGCGCTGGCGGTGGCCGATGCCGTCCGCGCGCGCACCGGCGACGATCTGTCGCCAGCGGCCCTCGCCGATCTGGCCTACGCCTCGCAGGTCGGGCGGATCGGCTTCCGGCACCGTCTCGCGGTGGTCGCGCGCGATGCGGAGGCCCTGATCGCGGGCCTGATCGAGAGCGCGGACGGTGCGCCCCGGCCGCGCGACGGCGTGTATCGCGGCGACACAGAATCGCCGTCGGCCGCCGATACGCATCGCCTGCTGTCCGGCGATGCGGGCGCGCATTTCGTCGAGACGCTGATCGGCACCCGCCAGTGGAACGGCCTGGCCGACCTGTGGGTCCGCGGCGTCGCGGTGGACTGGGCCGCGCTGCATCGCGGACAGGCACGTCGTCGCTGTTCCTTCCCCGGCGTCCCCTTCGAGTGGGTGCGCTGCGACCTGCGCCACCAGATGGTCGCGCTTCCGGGCGCGACGATGCCCATCGAGGTGGAAAGCGAGGCTACCGCCATCGACGGCATGGCCATCGCGCCGGACGCCGACGACGACGCGGGCGTGATCGCGTCCGGCTGGTGCCGCCTGGCGTCGCTGGCAACGGCCAGCGACGACGCGGACGTGGACGTGGACGACGACGGCGCGCGTCGCTACTGGACCGAGCATCTCGGCGATGCGGCGGAGACGGCGGTCGAGGTCGGCCATTCGCTCACCGCCGGCAGCGAAGGCCGCACGCTCGAACACGATGCACCGGGCGAGCTCTACACGGTGTCCGAGGTCATCGACACCGAACTGGTGCGCACGCTGCAGGCCTTCGGCGCCCGCCACGGCATCGCCGTGGAGACGATGGTGGCCGCGGCCTGGGCGGTGCTGGTGAACCGCTACACCAAGGCGAAGTATTCGCAGTTCGGCGTGCTCGGCACGGGGGTCGACGGCGAGGCCCGGCTGCTGCCCGTGCGCGTGAGGACGGTGGGCCGGCAGAAGATCCTGGCCTGGCTGACGGAGCTGCAGGCCACCTTGCTCGGCGGCCACCGCGGTGCGCAATCGTCGCTCGCGACGATCGGCGAATGGGTGGGCCGCACGTCGCTGTTCGACAGCGTGGTCGCCTTCGACGGCGGCGCATCGTCGATGGGCGACACCGGCGAACCGCGGATCGAGCTGGTGGCGATGGCGGAGGACGACGCGCTGGAACTGAGCCTGATCTATCGCGCCGCCACGCCCGAGTACATCAGCGCGGGCGTGCTGCTGCAGCAGATCACGGTGCTGCTGGAAGGCATCGCTGACAATCCCGACAGGATGCCGTCGGCGCTGGCGATGCGCACCCGCGACGAGGGCC
The DNA here is from genome assembly GCF_056313745.1 of Lysobacter sp. DMC97. NCBI lineage: Bacteria > Pseudomonadati > Pseudomonadota > Gammaproteobacteria > Lysobacterales > Lysobacteraceae > Lysobacter > Lysobacter sp. DMC97. The sequence goes on along the minus strand of NZ_JBQUZR010000006.1, from coordinate 108,916 downwards.
GCGAGCGCCTGTGGAAGACCATGGAAGCGATGCTGGAATGAAGGAAGGGATGTCCGCATGAACGTGTTCATCACCGGCGGCAACGGATTCGTCGGCCTCAACGTGGTCTCGGCGCTGGTCTCGGCCGGGCACGAGGTCCGCGCGCTGGTCAGGCCGGGCTCCAACACCGCGTACCTGGAACCGCTGGGCGTCGAGATCGTGCGCGGCGGGCTGGACGACGTCGACGCACTGGCGCAGCACATGCGCGGCGCCGAGGCAGTGATCCATGCCGCCGGCAACACCAGTTGCAACTGGCGCGACCTGCCGGCGCTGGAAGCGGTGAACGTGCACGGCACCCGCAACGTGGCCGAGGCGGCGCTGCAGGTCTCGGTGCGCCGCCTGGTGTTTACCAGCACCACCTCCACCATCGGCGCCAGCGAAGGCGGAACCGCGGTCGCCGACGAACGCACGCCGCTGACCGGCTTTCGCGCGCGGAGCCCGTATGCGCAGACCAAGCGCAGGGGCGAGGAGATCGTGCTGGCCGCGGCGGACCGCGGCCTCGAAACGATCATCCTCAACCCGGCGGAAGTGGTCGGCGCCTACGACTACACGCTGCACTGGGGCCAACTGCTGCTCGCGGCGCACTACGACCAGATTCCCTTCAACCCGCCGGGTGGCGCCAGTTTCTGCGCCGCCGCGGATGTCGGGCGCGCGCATGTCGATGCGCTCACCCGGGGACGCTCCGGCGAACGCTACCTGCTCGCGGGGCACAACCTGCGCTATTCGCAGTTCATGACGGTCGTGGCCGACGTGCTCGGCAAGTCGTTCCGGATCCCGGACGCCAACTACCGCTGGCTGTACCTCAAGGCCTGGACCCGCGAAAAGCTCGCGCCGGTGATCCCGGGGAAACCGGCGATCGATGCCTACCGGATGCGGGTGCTGGGCGGCACGTATTTCTACGATTCGGCGAAGGCCGAGCGCGAACTGGGCTATCGGTCGGCACCACCCGAGGCGATGGTCCGCGATTGCGCGCAGTGGTATCGCGACAACCGCTTCATCACCTGACCAGGAACGGGAAGGCAGCGACAGGAAGGGGATCGAAGCGCAGGCGCGCCGCAGCTTGCGCGGGACAGGGAAGCGGCAGCAGAACCTCAAGGAAGCGGAACCCATGGATTCGAGAGCACTGATCGAACTCGAGCGCCTGCCCTTCAAGGACAGGCTCGCGCAGCAATACGCCACCTACGTCAAGGAGCAGGAAGCCGGCTGCATGGTCGGGCGGCAGGGCTTCGGCCCGGTCGACAGGCGCATGAAGTACAAGGACCTGCACACCGACGACTTCAACGAAGTGCTGGTGTTCGGTTCGAACAGCTACCTCGGCCTGTCGAACGATCCCTACGTCAAGCAGAAGGTCATCGAGGCGGTGAACCTGTACGGCACCGGCAGCGGCGGCTCCCCCGCGTTCTCCGGCTACACCAAGCAGCATCGCGACCTCGAACTGCGCCTGGCGAAGCTGGCCGAACACGAGGACGCGGTGCTCCTGCCGGGCGGCTACATGGCCAACCTGTGCTGGGTCACCGGGCTGATGAACCGCAACGACATCATCGTCTACGACAAGAACAGCCACGCCAGCGTGATCAACGCCATCAAGATGGCCGGCGTGCCGTTCTACACCTTCGATCCGGACGAACTCGGCAGCCTGGAGCGGATCCTCGAGCGCGTGAAGGCCCGCGCCAAGCCCGGCGCGCAGATCTTCTCCACCGTCGAAGGCGTGCGCTCGGTCGACGGCCAGATCATCGACCTGGCCAAGTACATCGAGATCTGCCGGCGCCACGACGTCATCATCATCCTCGACGACGCGCATGGCATCGGCACGGTCGGCAGGACCGGTCGCGGCACGCTGGAACACCTCGACCTGCTCGGCCAGGTCGATCTGCGGATGTCCACGTGCAGCAAGGCGATCGGCGCGCAGGGCGCGTTCGTGTCGGGAAGCAAGGAGCACATCTTCCTGCTGCGCAATTTCTCCTATCCCTACGTCTTCACCTCCGGCCTGGCCCAACCGACCATCGCCGCCATCTCCGCGGCGCTGGACGTGATGGAACGCGAGCCGCAGCGCGTGGCCAACCTGCAGGCCAACGTGCGCTACATGCAGGACCGGCTGGAAGGCGAAGGCCTGCGCATCGTCCGCGGCGCGGCGGGGATCATCCCGGTGTTCTTCGGCGAGGACGGCGCGGTGCGCAGGCTCAATCGCGAATTGTACCGACGCGGCCTGTTCGTCAACATCATGGAATACCCGATGGTCCCGCCCGGCCTGGAACGGCTGCGCCTGTCGGTGATGTCCACGCACACGCGCGAGGAGATCGATACCGCGGTGGACCTCATCGCGTCCACCGCGCGCGAACTCGGCATGCTCTGACCGGACATGCCCTGACCCGGCATGTCCCGACCCGGCCGCCAGGCCAACGACACACACGCCATCACGGCAACACGGAAGGCACATGGAAAGCAAAATCGACGTCTACGAAGCAGTGATTTCCGCGATCAACGACATCAAGCGGACCGGGTTCACCGTGGATGCGGTCGAGCCGGACTTCTACCTCGGCGGCGACCTCGGCATCGACTCCAAGGAGATGCTCGAAGTCTGGTACGAGCTGGAACAACGCTTCGGGATCCAGATCGGCGATGCGGAAAAGCGCGAGCGCTACCTGCTGCGCGACGTCGCCGAAGTGCTGCAGGCCCATCTCGGGGATCGCGCCGTCGCGGCCTGACCGCGCGCGGCGCAGGCGTCTCCGGCCCGGGCGACGATCAACCGCCGGCGCATCCGGACACGCGGCACAGGACAGGCGCCCGGCGCGGGCGCATCAGGGAACGAAGGAAGCAGGATGGCGAACGGACACTTCATCGACGCGACGGACGAAGCGCACGGCACGGCCGGTGCGGCGACGACGCGCGACGCCGACGCACCGCCGCAGGTCGCGTTCTGGCGCGAGGCGCTGGCCGGCGCGCCCGTGGCGCTGGAACTGCCGCTCGACCGCGCGCGTGCGTCGGCGGACGTCGACCGCGCCATCGATGCGGTCGAGTTCGCCCTCGCGCGTCCGCTCGCGAAGCGCGTGCACGCCTTCGCCCGTGCGCGCGGCATCGAACCGCGCCTGCTGTTCCTCGCCGCCTGGGCCGTGCTGCTGTCGCGGCTGTCGAACCAGGACGACCTCCTCGTCGGCAGCGCCGTGGCCCGCGGGGCCGGCACGCGATCCGCGCACCCGTCGCCGGAACACGACGCGACGCTGCCCCTGCGCATCGACACCGGCGGCGATCCTTCCACGGACGCGCTGCTGGTCCGCGTGCGGACGACGTACGCGGCGGCGCAGGCCAACGCCGGCCTTCCGCACGCGCTGCTCGTCGCCGCGGCGAATGCCATGCGCGAGGAGGCCGATGCGCCGCTGTTCCACACGCGACTGCGACTGCGCGACGAAGACGCCGCTTCCCCGGCGACCGACCCGCAGGTGGACCTGACGCTCGAACTGGACGTGCGCAAGGCCGGGATCGAAGGGCGCATCGTCTATCCGGGCGCGCTGTTCGACCGCGACACCGTGGCGCGCTTCGCCGACGGCTGGCAGCGCCTGCTCGACGGCATGATCGCGACACCGGCACTGGCCGCATCGCGGCTGGCATGGATGGGCGAGGCCGAACGCACGCAGGTGCTGCGGACGTGGAACGACACCGCGCGGCCGTATCCGCAGGATCGCGGCCTCCACCAGTTGTTCGAGGCCGCGGTCGCCGCCGATCCCGACGCGATCGCGGTGATCGAGGATGCCGAAACCCTGACCTATGGCGACCTCGACCGCCGCGCGAACCGCATCGCGCACCGCCTGCTCGCCGCCGGCGTCGGCCCCGAGCACCGCGTGCTGCTGTGCGTGGAGCGCGGCGCCTGGGCGCTGGCCGGGCTGCTCGGCGTGCTGAAGGCCGGCGGCGCCTACGTGCCGGTGGATCCGAACCAGCCCGTCGAGCGCACGCGCATGGTCCGCGAGGACTGCGCGCCGGTCGCGATCCTCGCGCGCGCGCGGCATGCCGCGATCTTCGCCACGGACGCCGATGCATCGGGCGACCACGCCGCGCCGATCATCTGCCTCGACCGCGAAGACTGGGCGCAGTGGCCCGGGCATGCGCCGGCACACGTCGCCGGTCCGTCGCCGCGGCACCTCGCCTACGTGATCTACACCTCCGGCTCGACCGGCCGGCCGAAAGGCGTGCTGCTGGAGCATCGCTCGGCGGTAGCGCGGATCGTGCAGGCCGTCGACGCCTACGCGCTGACGCCCGCGGACCGTTGCCTGCAATTCGCGTCGCTGAGTTTCGATGCCTCGGTGATTCAGATCTTCTCGACGCTGGCCGCAGGTGCAGCGCTGGTGATGCGCGACGAAACGCTGTGGTCGCCCGCCGAGGCGACGCGCCGGATCGCGCGGCATGGGGTCGCGGTGGCCGACCTGCCGCCGAGCTACCTGCCGGCGCTGCTCGATACCGAGGCGCAGGCCGCAATGACGGCCCTGCGCATCGTCGTCGTCGGCGGCGAAGCGACCCTGACCGAAACCCTGCGCGACAAACCGCGCGGCTTCGCGCTGATCAACGAATACGGCCCGACCGAGGCGACGATCACGGCCACCAGCCATCGGCTGGACGCGGGCGCGCCCTGCGTCGCGACTTCGCGCCACCTGCCGATCGGCAAGCCGGTCGCGAACACGCAGGTCTACGTGCTCGATCGCCATCGGCAGCCGGTGCCGGTGGGCGTCGGCGGCGAAATCTGCATCGGCGGCATCGGCGTCGCGCGCGGCTACCTCCATCGCCCGGGCCTGACCGCGGACCGGTTCGTCGAGGACCCGTTCGCCGGCGACGCCGGCGCACGCATGTACCGCACCGGCGATCTCGGGCGATGGCGCCCGGACGGCACGCTCGAATTCCTCGGCCGCGACGATCACCAGGTCAAGATCCGCGGTTTCCGCATCGAACTGGGCGAGATCGAGGCAGGACTGCTCGCGCATGGCCACGTCCGCGATGCCGTGGTCCTCGTGCGCGAGGACGCGCCGGGCGACCGGCGCCTGGTGGCCTACTACCAGAGCGACGCCGCCGTGCCGGCGGACTCGCTGCGGCAGGCGCTGGCCGCGCATCTGCCCGACTACATGGTGCCGTCCGCGTACGTGCACATGGCGACGTGGCCGTTCACGCCGAACGGCAAGCTCGATCGCCGCGCGTTGCCGGCACCGACGGCCGACGCCTGCGTCCAGCGCGCGTACGAACCGCCGCAGGGCGAACGCGAGACCGCGATGGCCGCGCTGTGGCGCGAGCTGCTGCGACTCGATCGCGTCGGCCGCCACGACCATTTCTTCGAGCTCGGCGGCCACTCGCTGATCGCGATCACGCTGATCGAGCGCCTGCGCCAGCAGGGCATCGTCGCCGACATCCATGCGCTGTTCGCGCAACCGACCCTCGCCGGATTCGCGAACGCCGCGTCGGACGACGGCGACGTGCCCGCGCCTGCGAACGCCATTCCGCCAGGCGCCGAACGCATCGTGCCCGACATGTTGCCGCTGGTGGCGCTGACGCAGGCGCAGATCGACGGCATCGCGGCGCGCGTCCAGGGCGGCGCGGCGAACATCCAGGACATCCATCCGCTGTCGCCGATGCAGGAAGGCATGCTCTTCCACAGCCGGCTCGAAGACCGCGACGACATCTATCTCATCACCGACCTGCTGAGCCTGCCGGACCGCGACGGCATCGAGCGCTTCGTCGCCGCCTTCCGCCAGGTGGTCGCCCGCCACGATGCCCTGCGCACCGCCTTCTTCTGGGAAGGCCTGGACGCACCGGTGCAGGTGGTGCTGCGCGAGGTCGCGTTCGAACACGAGACGCCGACGTTCGATCCCGCGGCCGGCTCGGCCAGGGCGCAACTGCTGGCGAAGTTCGATCCGGCACGGCACCGCTTCGATCTCGCGCGTGCGCCGCTATTCCGCCTGTGTTCAACGGAGGAAGCGGAGACCGGACGGGTGCTGCTGGCGATCGCATCGCATCACCTGCTGATGGACCACGCCACGCTCGACCTGATGCTGGAGGAAGTCGCGTCGATCCAGCGCGGCATCGCGCTGCCGGCGCCGGTGCCTTTCCGCGATCACGTCTGGCGCGCCATGCGCCGGGGCGATGCGCAACGACACGAAGCCTTCTTCACGGCGATGCTGGCGGGGATCGACCAGCCGACCGCGCCGTTCGGCCACGTCGAACCGATCCACGACGGCCGCGGCTTCGTCGAATACCGCGAAGCCCTGCCGACCGCGCTGTCGGCCGCAATCCGGCAGCAGGCGCGTGCGCATGGCGTCGGTCCGGCGGCGATCCTGCACCTGGCCTGGGCCATGCTGCTTGCGCGCGCGACCGGCATGGCGCGCGTGGTGTTCGGCACGGTGCTGTTCGGGCGCATGGACGCCGGCAGCGGCGCGGATCGCGCCTTCGGGCTGTTCATCAACACCTTGCCGATCCGCATCGACCTGGACACCGACGTCGCCGAAGCGGTGCGCCGCACCCATGCCACGCTGGGCGAACTGCTGCGCCACGAGCACGCGCCGCTGGCGATCGCGCAGCGCTGCAGCGGTGTGCCGGCTTCGCAGCCGCTGTTCACTTCGCTGTTCAACTATCTCTACAACGCCGATCCCGCGCGGTTCCCGGACGGATTGGTCGTGGAGCCCATCGAGAACGGCGAGCGTACCGCCTACCCGCTGTCCATCTCGGTCGCGGACGACGGCAACGGGTTCGGACTGATCGTCCAGACCCTGCCCGCGATCGGTGCCGACCGCATCGCGGCGTTCCTGCGCACGGGCCTGGCATGCCTGATCGATGCCCTCGAACACCGGCCGCGCATGCCGTCGCGGGCGATCGATCCGCTGCCCGCCGACGAGTATCGCCGCGTGCTGCGCGAGTGGAACGCCACCGCGCGTCCGTTCCCGCGGGACGGCACCGTGCATGGCGTGTTCGAAGCGCATGTCGCGCGCGATCCGCACGCGATCGCGCTGTCGGGCGCAGGCCGCGCGCTGAGCTACGACCAGCTCGATCGCGCCGCCAACCGCATCGCGCACCGCCTCGTCGCGGCCGGCGTGGCGCCGGACGATCGCGTCGCGATCTGCATGCCGCGCAGCGTGGAGATGGTGATCGGCTTCCTCGCGATCCTCAAGGCCGGTGCCGGCTACGTGCCGATCGATCCGACCTACCCGCCCGACCGCATCGCCGCCCTGCTCGACGACGCGCGCCCGACGGCGCTGCTCGCGACGGCCGCCACCCGCGACGCGCTGCCCCCCTTGCGCGATGCCGTGGCGACGCTGGACATCGACGCCGCGCTCGCACCCGGCCGCGACGACGCGCCGTGCCGCACGGGCGTGGACGGGCACACGCTGGCCTACGTGATCTACACCTCCGGCTCCACCGGCACGCCGAAGGGCGTGATGGTCGAACACCGGAACATCCTGCGGCTGGCGGTCAACAACACCTACGCCCCGGTCACCGCCGGTGACTGCCTCGCGCATTGTTCCAACCCGGCGTTCGACGCCTCGACCTGGGAAATCTGGGCGGCGCTGCTCAATGGCGCACGCGTGGAGGTCATCGCCCAGGACGACGTGCTCGAACCGGCGGCGTTCGCGCAGGCACTGGTCGACGGCGACGTCACCGCACTGTGGATGACGGTCGGCCTGTTCAACGAATACCTCGATGCGCTGGCGCCCACGCTCGGCCGCCTGCGGCATCTGCTGATCGGCGGCGACGCGCTGGATGCCCGCAAGGTCGCGCAGTTGTTGCACGGTCCGCATCGGCCGCAACGCCTGGTCAACGGCTACGGCCCGACGGAAACGACCACCTTCGCATTGACCCACGAGATCGTCGACGTCGCCGAAGGTGCGCGCTCGATCCCGATCGGCCGGCCGATCGCCAACACGCAGGCGTACCTGCTCGACGCCGACCTGCGCCCGGTCCCGGTGGGCGTGGCCGGCGAGCTGTACATCGGCGGCGACGGCGTGGCCCGCGGCTACCTCGACCGTCCCGAACTGACCGCCGAGCGTTTCCTCGACGACCCGTTCGCCGGCGAGCCCGGCGCGCGCATGTACCGCACCGGCGACCTCGGCCGCTGGCGCGCCGATGGCACCGTCGAATTCCTCGGCCGCAACGATCACCAGGTCAAGATCCGCGGCTTCCGCATCGAACTCGGCGAGATCGAAGCGCGCCTGTCGGCGTTGCCCGGCGTGCGCGAAGCGGTAGTCCTCGCGCGCGAGGACGTGCCGGGCGAGAAACGGCTGGTGGCCTACGTGGTCGGCGGCGACGACACACCGGATGCCGCGTCGCTGCGGCAGTCACTGTCGCAGGCGCTCCCGGAATACATGGTGCCGTCGGCGTTCGTGACGCTGGCGTCGCTGCCGCTGACGCCCAACGGCAAGGTCGACCGCAAGGCGCTGCCGGCACCGCAGGACACGGCCTACGCGAGCCGGGCCTACGAAGCACCGGAAGGCCCGGTGGAAGAGGCCGTCGCGTCGATCTGGTCGTCGCTGCTGCGCGTGGAGCGCGTGGGCCGCCACGACAACTTCTTCGATCTCGGCGGGCATTCGCTGGTCGCGATGCGGATGGTGTCGCGCGTGCGCCAGGCGCTCGGCATCGAACTGCCCTTGCGCGACGTGTTCGAGGCGGCAACGCCTGCACGCCTGGCCGAACGCATCGCAGCGGCCGGGCGCGCCGCCCTGCCCGCCATCCCGCAGGTCGCGCGCGATGGCTGGCTGCCGCTGTCGCCGGCGCAGCAGCGGCTGTGGTTCCTCACGCGCATCGACGGCGCCAGCGCGGCCTACCATGTCGGCGCGGTGTTCCGTCTGCACGGCCCGCTTGATCGCGACGCGTTGCGTCGCGCCCTCGATGGTGTCGTCGCACGGCACGAGATCCTGCGCACGCGCTGCCAGCCCGTGGACGGGCAGCCGATGCTGGACATCCTCCCGCCCGCGCCCGCGGCCTGGAGATTCGACGACCTTCGCGGCGACGACGCGGACGCAGTCGAGCATGCCTGCGTGCAGGCGCGCGGGGCGTTCCTCGCCCGGCCCTTCGACCTGCAGGCCGAATGTCCGCTGCGCGCACAGCTGCTGCAACTCCGCGACGACCTGCACGAGTGGCAACTGCTCATGCACCACATCGCGTCCGATGGCTGGTCGCTGGGCGTGATGCTCGACGAGATCGGGCGGCTGTATGCCATCGAGACCGGGCACGACGGCGCTCCGTTGCCGCCGCTGCCGTTGCAGTACGCCGACTACGCGCAGTGGCAACGCCAGTGGCTGGCGGACGACCGCCTGCAGCGGCAGATCGCCTACTGGCAGCGCACGCTGCGCGACGCGCCGGTGCTGCTGGAACTGCCGAGCGATCGTCCGCGCCCTTCGCGGCAGAGCTTCGCCGGGCGCCTGCATCGCCTCCGCCTCGACGCCGGGCTGGCCACGCGCCTGAAGGCGCTGGGCCGACGCCACGACGCGACGCTGTACATGACGCTGCTCGCCGCCTGGGCGGCGATTCTCGGACGACTGTCGGGACAGGACGACGTGGTGGTGGGCAGCCCGGTCGCGGGCCGCGATCGCGCCGAAATCGAGCCGCTGATCGGCTTCTTCGTGAACACGCTGGCGCTCCGCATCGACGTGGACGGCGCGCTCACGGTCGCGCAACTGCTGCAGCAGACGCGGCAGCGGGTGCTGGAAGCGCAGGCGAACCAGGAATTGCCGTTCGACCAGGTGGTCGAAGCGGTCAAACCGCCGCGCAGCACCGCGCATGCGCCGATCTTCCAGACCCTGTTCGCGTGGCAGCACCAGGACATGGGCCGGCTTGCGCTCGCCGGCATCGAGACCACTCCGGTCGATGCCGACGCGGAGAGCACCGAATTCGACCTGACGCTGGACCTGCGCGAGGAGGACGGCGGCATCGTCGGCGAACTGCACTACGCCACCGACCTGTTCGACGCGGGCACGATCGCGCGCCACGTCGGGCACTGGCAGCGCCTGTTGCAGGCCATGGTCGAAGACGACGCCTGCCGCATCGACGCCCTGCCGATCCTCGACGACGGCGAACGGCATCAGCTGCTGCATGCGTGGAACGCCACGACGCGCGCGTATCCGCCGGAATCGCGCCTGGACCGCGCCTTCGCGCGTCAGGCCGCGCAGACGCCCGCGGCGATCGCGCTGCTCTGCGGCGACGCGCACATGACCTACGCGGCGCTGGACGCGCAGGCCGATGCTCTGGCGCATGCGCTGCGGTCCGCCGGTGCGGCGCCGGGCCATCGCGTCGCGATCTGCGCCGAACGCACGATCGCGACGATCGCCGCGATCCTGGCCGTGCTCAAGACGGGAGCGGCCTACGTCCCGCTGGATCCGGCCTATCCGCCCGACCGGCTCGCCTACCAGCTCGACGATGCGCAGGTGTCGCTGCTGGTGGCGGATGCGACCGGGCGTTCGGCCCTGACGGACGCACTGGCGGGCCTGTCCGCGTTGCCCGTCTTCGCGCTGGAACAGGCGTGGACCGGATCGCCGGCGCCATCCGCCACGGATGCTGCCCACGCGATCGTCGACGCCGACACCGATGCCGATGCGCGCGCCTCCGATCCGGCGTACATGATCTACACCTCCGGCTCGACCGGACTGCCGAAGGGCACGGTGGTCGGCCACGCCAGCGCGACCGGCATGGCGCGCGGCCATTGCGACCTGATGCGCATCACGCCCGACAGTCGCGTGCTGCAGTTCGCATCGCTCGCGTTCGACGTCTGCGTCGCGGAAGTCTTCTCCGCGCTGCTCTCCGGCGCGGCGCTGGTACTGCCCGCGCCGGGTCGCAGCCTGTACGGCGATGGCCTGATCCCGCACCTGCGGGCCTTCGGCGTCACCCATGCCCTGATGCCGCCGGCGCTGCTGAGCGCGCTGCCGCTGGAGGAGATGCCGGCCAGCCTGCAGACCGTGGTGCTGGGCGGCGAGGTGCCGGATGCGGCGCTGATCGACCGCCTGCTGGCCGGCCGCCGGGTGATCAACGCCTATGGCCCGACGGAAGCCACGGTCTGCGCCACGATGCACGAATGGACGTCGGGCGCGCAGGCGCGGGTGATCGGCAGGCCGATGCCGAACGTGCGCGTCTACATCCTGGACACGCAGCGCCAGCCGGTCCCGGCGGGCGTCGCCGGCGAGCTGTACATCGGCGGCAGCGGCGTGGCGCTCGGCTACTGGAATCGCCCCGAATTGACGTCGGAACGCTTCCTCGACGACCCGTTCGCCGGCGAGCCCGGCGCGCGCATGTACCGCACCGGCGACCTCGGCCGCTGGCGCGCCGATGGCACCGTCGAATTCCTCGGCCGCAACGATCACCAGGTCAAGATCCGCGGCTTCCGCATCGAACTCGGCGAGATCGAATCGCGCCTGTCGGCGCTGCCCGGCGTGCGCGAGGCAGTGGTGCTCGCGCGCGAGGACGTGCCCGGCGAGAAACGACTGGTGGCCTACGTGGTCGGCGGCGACGAAACGCCGGATGCCGCGGCACTGCGGCAATCACTGTCGCAGGCGCTGCCGGAATACATGGTGCCGTCGGCGTTCGTGACGCTGGCGTCGCTGCCGCTGACGCCCAACGGCAAGGTCGACCGCAAGGCGCTGCCGGCACCGCAGGACACGGCGTACGCGAGCCGGGCCTACGAAGCCCCGGAAGGCCCGGTGGAAGAGGCCGTCGCATCGATCTGGTCGTCGCTGCTGCGCGTGGAGCGCGTCGGCCGCCACGACAACTTCTTCGATCTCGGCGGGCATTCGCTCGTGGCGGTGACCTTGGTCGAGCGGATGCGCAAGCAGGGCCTGGACGCCGATGTGCGCGCCCTGTTCATGGCGCGCGACCTCCAGGAATTCGCGCGCGAAGTGCGTACCGAGGCGCGGCGCACGCAGGTGCCGCCGAACGGCATTCCCGCGGATGCAGAGCGCATCGAGCCCGCCATGCTGCCGCTGGTCGCACTGACGCAGGCGCAGATCGATGCGGTGGTGGCGCGGATCGACGGCGGCGCGGCGAACGTCCAGGACCTTTACCCGCTGTCACCGATGCAGGAAGGCATGCTGTTCCAGCGTCTGCTGACCGAACGCGGCGATCCCTACCACGCGACCGCCAACCTGAGCTTCCCCGACCGCGCGGCGCTGGAGGCGTTCGTGGCGACGCTGCAGCAGGTGATCGACCGGCATGACGTGCTGCGCACGGCGTTCGTGTGGGAAGGCCTGGACCAGCCGCTGCAGGTGGTGCAGCGCACGGCGATCTTCCCGAACGAGATCCTGCCGGCATCGAACGACGCGGGCGATGTCCGCGCGCGTCTGGCGGCGCGGCTGGCGCCTGCGGATTTCCGGATGGACCTGACCCGCGCGCCGCTGCTGTGCGGCTGCTCGCAATACGATCCGGCCGCGGATCGCTGGCGCATGTGCATCGCCTTCCACCACCTGCTGATGGACCACACCAGTCTGGAAGTGGTGATGGAGGAAGCGGCGCTGATCGGCCAGGGGCGCGCCGCGGAACTGCTGCGGCCCGCGCCCTACCGCAATTACATCTGGCAGGTGCGGCACGGCGTCGATCCCGCCGCGCAGAAGGCGTTCTTCACCCGCATGCTGGGCAGCGTCGAACAACCGACCACGCCCTTCGGGCTGGCGACGATGGTGGAGGACGTGGCCACCTTCGACGAATGCGCGCGCCCGCTGCCGCAGGCGCTGTCGGCGCGATGGCGCCAGTGCGCGCGCGAACTCGGCGTCGGCACCGCGGCGATCGCGCACCTCGCCTGGGCGCTGGTGCTGGCCCGGGCGACCGGCACGGAGAGCGTCGTGTTCGGCACCGTGCTGTTCGGACGCATGGACGGCGGCGAGGACGCGGATCGCGCATTGGGGCTGTTCATCAACAGCCTGCCGATCCGCATCGACCTGGAGACGCGTTCCGTCGTCGACGCGATCCGGCAGGCGCAGCAGGCGCTGGCCGACCTGCTGCCGCACGAACATGCCTCGCTGGCCGCGGCGCAGCGCTGCAGCGGCGTGCCCGCATCGAGTCCGCTGTTCACGTCGCTGATCAACTACCGCTACAGCGCGCACCCGGTGGAGGGCGCGGCGCCGACGCTGATCGACGACGTCGAGAGCGGCGACCGCACCAACTACCCGCTGGCCGTGGCCGTGGACGATTTCGGCGATGCCTTCGAGATCGCGGTCCAGACCCTGCCGTCGGTCGGCGCGGCCCGCGTGTGCGACTACCTGCAGGCGGCGCTCGCGGGGTTGATCGACGCCATGGCGGCCGACCCCGCGATGCCGGTGTCAGCGATCGACGTGATGCCCGCGGACGAATTCGCGCGGATCGTGCACGGCTGGAACGAAACGGCGCGTCCCTTCCCGCTCGACCGTTGCGCGCACGAATTGCTGGCCGACCGTGTCGCGGAGCGACCGGAGGCGGTCGCGGTCGTGCACGTGGACCAGCGCATCACCTATCGCGAACTGGACGCGCGCGCCAACCGCCTGGCGCACCATCTGCGCGAACGCGGCATCGGCCCTGGCGCGCTGGTCGCGGTCGCGCTGGAACGCGGCCTCGACATGGTCGCGACCCTGCTCGCCGTGATGAAGGCCGGCGCGGCCTACGTGCCGATGGCGACCGACACGCCGGCCGACCGCATGGCCTTCATGCTGTCCGATGCGAAACCCGCGCTGCTGCTGGCACACCGCTCGGCGCAGTGGCCGGACGCCGTCGACGTCCCGGTCTGCATCCTCGAGACGGTGCACGACGCGCTGATGCGGTATCCCGACGATGCCCCGTCCCGCGCCGGCCTGGACGCGTCGGACCCGGCCTACGTGATCTACACCTCGGGCACGACCGGCCTGCCCAAGGGCGTGGTGGCGACGCATCGCAACCTCGTCAACTTCTGCTGCTGGTGCGCCGACATGATCGCGCCCGGCGACGCGATGACGCAGTTCGCGCCGTACACCTTCGATGCCTCCGCGGGCGAAATCTTCTCGTGCCTGCTGGCCGGCGGCGAGCTGCACATCCTCGACGACGCCACCATCCAGGACCCGAAGCGGATGGAGCGCTACCTGGTCGAGCAGCGCATCCGCTTCGCCGCCTTCCCGCCGTCGTACCTGCAGCACATGGATCCGTCGCTGGTCTCGGACAAGTTCCAGCTGCTGACCGCGGGATCGGCACCGACGCCGGAGCTGGTGAAGCACTGGGCCGAACGCGGCCACTACCTCAACGGCTACGGCCCGACCGAGACCACCATCCTCTCGACCATCACGCGCCTGAGCGCCGACGAGGACATCATCTCCATCGGCCGGCCCATCGCCAACACCTCCGTCTACCTGCTCGATGCCCTGCGCCGCCCGGTGCCGGTCGGCGCGTCCGGCGAGATCTGGATCGGCGGCGAAGGCGTGACCGCGGGCTACCTCAACCGTCCCGAACTGACCCGCGAACGCTTCCTGCCCGACCCGTTCCATCCCGGCGCCGGGGCGGGTGCACGGATGTACGCGACCGGCGATGTCGGTCGCTGGCTGCCCGACGGCAACATCGAATTCCTCGGCCGCAACGATTTCCAGGTGAAGATCCGCGGCTTCCGCATCGAACTGGGCGAGATCGAGAGCCGGCTCTGCCTGTTCGACGGCATCCGCGAAGCGGTGGTGCTCGCGCGCGAGGATGCGCGCGGCGAAAAGCAGCTCGTCGCCTATTACCTGTCCGACCACGGCCACGACGCCGCGGAGATGCGCCGACACCTGGCGCAGACCCTGCCCGAGTACATGATTCCCGCGGCGTTCGTGCAACTGGAACGCTGGCCGCTGACGGTGAACGGCAAGATCGACCGCAAGGCGCTGCCGGCGCCGGCGGACACGGCCTACGCCCGTCGCGACTACACGCCGCCGGAGGGCGAGGCCGAGGCCGCGCTCGCAGCGATCTGGAGCGAACTGCTCGGTGTCGATCGCGTCGGTCGCCACGATCACTTCTTCGAACTCGGCGGTCATTCGCTGCTCGCCGTGCAATTGGTGTCACGCGCGCGTCGCGCGCTGGGCGTCGAACTCCCGCTGCGTGCGCTGTTCGAGGCGCCGGTGCTCTGCGACCTGGCCGCACGTGCGATCGCGGCGGACGCGGCCGCGCTCACGCCGATCGCGGTCGTCCCCCGCGACGGCCCCCTGCCGCTGTCGCTGGCGCAGCAGCGGCTGTGGTTCCTCACCCGCATCGAAGGCGCCAGCGCGGCCTACCACATGGGCGGCGCGGTGCGGTTGCGCGGCCGGCTGGACCTCGGCGCGTTGTCCCGAGCGCTGCAGCGGATCGTCGATCGCCACGAGGCCCTGCGCACACGCTTCACGAGCGTCGCCGGCGAGCCCGTGCAGGACATCCTGCCCCGGATGGCGTTCGCGCCCGAGCACCACGACCTCCGCGCGGAAGACGGCCGCGAAACCCTCGCCCGTGCGCTCGGTGCGGACGCGTTCGCGCGTCCCTTCGACCTCGGCACCGGTCCGCTGCTGCGCGTGGTGCATGCGCGGATGGGCGACGAGGACCACCTGCTGTACCTGGTGATGCACCACATCGTCGGCGACGGCTGGTCGATCGGCGTGCTGCTGCGCGAACTGAACGTGCTGTACCGGGCCGACGTCGAAGGCGCACCCGATCCGTTGCCGCCGCTGGCGATCCAGTACGCCGACTACGCCGCCTGGCAGCGGCAATGGCTGGACCAGGACGCGTGCGCGAAGCAGATCGCATTCTGGAAGCACGCGCTGGCCGGTGCACCGACCCTGCTGGCGCTGCCGACCGACCGGCCGCGTCCCGCGATGCAGGACCATGCCGGCGATACCCTCGACGTGCGCCTGGATGAAGCGCTGACGA
This sequence comes from Lysobacter sp. DMC97, assembly GCF_056313745.1. NCBI lineage: Bacteria > Pseudomonadati > Pseudomonadota > Gammaproteobacteria > Lysobacterales > Lysobacteraceae > Lysobacter > Lysobacter sp. DMC97. The sequence continues at coordinate 93,064 of NZ_JBQUZR010000006.1, read as the reverse complement.
CGAAGTTGCGCACCTTCGCCAACGAGCACGGCGTCACCACGTACATGGTGCTGCTGGCGTCATGGGCGGCGCTGCTGGGCCGGCTGTCCAACCAGGATGACGTGGTGGTCGGCACCGCCGTGGCGGGTCGCAACCGCGCCGAAGTCGAGCCGCTGATCGGCTTCTTCGTCAACACGCTGGCGCTGCGTTTCGACCTGACCGGCGAACCCACCGTCGCCGACCTGCTGGCCCGCGTCCGGCACCAGGTGCTGGAGGCGCAGGCGCACCAGGACCTGTCGTTCGACCAGGTGGTGGATGCGGTGAAACCGGCGCGCAGCACCGCGCACACGCCGATCTTCCAGACGATGCTGACCCTCAACAACCAGGCGCTCGACGAGACCGCGTTCCCGGGCCTGGAGGCGGTGCCGGCCGCGATCGAGGCGAAGCTCTCGAAGTTCGACCTGTCGCTCGACCTGGTCGACGGCGAGCGCGACATCGACGGCATGCTCACCTATGCCAGTGCGTTGTTCGATCGCGGGACGGTGCGTCGCTACGCCGGTTACTGGCTGCGCCTGCTGGCGGCGATGGTGGACGCCCACGATCCGGTCGAGACGCATCGCCCGGCCGCGGACCTGCCGATCCTCGGCGCCGACGAACTGTCGCAGTTGCTCCAGGTCCGGAACGCGACCGCGCACCGGTTCCCCGACCAGTCGTTCGCGCACCAGGTGTTCGAAGCCCAGGTCGCGCGGGCCGGGGATGCGGTCGCCGTGGTCTTCGGGCAGCAGACGCTGACCTATGCCGAACTCAACCTGCGCGCGAACCGCCTCGCACACCGGCTGCACGATGCCGGCGTGGGCGCGGACGACCGCGTCGGCATCTGCATCGAGCGCAGCCCCGACCTGATCGTCGCGATCCTCGCCGTCCTCAAGGCCGGCGGCGCCTACGTGCCGATCGACCCCGCCCTGCCGCAGCGGCGGCTCGACGACCTGCTGCGCGACAGCGCACCGAAGGCCTTGCTGACCAACGCCGCCATGCGCACCCGCTGGCACACCGCGGGCGTGACGCCGGAAGCGGACGTCGCGTGGCTGTGCCTCGATCGCGAGGCCGACGCCATCGCGACGCAACCGGAGCACGACCCGGATCCGCAGGCCTGCGGCCTGACGATGCGGCATCTGGCCTACGTGATCTACACCTCCGGCTCGACCGGCATGCCGAAGGGCGTGATGATCGAGCACGGGCAATTGCTGAACTATCTGTACTGGGCCCTCGACGCCTATCCGGAAGGGCGCGCGTGCAGCGTGATGTCCTCGTCGATCGCGTTCGATGCGACCGTCACCAGCCTCTACCTGCCGTTGCTCAGCGGCGGCTGCGTGCACCTGGTCCCCGAGGGCGAGGAGATCGAGGGGCTGGAACGGCTGTTGCGCGAACTCGAACAGCCCGCGCTGATCAAGATCACCCCCGCGCACCTGGCCGAAGTGGGACGCCACCTGCAGGCGCAGGGCGCGCATCCGGCGCCGAAGCTGTTCGTGGTCGGCGGCGAAGCGCTGCCTTCCTCGACCGTCGCGCTGTGGCACGCGCTCTCGCCGCAGGCGGTCATCATCAACGAATACGGCCCGACCGAGACCGTGGTCGGCTGCATCGTGCACGAGGCGGAGCACGCGATCGCGGACGGTGCCCGGCGTGCGACGCGGACGAAGACGCCGGTGGCGAAACTGCCGATCCTCGGCGCCGACGAACTGTCCATCCTGCTCGAAGGATGGAACGACACCGACCGCGCCTATCCCGACCATCTGCTCGTGCACCAGTTGTTCGAAGCCCGGGCCGAGCGAGACGGCGACGCCACCGCGTTGATCTTCGGCCAGGAGCGGCTGACCTACGCGGCGCTCAATCGCCGCGCGAACCGCCTTGCGCACCGGTTGCGCGCGCTGGGCGCGAAGCCGGGCGAACGCGTCGGCATCTGCACGCGACGCAACACCTCGATGCTGGTGGCGGTGCTGGCGACGCTGAAGTCCGGTGCCGCCTACGTGCCGCTGGACATCGCGTTCCCGCGCGAGCGCCTGGTGCAGATCATCGAGGACAGCCAGACGACGCTGGTATTGGCCGACGACGATGGCCGTCGCGCGCTGGAACGCGATGCCGCGAATCCGGCCATCGCGCGCCTGCGCATGATCGATCCGGCGGCGATGGACGACGCACCCGATGCGCCCGACCACGATCCGGCGCCGTGGCCCGGAAGCCGCCCGGAGACCCAGCTCGCCTACGTGATGTTCACGTCCGGCTCGACCGGTCGGCCCAAGGGCGTCTGCGTGCCCCATGCCGCGGTGGTCAACTTCATCAGCGCGATGGCCGAGCACCCCGGCCTCGATGCGCACGACACGCTGTGCGCCGTCACCACGCTCTCGTTCGACATCTCGGTGCTGGAACTGCTGTTGCCGCTGTCCGTCGGCGCGCGCCTGGCGCTCGCGGATCGCGAGACCGTGGTGGACGGCGCCGCGCTGGCCGGCTTCATCGACGCCGTCGGCGCGACCGTGGTGCAGGCGACGCCCGCGACCTGGCACATGCTGATCGACGCGGGATGGAGCGCCGGCGCGGGCATGCGCCTGCTGTGCGGCGGCGAGGCCTGGCAGAGCGGGCTGGCCGGGAAGCTGACCGAAGGCGGCGCCCGGCTGTGGAACATGTACGGGCCCACCGAAACCACGGTCTGGTCGATGACCGCGCAGATCGCACCGGCCGCCGACGCGGAAGCCGCGCCGACGACGGCGACCTATCTGCCGATCGGACGCCCGATCGCGAACACCCGGGTCTACATCCTCGACGCGCACCGCCACCCGGTGCCGATCGGTGTCACCGGCGAGCTGTACATCGCCGGTGCGGGCGTCGCGCGCGGTTACCTCGACCGCCCGGAGCTCACCGCGGAACGCTTCGTGGCGAATCCCTTCGACCCCGTTCCGGGCGCGCGGATGTACAGGACCGGCGACCTGTGCCGCTGGCTGCCGGATGGCAACATCGACTACGTCGGCCGCAACGACTTCCAGGTGAAGATCCGCGGCTTCCGCATCGAACTGGGCGAGATCGAATCCCGGCTTTCCGGATGCGACGGCGTGCGCGAGGCGGTGGTGCTGGCACGCGAGGATGCCGCCGGCGAAAAGCGCCTGGTCGCCTATTGCCTGGCCATCGACGGCTTCGATGCGGCAGCGCTGCGTGCGCGACTCGGCGAGGAACTGCCGGCGTACATGGTGCCGTCGGCCTTCGTGCGCATGGACGCCTGGCCGCTCACGCCCAACGGCAAGATCGATCGCAACGCCTTGCCGCCGCCCGATGGCGACGCCTTCGCGCAGACCGCCTACGAGCCCCCGCAAACGCCGGTCGAACGCATCGTCGCCGACACCTGGCAGTCGATGCTCGGCATCGATCGCGTCGGCCGCAACGACGACTTCTTCGCGCTGGGCGGACACTCCCTGCTGCTGCTGCGCATGCTGGCGGCGCTGGGCGAACGCGGGGTCGCGCTGGGCATCCAGGACATCTACCGCCACGGCACGCTGCACGCCATCGCCGCCGCCGCGTCGATGGCCTCGCCGGAACCGGAAGCATGGCTGCAGGCGCGATCGTGGCCGCACGCCGCAGGCGATGTCGCCGGCGTGAAGACGCTGGCCGTGGCGCCCGCGGACAGCGCCGGACGGCGCGAATTCGCCACGGTGCTCGCGCGCTGCGCGCCCGCATTGCGACCGGCGCGCATCCTCGTCGCGGACGACCCGCAGGCGGCCCTGCGTGCAGCGCAAGCCGATGCCGCCGCGGGCTCGCCCGCCGTCGGCGCGCCTTCGACCGACCCCCTGACGACTGCGCTCGCACAGGTCCGCGCCGGTTCGACGCAGGCGCTGGCCGGTGCACCGGTGCGCGAGCAGATCGCCTTCACCGCGCTGCACCGCGACATGGCGTCGATGCACGACCGCGACCATCTGCATGTCGTCCCGCTGCCGGGCTGGTGGTCGCCGGACGATCTGCGCGAAGCGTTCGCGGCCCTCGTGCGCAGCCAGGACATGCTGCATGCGGCCATCGATTTGGAGGCCGGACTGCTCCACGTCCTGGAGGCAGGCGCGTACTGCGCCGGGGACGTGCCCGCCGTCGACCTGCGCGCACGGCCCGCCACCGATGCCCGGCACGCCATCGACCGCGTCGTCGCCGCGCTCCGCGAAGCGAAGGCCGCATCGCCGACCGGCTATTCCGCAGCCGTGGTCTCGCGCGACGACACCGACCACCTGCTCCTCGTCCATGGCGACCACCTCCTCTGGGACGGCAGGTCGTTCGACGCGATCGCGGACGCGATGATGGGCCTGCTGACCGGTGCCGGCACGCCGCCGCCGCGCCCGTATCGCGATTTCGCCGACGCCTGCATCGCCGTGCACGCGCCGGAGGTGCTGGATCATGCCGCGCGGGAATTCGACGCCGCCGCGCTCGCGGCGACGATGCGCGCAACTGCGGCCGCGTTGCAGGCGCGCGCATCGATGCCGCCGCAAATGGTGGTCGCGCGTTTCGATGGCGTGGGCGAGGATTCGGCCGAACGCGCGTTCTCGATCTTCGCCCGGATCGTCGCCGCGGCGATCGGGCTGCCGCGCTTCGGCGCCGTGCTGACCCATCACGGACGCCAGCTCGGCGCGGAGGGTTTCTTCGGCCAGGTCGGGTTGTTCGTCGACAAGATCCCCGTCGACGTCGGCGCGGACACCCGCTTCGAAACGACGATGCGCAGGATCGGCGCGCTGCATCGCGGCGGCATCCGCTACGCGGACTGGCACGACGGCGGCGACCCGCGGATCGCGGGCACGCTGCCGCCGCCGCGCGATGAAATCTCGTTCAACTGGCAACCCGCGGCGCCTGCGGAACTCGAGATCGAGGCGGCGGGTCTGGACAATGCGCTGGCGCGGCTGGAGAGCGTCGGCATCATCTGCGAATTCTTCGCATGCGAAGGACGCATGGACATGGTGTTCGCATACAGAGGCGATCATGAAGGAAGGGAAACCGTGGCCGCGATCGTGAAATCCGAATCCGGAACGCTCATCGACACGCAGGTGCCGTCGGCCGGGAGCGAACACGCCCCGGCAAGCGCCATCGCCGTCCCGGCGGTGGAGCCGGTGATCGTGGTCGAGGACCTGCGCAAGCGTTACGACACCGCCGAGGTGGTCAAGGGCATCAGCTTCACCGTGCCCAAGGGCTGCTGCTTCGGCATCCTCGGGCCCAACGGCGCAGGCAAGACCTCGCTGCTCGGGATGATCGAGGGCATCGTGCCGATCACCTCCGGCAGGATCACGGTGATGGGCTTCGACGTCGCGACCCAGATCCGCAGGATCCAGCCGAAGTTCGGCGTGCAGTTGCAGGCCAACAACTATTTCCCGTACCTGACCGTGGCCGAGCTGCTCACGTTCTACACGGAGCTGCGCGCCGCCGCGAGCGGCAAGGTGAACCTGCCGCCGGCGCAGCGCCTGCTGGAGCGCCTGGACCTGAGCGACAAGCTGAAGTTCAAGGTCGACCAGCTCTCGGGCGGCCAGAAGCAGCGGCTCTCGCTGGTGCTCGCGCTGCTCGCGGATCCGGAGATCATCTTCCTCGACGAACCGACCGCCGCGCTCGACCCGCACAGCCGGCGCTACACGTGGGAGTTCATCGAGGAACTCAAGCAGGACCGCAACCGCACCATCGTGCTCACCACGCACTACATGGAAGAAGCCGAACGCCTCTGCGACGAGATCATGATCATGAACCGGGGCGAGGTGGTCGGCCAGGGCAATCCCTCGTCGATGATCGCGGAACTGAATGCGTCGCAGCAGTTGCGCGTGCGCATCGATTCCGCGGCCGCCGGCGAGGAGATCGCCGCGGCGATGGGCGACCGCTACCGCACCAGCTGGGACCCGTTCACGGAATCCGTGCTCATCGCCACCGACGACGTCGTCAACGCGCTTCGCGAAACCCTGTCCCAGGCCGAGAGCAGGCAGGCCGGCATCCAGAGCATCCAGGTCGACCGGATCAGCCTGGAAGACGTTTTCCTGAACAAGACCGGAAAGGAACTGAAGCCATGAAGAAGGCCTGGGTGTTCTTCAAGCTGCGCGTCATGCAGATGAAGTACGACAAGATGGGACTGTTCTTTTCGTACGTCTTCCCCGTGCTGTTGCTGCTGGGCATCGGCTATCCGCTGGAGATGGCGAGCAACCACGAGATCGAGGTCACCTACCTCGAACGCGAGGCGCCGCCCGCGGCGAAGGCGCTGTTCGAGCGGATCTCGAAGCACGACCTCGTGAAGGTCGTGGCGTTCGCGGGTTCCCGCGCCGAGGCCGAACGCCAGCTCAGGGACAACGAGATCCAGCACCTGATCGCGTTCCCGGCGGGATCGACCGATGCGACGGACCTGCGCCTCGTCAGCAATTCCCTGGAGGAGAACCGGGTCGCGGCGCTCGCGCTCGCCGGCATCTTCCAGTCCGCCGCCGGCAAGGCCGGTGCCGGCACGGACGCCCCGCGGCTGCGACTGGAGGCGACCGAGGTGAGCAAGCGGTCGTCCTACCTCGCGGTCATCCTGCCCGGCATCATCGCGATGACGCTGCTGGTCATCGGACTGAGCGGCTTCGGTGGCGTGCTGATCGAAGAGGAAGCGCTGGGCCTGTACCGCAACCTGAAGACCATCGATGCTTCCCCGGTGCCGTTCTTCGTGGGCCTGTTCATGTCGCGGATGCTGGTGGCCTACAGCGTGGCCATCGGCATGTTCCTGATCAGCGTCCTGCTGCTCGGGGTGCCGATGGACATCAACTTCCCGCTGCTGCTGGTGGTCGTCACCCTCGGCTGCAGCCTGTTCCTCGCGCTCGGGCTGCTCCTGTTCCTGTTCACCCGGACCGTCATGGCCTTCAACGGCGTGGTCAGCGTGGTCCAGATCCCGCTGGTGCTGCTGGGCGGCGTGTTCTTCTCGATCAGCGCCTTCCCCGCATGGCTGCGCCCGCTCGCCGAATACTCGCCGATGGCGCCGTTCACGTCGGCGATGCGCGACCTGATGTTCGGCGGCGTGGGCTTCCACAACGTGCAGACGCTGTTCCCGTCGCTGGCGATCATGGCCGGCTGGCTGGTGGTGGCGCTGGCGCTCACCCGATGGAAGTTCCGCTGGTGAGCACCGCGGCGCGCGCAGGGAAGCACGTTCGCGAGGCGGCATCCGGCGATCGGCACCAGACGATAACAGGGGCACGACATGCATCACCCCGCGAAGGCGCCCTCGCCGGTGCCGTCCGCGGTGATCGCATCACCAGGAAGGTCTCGAGGCGATGAGTAAACGTACATTTCTGCTCGGCATGTCCCTGCTCGCGGTCGGGCTGGCCGTCGGCATGCGGATCGGGGCAAGAGGCGAGAGCACCGCGCCGACGCAGGCCGGGCGCGACGCCTCGATGCTGGCCGTCAGCGTGGTCCGCGCCGAGCGCAGGTCCGTCCCGGACATCGTCCGCGTCGTCGGCCAGACCCGCAGCCGCGAGGACGTGACAGTGATGCCCGAACTCTCCGGCCTGCGCGTCCTGCGCATCGAGGCCGAGGCCGGCGACTACGTCCGCGCCGGGCAGACGCTGGCGGTGCTCGACGGCCGCAGCCTCGGCATCGAGCGCGATGGCCTGCGTTCCGAGTACGACCGCACCCGCGGCGAATTCGAACGCGCGCGGGCGCTGGTCTCGTCGCAGCTGGTCAGCCGCGAATTCTTCAAGCAGAAGCAGGCCGCCTACGAGCAGGCGCGCGCCGGCTACGAGAACGCCAGCCTCAGCGTGCAGCGGACGCAGGTGGTCGCACCGGCGGCCGGGCTCATCTATCGGCGCAACGCGACCATCGGCGGGCTGACCGATGGCACCCAGGCCCTGTTCGAGATCGCGAAGGACGGCGACGTCGAAATGGTGGCCAGCGTTCCGGAAGCCTTCGTCGGCCGCCTGTCGGTGGGCATGCAGGCGAAGGTCGCCATCGCCGGTCGACGCGACGCGATCACCGGCGAGATCCGCCTGATCTCGCCGAATGTCGATGCCGCCAGCCGCGCCGCGGATGTCCGCATCCGCCTGCACGGCGGCGGGACGCTGCCGGTCGGCGCCTTCGGCCAGGCCAGCATCGACGTGGCGCACGTGGAAGGCTGGGCGCTGCCGCGCTCGGCGCTCCAGCAGGACAGCGCGGGCAGCTACGTCTGGCGCGTCGACGGCAACGGCGTGGTGTCGCGGCAGGCGGTCACGCCGACCATGCAGACCGAAGACACGGTCATCGTCCGGGAAACGCTGGGCGGCGCCGAGATCGTCGCCAGGGCCGGGCCGTTCCTGCGCGAGAAGGATCGGGTCAAGGTCGTCCGGACCCGCGCCTGATGCGCACCCGCCGCCGTCATCGCGCCGGGTCCGCGCCGCGCGCCCGTGGCGGCGGCGACACCTTCCAGCGCGTCCACCTCTGAAGACCGCTTCCCGAAGGGTCTTCTGTCGATAGGGATTATCACGGTCATGGCTTTCAGCTTTTCCACCTGGTCGATCCGCAATCCGGTGCCCCCGCTGCTGCTGTTCGCGCTGCTGGCGGTGATGGGCCTGTTCGCGTACGCGCGCCTGCCGGTCACCGCGATGCCGGCGATCGTGACCTCCGATGTCGACGTGGTGGTGCTGCAGCCCGGCGCGACCCCTGCGGAGCTGGAAACGGAGACCACGCGCCGCATCGAGGATGCCGTGGCGTCGCTGCCCGGCGTGCGCAAGGTGTCCTCGTCGATCACCGAAGGGCAGTCGTCGACCCGTGTCGAGTTCGATCTCGGCGTGAACGTGGACAGGGCGATGAACGACGTACGCAATGCCGTCGCCGCGATCCGCCAGAACCTGCCGGCGACCGTGCGGGAGCCGATCGTGCAGCGCGCCGACGACACCGGCCGCCCGGTCGGCATCTACATCGTCGAGGCGCCGGAAATGCCGGTGCCCGAGCTGAGCTGGTTCGTCGACGACACCGTGGCGCGCACGTTGAAGTCGATCACCGGCGTTTCGCGCGTGGACCGCAGCGGCGGTGCCGACCAGGAAATCGCGATCGAACTCGATCCCGTCCGCCTTGCGTCCCTGGGCATCACCGCGGCCGACGTCAGCCACCAGCTGTCCGCCACCAACATCAACTACCCGGGCGGGCGATTGACCCTCGGTGGCACCGAATACGCCCTGCGCACGATCGGTCGCGCAGCGACGCTGGAACAACTGGCGCAGAGCCGCGTCGCGGTCGCCGGCGGGCGCGAGGTGCGCCTGTCGGACCTGGGCACGGTCTCGTTCGGCGAATCGGACATGCGCAGCATCACCCGCGTCGATGGCCGGCCGGCGATCTCGTTCAAGGTCTTCAAGGAACAGGGCTTCAGCGAGGTCGAGATCGCCCGCGCGGTGAGGGAGAAGCTCGACGCGCTCACCGCGAAGCACGGGGTCAAGTTCACGCTCGGCTATTCGGAAGTGGAGTTCGTCGAGACCTCCTACCGCTCGACCCTGTTCAATTTCCTGGAAGGCGCGGTGCTCACGGTGCTGGTCGTGTTCCTGTTCCTCCGCGACTGGCGCACCACCGCGATGGCGGCGGTGGCGATCCCGCTGTCGGTGATCCCGACGTTCCTCGCCATGCAGTGGTTCGGGTTCACCCTGAACTTCGTCAGCCTGCTGTCGATCACCCTGGTGACCGGCGTGCTGGTGGACGACGCCATCGTCGAGATCGAGAACATCCACCGGCACATGCGGCAGGGCAAGTCCGCCTACCAGGCCGCGATCGAGGCCGCCGACGAGATCGGCCTGTCGGTGATCGCGACGACGCTGGTGATCTGCGCGGTGTTCGTGCCGGTGAGTTTCATGGAGGGCCTGCCCGGCCTGTTCTTCCGCCAGTTCGGACTGACCGTCGCGGTGGCGGCGTTCTTCTCGCTGCTGGTCGCCCGGCTGCTGACGCCGATGATGGCCTCGCGCCTGCTGCGCGAACCGCGCCATGTCGAGCCGGCGGAGTCGCCGGCGCTGGTGCACTACCTGCGCATCGTCGAATGGACCTTGAAGCATCGCGTCAAGACGATGTGCGTGGTGCTGCTGTGCCTGCTGCTGTCGTTCGGACTGGTGCCCCTGCTGCCGACCGGCTTCATGCCCTACGACGACTATTCGCTCACCAGCGCCACGCTGGAGATGCCCCGCGGCAGCACGATCGAGCAGACCGACGCAGCGACGCAGAAGGTGGCGGCAATCCTCAAGCGGCACCCGGAGGTCGAATACGTGGTCACCACCGTCGGCGAGACCAACGGGGCGATCAACCAGGCCCGGATCTACGCCAAGCTGGTGCCACCCCGGGATCGCGCGCTCAGCGAACGCGAGTTCAGCCGGAAGGTGTACGCCGAAGTGGCCGGCATGCCCGACGTGCGCATCGGCTTCGACAGTTTCACCGGACAGAAGGACGTGTCGATCGCGCTGGTCAGCGAGGACCCGGCAGCGCTCTCGCGTGCCGCCGACACGCTCAAGCAGCAGATGCGCGGCATCGCCGGACTCACCGGCGTCGACAGCAACGAGGGCCAGAAGCAGCCGGAGGTGGTCGTCACGATGGATCTGGTGAAGGCCGCGGAATTCGGCATCACCACCCAGCAGGTCGGCGAGGCAATCAGCGTCTCCACCATCGGCGACGATCTCCCGCGGCTGTCCAGGCTGAATCTGCTCGACCGCGAAATCCCCGTGCGCGTGCGCATCCCGCGGGAGTTCGGCCAGGACCTCGGTACCCTGCAGAACCTGAAGCTGCGCACCGCCGCAGGCGACACGGTGCCGCTGTCGTCGGTCGCCCGGCTGTCTTTCGCGCAGGGACCGGTGGCGATCGAGCGCTACCAGCGGCAACGCCGGATCAACGTCGAGGCCAATCTCGACGGCATCGCCCTGGGCACGGCGCTGGAGCGCATCGAGGCCTTGCCGGCCATGAAGGCGTTGCCGAGCGGCGTGCAGGTGCTCAACACCGGTGACGCCGAATTCATGCAGGACCTGATGATGGGCTTCCTGCGTGCACTGGGCGCGGGTCTGCTGATGGTCTACGGCATCCAGGTGCTGCTCTACCGCGACTGGCTGCAGCCGCTGGCGCGCATGATGGCGCTGCCGCTCTCGGTCGGCGGCGCGTTCCTGCTGCTGTTCGTGACCGGCATGGAGCTGAGCATGCCGGCGCTGCTGGGCATGCTGATGCTGATGGGCATCGCGGACAAGAATTCGATCCTGCTGGTCGACGCCATGCTCGAACAGACCCGCAGCGGCGTGCCGCGGCAGACCGCGATCCTCGCCGCCTGCCGCCTCCGCGCCCGCCCGATCGTCATGACCTCGATGGCGATGACCGCCGGCATGCTGCCGATCGCGGCGGGCGTCTCGCTCGATTCGGCCTTCCGCGGGCCGATGGCGATCGCCGTGATCGGCGGGCTGCTGTCTTCGACGGTGCTGAGCCTGGTCTTCGTGCCCGTGCTGTTCAGCTACGTGGACGACTTCGAGCACTGGCTCGCCGCGAAGCTGCGCCGGGAACCCCACGCGCCGATCGAGGCACGGCAGGTGTCGTGACACCACGTTGCGGGCGGGCGCGCACCCGCACGCCCGTCCGCCCGATCAGGCCACCGCGGCCGCCGTGCCGTGCGAGACGATGCCGGCGAGCCACTGCTCGTGTTCGCCGGAGTCGCGGAACGCCGCGCTCATGGCGCCGATCTTCCCGGCGATGGCGGCATCATCGAGGCAGGCCCTGATCGCCTCCTGCAATTGCGGGACCTTGACGCGGGCGACGTCCACGCGCCTGCCGATGCCGTGGTGCACGACGCGCGCGGCATTCCCCGGCTGATCGAAGTTGCAGGGCGCCACGACCATCGGCACCCGGAACCAGATGCATTCCTTGACCGTGCCCAGGCCGCCGTTGGTGACCATCGCGCTGGCGCGCTCGAGCAGGTCGAGCTGCGGCAGGAACGGGAAAGCCATGACGTTCTCCGGCGGCGCACCGATCGAGTCCACCGACCGCCCCTTGCCGAGCGCGACGACGAAGAACAGGTCGGCGCAGCCGGAGGCCAGCTCGAACACCTTGCGCAGGAATTGCGTGGTCGTGCCGCCGTACTGGGCCGCGTGCGTGCCCAGCGACACCAGCACGATGCGCCGGCCCTGGTGGCGGCGTTCGAATTCGTCCCAGGGAAAGGACCAGTCCTTGCGCTCGAGATCGATGCAGGGGCCCGCATAGGTCCTGCCTTCGCGCGCTTCGGGGAAATCGAACGCGGAAGGGCACAGCACCACCTCCGTGTTCGTCCAGCGCATGCCGTATTCCCACAGGCTGCGCTGCATGCCGGCGCGGCGCGCGCTGTCCGCGATCTGCTGCCTGGCCCGGCGCAGCAGCGGTTTCGGCGGCTGCGGCAGACCGATGTACAGCAGGCGGATCATCACCGGGTTCAGCAGCTTCGGCAGCGCCTGCGCCCATGACAGCCGGATCGCGAGCTTGGCGAGCGCACCGCCTTCGCCGGGGATCGCACCGCTGTAACTGGGCGGGATGCGCTGCGAATGCGCACCGCTCAGCTCGGTGAGATAGACCTGGTACGGGATGCCGGAGGCCGCAATCAGCGGCACGATGAAATTGAACAGGCCGTCCACCAGCACCAGGTCGACGCCGTTCGCGCGGAGCATCGGCGCGAGCGCGTTGTCGGCGACGCCGTTCAGCGCTTCCCAGCGCCCGCGCTGCGCGAGCAGGCGCAGCAGCCCGCGGATGTGGCGGATCGTCGCGACCGCCCCGTCCGGGAAGGCATCGACATCGACCGTGCCCCTGACGATCTCCTCGGGATACAGCGAGACGTAGTCGAAGCCCTGGTTGCGGACGCGTTCCTCGAAATCCAGCGGCCCGTAGTAGGTGACCCGATGGCCGAGCGCCAGCAGTCGCTTGGTGATGTGGAAGGTGGGGACGTAGCCACCGTGTTCGGGCAGACAGAAAAATGCGATGTGCATGAGATCCTTCTCTCGACTTGCTGGTCCTGTGGGAACACCGCCGAAGCGCCTGTCTCGATCTCCGTCCTGCCTGCGGAAATTGCTGCCCACGCACATCCCGCATGGAGGCTGGCCCTATATACCCCTCCTGCATGACGGCGGGGAAGTGCAGAGTTCCGGCATCGACCGCCCGGGCCGTCGCAGCTTCGCGCACCGCCACGGGAGCCGGCCGATGGCGCACGATAGGCACGGCCGGACGGGCCGCCGTCCGGCAGCGACCTCCTCGTCCGCACCGGCACGCGACCCGGGCTGGCGGGACGGCCGCGGATGAACGCCGTTTGACCACACCGCCACGGCGGGCCTCGGATCCCCCCGTTCGGCACATGAGGCGCTTCCCGGGACCCGCTTACGCTCTCGGTCGCGACCATGCCTCTCCCTTCTCGACGGCACCCATCGGCCATTCGATGCCCGCCATCCCGCAGCCTGCAGACCTTGAATGCCGCCGGATGGCCCCCGATCTCCGGATTCCGCGTCTTCGGGGACACCACGAACGGAAAGACGGCCCCGTCGGACGCCCTTCCGTCCCATGAATGGAACACAGGGAACTCCCCGCGGCTTTAGCACTCCAAGGACCCGACTGCTAACATCCATGACCATGACCCAGACCAACGCCCCCACCGCCCTGATTCCCAACAGCCTGCCGGTCCCCGCGTTGAACGGCCTGAGCGCGCTCGGCTCGCTCGAGGCCTACGTCGGCGCCGTGCACCAGATCCCGGTGCTGTCGGCCGAGGACGAGCAGGCGCTCGCCCGCCGCTACCACGAACAGAACGACCTCGACGCCGCCCGCGAACTGGTGCTGTCGCACCTGCGCTTCGTGGTCCACGTCGCCCGCGGCTACAACGGCTACGGCCTGCAGCTCTCCGACCTGATCCAGGAAGGCAACATCGGCCTGATGAAGGCGGTGAAGCGCTTCGATCCCGCGATCGGCGTGCGCCTGGTGTCGTTCGCGGTGCACTGGATCCGCGCCGAGATGCACGAGTTCATCATCAAGAACTGGCGCATCGTGAAGGTCGCGACCACGAAGGCGCAGCGCAAGCTGTTCTTCAACCTGCGCCGCAGCAAGACCCGCCTGGGCTGGCTCAACGCCGAGGAAGTCCGCAACGTCGCCAAGGACCTCAACGTCTCCGAGCGCGAAGTGCTGGAGATGGAAGCGCGCCTGTCGGGCCGCGACATCGGCTTCGACGCCCCGGACGACGCGGACGACGACCACGCCCCGCCGGCGCCGTCGGCCTATCTCGTCGCCGAGGGCGAAGACCCCGCCCAGGCCTACGAAACCGCCGACAGCGAAGCCGACAAGCTCGAACTGCTGCGCGAAGGCCTTGCCCGCCTCGACGCCCGCTCGCGCGACATCGTCAAGCGCCGCTGGCTGGAGCCGGACAGCAAGGTCACGCTGCAGGAACTGGCCGACCAGTACGGCGTCTCCGCCGAACGCATCCGCCAGATCGAGGCCAACGCGCTGAAGAAGATGAAGGCGCTGTTCGCGGCCTGATCCGCAACGGCATCGCCGGCACCACATCGCGAAGACACGACGGCCCGGGCAACCGGGCCGTCGTCGTTTCCGGCCCCCGCCGGGTGGGCGACGTGATCCTCTCCGGCACCGGATTGCGCTGAAGGACATACGGGACGAATGCGGGCAGGCGCTCGCGGACCGTCCCGCGTCCGTGTCCGTGCGTGGCAGCGCGCTCCCTCGATGCGCTGCCGTCCGCCGGCCGCCGGACGGAAACGCCCTTCCTTCCATCGCGCACCCCAAGGAGTTTCGCCATGCGATCCACCCTGCTCTCCCTCGCCGCTTCCGCCGCGCTCGGCGCCTCGCTGCTGCTGCCCGCCCCGGCCGCGCACGCCGGCAACGTCACCAACGCCCAGCTCGGCTGCTACGTCGACACCTACGCCTACGACTACGCCGAGATCGGCGAGTGCTACGGCGTGTGGACGCCGTCGACCGCCAACAACCCGAGCGTCGCCGTGTTCCAGGTCGTCGGCTTGACCGCCGGCAGCTACACCTTCTATTGGACCGATCTCGCCACCGGCCAGACCGGCATCTGCGCCACCGGCAACATCAGCTGCCTGCGCACGATCCGCGTGGGCCAGAGCAAGAGCGTGATGGTCACCGTGGTCGACAACGCCACCGGCGCCAGCAAGACGGTGTCGGCGACGGCCTACTACGAGGACGGCTGGCACTGATCGCGGCACGTACCACCGCATGATTCGACGGCCCGGGCGACCGGGCCGTCGTCGTTGTGTCCGAACGCTGCGTTTGTGAGACCAATCGCATCCCGGCGACCGGCGGACGCGCATAGTCCGACGGCCTGCCACCGACGGCGGGCGCAGCCGTTCCACGACTACAACGGAGGTAGTTCATGAATCGCAGCACCTTCCTTTCCCTGCCCGCCGCAGCCCTGCTCGCGCTCGCATCGCTGGGGGCACCCGCTCCGGCGCACGCAGGCGATGTCTCCAACGCGCAACTGGGATGTTTCGTCGACACCAATGCCTGGGACTCCAGCACCATCGGCGAATGCACGAGTTTCTGGACGCCCTGGACCGCCAGCAATCCCAGCGTGGCGGTGTACGAGGTCTCGGGGCTGACCCCGGGCAGCTACACCTTCTACTGGACCGATCTGGGTCCGGGGCAGATCGGCACCTGTCCGACCACCGACAGCGCCTGCATCCGCCCGATCCGTGTCGGCTTCAGCCGGACGGTGCGCCTGGTCGTGGTCGACAACCAGACCGGCGCCAGCAAGGCATTGTTCTCCACCGCCTATTACGAGGACGGCTGGCGCTGATCGCGGCACGCACCCTCGCGCGATCCGGCGGCCCGGGCGACCGGGCCGCCGCGCCCGGCAGGTGACGCCGCCATCGCATCCGGACTAGGCTGCGAGCATTCACCCCGGAGGCGACATGGACGATCGGATGCGGATCGCGCTGTTGATCGATGCGGACAATGCGTCCGCCTCGACGCTCGAATACGTGCTCGGCGAGATCGCGAACCTCGGCGTGGCGAATGTCCGCCGCGCCTACGGCGACTGGGCCGTTGGCTCCCTGAAATCGTGGCGCGACGCGCTGCTGGACAACGCGATCCAGCCGATGCAGCAGATCGCGTACGCGAAGAAGGGCAACGCGTCGGACATGGCGATGATCGTGGACGCGATGGACCTGCTCTACACCGGGCGGTTCGACGCGTTCGCGCTGATGTCGAGCGATTCCGATTTCACGCCGCTGGCGATGCGCTTGCGCGCCGCGAACATGCAGGTCTACGGCTTCGGGAAGGCGAACACGCCCAACGCCTTCAAGGCGGCCTGTTCGACGTTCTTCCTGGTGGATGCGGCCGATGACCCCGCGCCGCCTGAAGACACGCAGATAGTGGCGACAGCGCCTGCTCCCGCCGATACCGCGAAACATGTCGCCGTGCCCGTCGTGATGGCCGCGGTCGCGGCAGCGACGACGAAATCCGCAATGCCCCGACCGAAATCATCGCCCGCCCAGCCGCCGGCCAAACGCACGGGCGCCCAATTGCGCAGCGACACGGCGCTGGTGAATCTGCTCCACGCCGCGACGGAAGCCGCGAAAGACGAGGACGGCTGGTCCAAGTTGAGCAAGGTCGGCAATCACATCGCCAACCGCGGATCGTTCACGCCGAAGAACTACGGGTATCGGACGCTCAAACCCCTGATCGTGGCGACGGAACTGTTCACTCTGCATACGGACGGGAACCATGTCCGGGCAAAGGCCGCGAAGGGCGCGAAGAAGAAACCCGGCACGAAATCCTGACGCCCGCCGCAAGAATCGGATATCGCCGCGCGCACGCTGCGGCGAGGATGCGCGCACCCCTTCCGGAGTGTCGCCATGTCCTTCCAGATCCACGCGCTGCCACTCGATGCGTTCGCCCCGCTGTTCGCGCTGTCCGACGATACCCTGCGTGCGCGCAACGCGCGCCGCGTGGTCGCCGACGGGCGGCCGGTGTATCCCTGCCGCGTCAGCCTGCAGGACGCGACCGAAGGCGAACGCCTGCTGTTGCTGCCGCACGACCACCACGTCGTCGACACGCCGTATCGCGCGTCGGGGCCGGTGTACGTGCGCGAGGCGGCGGTGCAGGCGATGCCGGCGGTCAACGAGATTCCGGCGCTGCTGTGCACGCGGCTGCTGTCGCTGCGCGCCTACGACGCCCGCGGCATGATGGTCTGGGCCGACGTGCGACCGGGCACCGAGGCGGAAGCGGCGATCGAAGAACTGTTCGCGATCGAACGCACCGCCTACCTGCACCTGCACTACGCCAAGCCCGGCTGCTACGCCTGCCGCGTCGTGCGCGCCTGAGCACGCACGACGTCGCGCTCAGCGCGGATGCCCGTCGTCGCCGGTGTTCATGGTCTGGGTGAGGAACTTGATGAAGAAGCCCTCGACCGTGTCGTCGCCGTGCTCGATCAGCACGCCGCCGTCCTGCCAGATGCCGCTGTTGTTGTACCAGCCCAGTTGCTGGCTGTAGTTCGGTGCACCGGGCGTAGGCGGCGGGTCGCCCTGGTTCATGTGCACGTCGTGCATGCCGATGTTGCCCGGCTGCAGCGGCGCGAACGGTTCGCCGAACACATACACGCGGCGGATGTCGACCAGCATGCCGTCGAGCGCGTCCAGCACGCTGCCGCCGACGTTCTGCGTGAACACCTTGTGCTCGGTGCCGCCGAAAAGTTTCAGCAGCGCGTAGAAGAGGGAAGCGCAGCCGATGGGACCGATGATGTACTGGCTGCGCACGTAGTCCAGTGCACCGGAGGTCGCGTTGCGTCCGAGCGCGTGGTAGCCGTCGCCCAGCGCGAGGATGCCGGCGACGTCCTCGCGCTTGATCTTCAGGCGGATGTATTCGACCACGCCGTCGGGCGCCTTCACGTCGACCGCGCAGCGCCATTCGACGGGCGTCTGCTGGTCGGGCAGCGGCGCGTTCACGTAGAGTAGGCCGTGGAAGAAGTTGCCGTAGTCCACGGGCGGATCGCGTTCGAACCGGTTGAAGCTGCCGGCCAGCACGCCGTATCGGGCCAAAGGCATCGCCGTGTCTCCCTGGCGCGGGATGCGCCGCTCCTGCCGGGGTCAACGCGGCGATCGGGCGCGGGCGGTCAGGCGATGCGCACCCGATCGAGCACGTCAATCGAGCACGTCAATCGCGGCCGAGGATGATCCGCGCGCTGCGCTGGTAGCTCCAGTACGCCTGCGCCCAGTCGATCAGCACCACGAGGCGATTGCGGAAGCCGATCAGGAAGAACACGTGCGCCGCCAGCCAGAACCACCAGGCGAGCAGGCCCGACAGGCGCAGGCCGTGCACGTCGACCACCGCGGCCATGCGGCCGATGGTGGCGAGGTTGCCGAAGTCGCGGTAGCGGAACGGCGGCGGCGTGCCTCCACGCAGCCGCGTGCGGATCGACTGGCCAAGATAGCGACCCATCTGCTTGGCCGCCGGCGCCACGCCCGGCACCGGTTTGCCGTCGCACTGCACCGCGGCGAGATCGCCGGCGACGAAGACGTCCGGATGCCCGGGCACCGAGAGATCGGGCTGCACCGGCACGCGGCCGGCGCGATCCAGCGGCACGCCGAGGTCGCGCGCCAGCGGAGAGGCGGCGACACCCGCGGCCCACAGCACGGTATGCGCGGCGATGCGCTCTTCGCCGAGCTGCACGCCGGTGTCGTCGATCGCGGCCACCGGCACGCCGGTACGCACCTCGACGCCGAGTCGTGCCAGTTGCCGACGCGCCTTTTCCGACAGCGCTTCGGGGAACGTCGACAGCACCCGCGGGCCGGCTTCGAGCAGCAGCACCCGCGCCTGGCGCGGATCGACGCGACGGAATTCGCCGTGCAGCGTGTGGCGCGCGATCTCGGCCAGCGTGCCGGCCAGTTCGACGCCGGTGGGGCCGCCACCGACGATGGCGAAGGTCAGCCACGCGGCGCGCGCGGCGGGATCGTCCTCGGCCTCGGCGCGTTCGAACGCGAGCAGGATGCGGCGGCGGATCTCCAGCGCGTCGTCCAGCGTCTTCAGGCCCGGCGCATGCGGCGCCCAGTCGTCGTGGCCGAAATAGGCGTGGGTGGCGCCGGTGGCGAGCACCAGCCGGTCGTAGTCGAGCGTGCGGCCGTCGGCGAGTGCGAGGCGATGCGCGTCGGGGTCGAGCCGCGCGACCTCGCCGAGCAGGACGGTGACGTTCTGCTGCCGGCGCAGGATGTGGCGCAGCGGTGCAGCGATGTTCGGCGCGGACAGTCCGGCGGTGGCGACCTGGTACAGCAGCGGCTGGAACAGGTGGTGGTTGCCGCGGTCCAGCAGCGTGATCCGCACCGGCGCGCCGCGCAGCGCGCGTGCCGCCCACAACCCGGCGAACCCGCCGCCGACGATCGCCACATGAGGCACCGCATCCATCCGCCGCTCCTGCCGCCACGGCGCCGTCGCCGCGTGCGCATTGTCGCGCATCGCGGGCGACGATGCGGCGTCGGTCAGCGCGCGCCCTGTGCGATCGGCGCCTGCTGCGGCTGCTGGCGCTCCTGCGCCTGCTGGATGGCGACGTTGTGCGCGACCTGCGCGGTCTGTTCGCTGCTTTCACGGATCGGCTGCTGCACCGCCTGCCGCGTGGCGACGCCGTCGGTGTTGCGGTTGAGCTCCGGCTGGTCGCCCATCGCGCTGAACTGCACCGCGCGCGCCATCGAACCGTCGCGGCTGAGGTCGACGCGATCGACTTGGGTCATGCGCTCGCGCACGGCCTCGACGGTAAGCGCGCCGGCGAGGTTGCGGCTGTGCTCGCCATGCGGCAGGTGACGGGCGTTCTCGGCCTCGTACACCTTCTCCAGCGTCTGCCGGAACGTGCGGTTGTTCGGGTGGTCCGGATGCGTGACCAGTTCGCGGCCGGCCTCGTCGGCCGCGGCGCGCGTGCGCGGGCCGAGCGTGCCGGTCGGCTCGATGCCGTGGTCGCGCTGGAACGCGCGGGTCGCGTGCTCGGTGTTCGGACCGAACTTGTTGTCGACCGTCAGCGGGCGGCCGTCGGCGCCGCGATAGCCGAGGTCGGCCAGCGTGCGCTGGTACTGGCCGATTTCCGGCGCGGTCTCGCCGCGACGCAGGACGTTGTCGGCCATGGCGTCGCTGCGCGCGGGTGCGGCCGGATGCGCATCCGGCTGGGCGCGGGCGGCCTCGGCCGGCGGGCGCTGCGGGTCCGCGTGCGCGGGCTGGGCCGGGGACGGCGTCTGCACCGGCTCGGCCTGCGGATGCGCGGGCTGTGCGGCCGCTGGCTGGGCGGCCTGCGGATGGGCGTCCGGCTGCGCCGGCGTCGGCTGGGCCTGGCCCTGCGTGCGCTGGCGACCGTTCCAGAACGCCTCGGGATCGGTCAGCTGGCCCTGCGGGTCGCGGATCTGGTAGTGGACGTGCTGGGCGTACTGGCTCGGGCCGTCGGGACCGCGGCCGCCCATCGTGCCGATGGGATCACCGGCCTCGACCCGCGTCGGCGGGTTGGTCACGCGCACCGAGCGCGAGTCCATGTGCAGGATCTCGTGGAGGTTGCCCTGGTCGTCTCGGATCTTCACGGTGCCGTACTGGCCCTGGCCGTCGCCGTACTCGACCGTGCCGCTGACCGGCGAGCGCACGACGGGGTGTTCGAGGTTCCGCCCGTTCTGGCCGCCGGTGTAGTTGAAGTCGACGCCCCCGTGGTTGTCGGGGTGGCCGTTGAGCATGCGCTGGCCGAAATGGCTGGTGATGTGCGGATCGGTGCCGGCCTGCGTCGGCAGCATGATGCGCATCGTTTCGTCGAACGTGTGGGTGCCCTGCGCGGGCTGCGCCGGGGTCGGCTGCGCCTGCGGCTGCTGCGGCTGGGCCTGCTGCGGCTGCGCCGGATCGGCCTGATGCGGTTGCGGCTGCGCGGGTTGCGGCTGCGCCTGCTGCGGTTGCGCCGCCGGATCGGCCGGCGTCGGCTGCGCCTGCGTGCGTTCGCGCGCGGCGGTGCCGATGGCCTGGCGGGTGGTGTCGTCGGCGATGCCGGTGGGCGGCAACTGGTGGCCGGTCTGGAAATCGCGGACCGCGGCTTCGGTCTGCGCGCCGTAGAAACCGGTCGGCCCGATCGGCCGGCCCTGGTTGTCGTGGAACTGCACGCCGAGGGTCGCGAGGTCCTGCTGCAGCGCGCGCACGGGTTCGCCGCGCTCGTTGCGCTGCAGCCGGCCGTCGGCCAGCGGATCGTTCGACGCGTGCGGCTGCGCGGGCGTCTGCTGACCGGGGGTCTGCTGGCCCGGCGTCTGCGCCAGCCCGGGCACCTGGTCGGAATAGCGCTGGTACGGCGCCAGCTGCTGGCCCATGCGGTCGTAGGCCTCGCGCACGGTCAGCACGCGGTCGCCGTCCATGTACAGGCCCGGATTGCGGCTGACCACCGTCTGCGACAGCAGGCCGTTGTCGGTCACCAGCGCGTCGGGATGTTCGGAATACGCGCGCAGGAACCGCGGGCCGGCGGTGCCGCCGAGGTTGTGCATGGCGTAGACGTTCGCATCGGCGTTGGGGCCGGCGAAATCGCGGACGGTATTGAGGTTCTCGCGGGTGAACTCGGCCAGCATCGCGGCCTGCAGGTCGCGGTTGGTGCGCAGCTCGGGCGCGTTGGCCTGCTCGCGCGTCATCGTCGCGGCGCCCGGCACCCCGTGCTGCTCGCCGTAGCGATTGATCATCGTCTGCCAGGTGCCGTCCAGGAACTGGCCGTAGCCGTAGGCCGAGGACATCGCCATCGTGCCGTCGAACTGGCGGACGGTGTTCTGCTCGGGATGCCGGCTGGAGATGGGTCGCGCCGCGTCGTTGAACCCGTGCGATTCGAACCCGGCGATGCGGATCATCACCCCCGGGTCGATGCCGGCGTTGTTGGCGGCGGTGACCAGCCGCTCGCGTGCTTCGTCGAACCGTTCCTGGGTGCGATCCTGGTTGGCCATGGCAGATCCTTGCTGGAAACCGTGAAGTGAAAGGGGTGATCAGTGGCTGGCGGGCACGGGATAGCGACCGCCGGCCGGGTCGAAGGCGATCGTGCTGCGGCCGCCGCTGCCGCCGCGCGTGGTGACGATCAACGGATAGTGCTCGGCGGCGGGGTCGCTGGTGTCGAAGGCGATGTCGTGGTGCACGTCCTGCGCGTTCTCCTCGACGTCGGGGACGGTGGCGACCCGCGCCACCTTGCCGCCGACCGGCGCATAGATGGCGTGCGTCGACACTTCCACGCCCTGCCAGATGCCGCCGTCCACCATCGTCCAGCCGTAGACGTCGCGGCCCATGCGCTGCAGGCGCGCGGTGGTGCAGGCGCAATCGCCGTTCGTGCCGATGGTTTCGTCGTTGGTGCCGGCGACCAGCGACCAGCCGCCGCCGGCGCGCAGCGCGACCACGAACAGGCCGACCATGCCCGGATCGGTCGAGGCATACGTGTACTTGCGCGGGCTCTGGTCGAAGTCCTGCACGCTGCCGGCGAGGAACAGCAGCTGCCGGCCGGCGCCGGTCTCCACGACGCTGGGCGTGCCCGGGCGCAGGCAGTAGTCGGTGGTCTCGCCGTTCTCGTCCAGCGTGGTCGGCCAGCAGTCGCGGGCGGCGTCGTAATGGTCGCCGTAGCGCGAGCGCATCACCTCGCGGACGATCGCGCGATTGTCGGTCGCGGGCGCCGGGGCTTCGCCCGGGAACGCCTTGCCGAAGGCCGGGTCGACGATCTTCACCAGCGTCCAGCACGCGGCATCGCGACGGAAGACGTAACGCAGCTGCGCGTCGGTGTCGGGCTTCTCCAGCACCACGGTGGTGCGGTCGCCGCTGGTGCCGACCTCGCGATACTGCAAGCCGTCGCGCCGTTGCGCGGCGCGGTCGGGCATCACCGGGAAATGCAGCTTGTCGCGCGACAGCGGTTCGACCGACTCGGCCGGCTCCGGCTGCGCGTTCATGTCGACGAACGCGGTGTCGACCGTCGGTGCGGTGAAGGTCTGCTGGAGCGCGGGATCGTCGGCGAAGGCGGCGACGAAGCCGGCGATGTCGGTCGCCGGGCAGGCGGTCGCACCGGCCGTGGCGGAGGCCTGCGCCCCCGGCTTGCCGGTACCGGCATCGCAGGCGCCGACCACGGTGATCAGGGCGGAAAGACAGAGGGCGCGGAGCGCGCGGCCCCGGGAATCGGCAGTCGGTGACATCAGTGTCGTGGATCCGGTGGGGAGAGGTCTCGGGCCACCGGCGATCCCCCTCGCCCACGGCCTCCCCGGCAGCGTAGCAGACGGCCCGGACCGCGCGCCGTGCGCTCAGTACAGGTCCACGGGGTCCACGTCGAGCGACCAGCGCACCTTGCGCGCCTCGGGCAGGGCGTGGATCGCGGGCAGGGCGGCATCGAGCGCGGCGTGCAGCTGGCGACGCTGCGACGCGGTCAGCAGCAACTGCGCGCGATGCAGGCCGGCGCGGCGCGGCAGCGGCGCGGGCACCGGACCGTCGACCGCAAGACCGTCGTCGTCGGCCAGCGCGCCGCGGGGCGGGCGCGGGGCGACCTGCAGCAGCGCCGTCTTCGCCGCGTGGAGGAAGGTCATCGGCGCGTCGGCGTGCTGGGCCTCGGCGCGCAGCAGGGCGAGGTGCGCGTACGGCGGGAAGCCCGCGGCCTCGCGCTGGGCGAGTTCGGCTTCGGCGAACGCGCCGTAGCCGCCGTGCAGCAGCGTGTGCAGCAGCGGATGGTCGGGATGGTGGGTCTGCAGCACGACCTCGCCCGGGCGCTCGGCGCGTCCGGCGCGGCCGGCGACCTGGATCAGCAGCTGCGCCAGTTTCTCCGAGGCGCGGAAATCGGCCGAGAACAGGCCTTCGTCGATGCCGACCACGGCGACGAGGGTGAGATTCGGCAGGTCGTGGCCCTTCGCCAGCATCTGCGTGCCGACGAGGATGCCCGGCCGCGTGCCGAGGTCGGCGAACAGGGTTTCGAGCGCGTCCTTGCGCCGGGTGCTGGCGCTGTCGACGCGCAGCACCGGCACGTCGCCGAAGCGTTCGGCCAGCAGTTCCTCCAGCCGCTCGGTGCCCACGCCCTGCGGCTGCAGCGCGAGGCCGGCGCAGTCGGGACAGGCCGGCGGCGGCGTCTGCCGCGCGCCGCAGTGGTGGCATTGCAGGCGCCGGCCACCGCCGTGCACGGTCATCGGCGAAGCCCGCAGCGGCGTGCTGCAGCGCCGGCACTGCGCGCTCCAGCCGCAGTCGTGGCACAGCAGCACCGGCGCGTAGCCGCGGCGGTTGCGGAACACCAGCACCTGGCCGCCGGCGTCCAGCGCCTCGCGGATGCGCAGCAGCAGGTCGGACGACAGTCCGGCCTCCAGCAGGCGCTTGCGCACGTCCAGCACGCGCACCGCGGGCGGGCGGGCGTCGCCGGCGCGGCGGCGCAGGCGCAGGTGCGCGTAGCGGCCGGCGTCGGCGTTGTGCAGCGTCTCCAGCGACGGCGTGGCGCTGCCCAGCAGCACCGGCACGTCCAGCGCCTTGCCGCGCACCAGCGCGAAGTCGCGGGCGTGGTAGCGGATGCCGTCCTGCTGCTTGTAGCTGCCGTCGTGTTCCTCGTCGATCACGATCAGCCCGGCCTCCGGCAGCGGCACGAACACCGCCGACCGGGTGCCGACGATCACTCGCGCCTCGCCGCGCCACGCGGCGGCCCAGACCCGGGCGCGCTCGGCGTCGGTCAGGCCCGAGTGCAGCACGTGCACCGGCACGCCGAGGCGGCGCCGGAACCGGTGCAGGGTCTGCGGCGTCAGCCCGATCTCCGGCACCAGCACCAGCGCCTGCCGGCCGCGGGCCAGGCAGTCGGCGATGGCGTGCAGGTAGACCTCGGTCTTGCCGCTGCCGGTCACGCCTTCCAGCAGCCACGGCTGGAAGCCGGGCCGGGCGCGCATCGCCTCGACCGCTTCGGCCTGCTCGTCGTTGAGCGTCGGCCCCGGCTGCGGCGCCGGCGCGTGCGCCACCGCGGTCACGGCCAGGCGTTCGGCCAGCCCGCGCTTCGCCAGCGCCCGGGCGGCGGCGCGCCAGTCGTCGAAGGCGAGGTCCAGGGCTTCCTCGTCGACGCCGTCGGCATCGACGGGCACCCCGGCCAGCCGATCGGCCAGCAGGCGCGGGCGGCCGCGCAGGCGGGCGTGGCCGGTGCGGCCGGCCTCGGTCAGCCGCCAGGCCCAGGCGTGGGTGTCGGGCAGCGGGTCGCCGTGGCGCAGGGCGACCGGCAGCGCGGTCGCCAGCACCTCGCCCGGCGGCGCGTGGGTGTAGCGGATCAGCCATTGCAGCGACGCCCACAGCTCGCCGGCCAGCAGCGGCGCGGCGTCCAGCGCGGCCTCGGCGGCCTTGAGTTCACCGGCGATGGTCGGGTCGGGATCGCCGATCGCCACGACCACGCCGACCAGGCTGCGGCTGCCGAACGGCACCCGCACCCGGCCGCCGACCACGGCCGTGCCCGTCGCCGGGGGCCGGTAGTCGAACAGGCGCGGGAGCGGCACCGGCAGGGCGACGCGGAGCACGGATCCGGGGGCGGACATGGTCGGCAGTCTAGCCGTTCCGGTCGCAGGAACCGGCAGGCGGGACAGGGGTCGACTTGCGCCGCATTGCTGCCCCCGCCCACACGAATGGCGCGCAAGTGGCGGATCGAAAAGGGATTCGCGGCTTATCCACACAACCTGTGGACAACTTTGTGCATGACTGGGTGCGCGGGCCGTTTTGCCCGGGAAATGTGCGGGTTGCAAGATGTCTGGCGAAAAAACCGCCATCCCGTGTAACGCCTTTAGAATCAATCACTTGCCCGTGAAACAACACCGGTTTGCCGCATGTCCCCGGCGGACCTCGGCGCGCATGGCAGAAAAATGACCGCTGTGCACAACCCGCGGCGGGCGGCCCGCGCACGAAACCGCCTGTCCTGTCGTGGGCGGCCGATTTCGTGACCGTTGTCAAGTCGCTCTTTCACAGACGGGGAGCATGATGGCGACCCGACGCCGTTCCCCCCGCAGTACCCATGCCGTCACAGAACACGCTTGATGCCACCGCGGCGACCACCGCCTCCGTCACCGGATTCCTGCGGGGGGTGGAACGACGCGCCGCCCTGCTGGCGGAACTGCAGTGCGGCGAACGCGCCCAGGGCGACCTGGCGCTCGACGCCGCCATGCAGGCCTTCGCCCTCGCCTGCGAGGGCACGCCTTCCTCGGGCTGGCCGCTGCTGTTCTGGAGCACCCTGCTGCAGACCCCGACGCTGAACACCGAACCGGTCGCCCCGTTCTGGGACGGCGACTTCGCGCCGCTGGCGCGGCTGGACTTCGGCACCCGCGCGGTGCTGCTGCTGCGGGTGGTGGCCGGGCTGGACGACACCCTCGCGGCCGAGGTCTTCGGCGTGGCGCCGCCCGAGTTCAAGCAGGCGCTGCAGCGTGCGCTGCCGCAGCGCGAGGACGGCAGCCTGGACGGCGAGGCGTGGCTGGCGATGAACGACGAGGCCCGCTACCTGCTGACCCACCTGCCGCCGGACCGGGCAGCCGCGATCGCGCGCCAGCGCGACGCCTCGCTGGCGGCAGCGCTCGCCGCCAGCGATCCCCGCCCTGCCGCGCGCGGCGTGGCCGGCCTGCCGCTGGGCAAGCCGCGCTGGCTGGGCAAGCTGTGGACCGGCATCGGCCTGGGCTGACGGCCGGACCCCGGCGCCCCGGGCCGGACAAGATGGCTCGAAGCAGACCGCCGGCTCAGCGCGTCCCGCGCAGCACCCGTCGCGACGCCTGGAAGCGATCGCCGAAGCGGGCGACGCCGTCGGCGCGCAGCCGCGGCGCATGGTCGCGCAGGTAGTCGTCCAGCGCGGCGCGATCCTGCAGCGCGTACTGCACGCACAGGCCGATGCGGCCGGCCGTGGGCGGCGGCTCCAGCACGTCGTACACCTTCGCGCCCTTGAACCCCGGCAGCGCCAGGATCTCGGCGACGTGGTCGCGCAGCCACGCGCGATAGGCGTCCTGCACCGCAGCGTCGACCTCGACGTTGACCTCGTAGATCACCTGCGTCGTGCCGCGGCGCGGGCGCGTGCTGCCTGCGTCCGTCCTGGTGTCCGCCTTCGTGTCCGTCATGATCCTCTCCGGTCAGCTGCTCAGGCCCGCGAGTACCGCATAGACCAGCACGAAGCTCAACAGGACTGCGTAGACGCTGCCCAGCACCGTGTATTTCGCAAGCGTCGCGAACCAGCCCTGGGCGTAGACCCGCTTCTGCATCCACAGCAGGTACAGCGGCACCAGCCCCAACACCAGCAGCGCGCCGATCGCCGTCAGGCCGCCGGCCACGGGCGCGGGCACGCCCGGCACCGCGCCCAGCCCCACCAGCAGGAAGTCCGCCAGCAGCGCGACCAGCATGAACGCGTGGCTGTAGAACGCCACCACCAGGTGTTCGAGATAGCCGTAACGGCCGCGCAGGTACAGCAGCCGCAGGCACAGCGCGAACACCGGCACCAGCAGGAACAGCGCGCCGGGCACGGCGCCCAGCACCAGGCGGATGAATTCGTCGGGCGAGGCCCGCACCCGCTCGGCGTTCTCCTTCAGCCGCTCCAGCCGGTGCTCGAACCAGCGCTGGAGCACGCCGCCGGATTCGGCCTCGGGCTTCGGCGCTTCGGCGACGGGCGCCGGCGCCGGTACCGGCGCGTCAAGCACGCGCAACTGTTCGGGCGTCGCGCCCAGTTGCTGCAGGCGCGCGCGGGCCTGGTCGTCGATCTCCTTGTTGGCGACGTCGCCGACGGCCGTGAGCAGCCAGCCGGCGCCCGGATCCTGCTGGGCCTTCGCCAGGGCGCGCTGCTGCTCCACGCGTATCCGGAACACCTCGTCGACGGTTTTGGCGGCTTTGAAATCGCTGGTGTCGGCATCGCCCGCGGCGCGCACGTGCAGGCGGTTGGGCGCGCGCTCGGCAGCAGCAGGGGTGTCGCCGGTGTCGAACTGGAGCGCGTCGCTGCCGTCGAAATGCAGCGTCAGCTTGCCGACGAAGAAGGTCAGCACCGACAGCACCAGGAACAGCCGCAGCGGCGGCACGTAGCGGGCGCGGTGGCCGGCCAGGAAGTTGGCGGCCAGCCGCCCCGGCACGCACAGGTCGCGCAGGGTGCGGAACAGGCGGCCGTCGAGGTGCCAGAACGACTCCAGCACTTCCTCGACCGCATGGCCGAAGCTGCGCAGGGGGTTGTGCGCGTGCTGGCCGCAGACATGGCAATAGGGGCCCTGCAGCGCGGTCGCGCAGTTCTCGCACTGCGCGGGCGCGGCGTGGGCGGCATCGGAGGCGGACATGCGGTTCCGGGAGGCGCGGACGTCGGAGGGTAAGATAGCAGCCCGCGCGCGGCCCCCGCGCCCGGCGCCCCGCCCTTTCCCGCCGCCGGTTTCCCATGTCCCCGCCCGCCCCCGAACGGACCCGCTTCCGCGACGAACTGCGCACCAGTGCGCGGCTGGCCGCGCCGTTGATGGCCGGACACGTGTCCACCGGCCTGATCGGCCTGATCGACGCGGTGATCGCCGGTCGCCACGGCACCACCACGCTGGCCGCGGTGTCGATCGGCACGGCGCTGTTCTGGCTGCCATTGCTCGTCCCGATGGGCACGCTGATCGCGGTGCCGGCGTCGGTGTCGCAGCTGGACGGCGCGGGGCGGCGCGAGGAGATCGGCCCGCTGTTCCGCCAGGCGCTGTGGCTGGCGCTGGCGCTGGGCCTGCTGATGTTCGCCTTCCTCAGCGTGCTGCCGTCGACGCTGGGGCTGCTGGGCATCGCGCCGGAGATCCAGCCGGGCGCGGCCGCGTTCGTGTCCGGCATCCGCTGGGGCGCGCCGGCGCTGGCGCTGTACCTGTGCATGCGCTACCTGTGCGACGGCCTGCATTTCACCCTGCCGACGATGGTGCTGGGCTTCGGCGGCCTGCTGGTGCTGGCGCCGGTCGGCTGGGCGCTGACCTTCGGCCTCGGCGGCCTGCCGGCGATGGGCGCCGGCGGCCTGGGCCTGGCCTCGGCGCTGATGCTGTGGGTGCAGGCGCTGGGCATGGCGGCGTACCTGCTGGGCGCGCGCCGGTTCCGGCCGCTGCGGCTGTTCGCGCACCGCACCCCGCCGCGCTGGGCGCCGATCCGCCAGCTGCTGGCGCTCGGATTGCCGATCGGCGTGACCTGGCTGATGGAAGGCGGGCTGTTCGTCGCCACCGCGTTGGTCATCGGCCGCCTCGGCACGGTGCCGGCGGCGGCGCACCAGATCGCGATCAACGTCTCCAGCCTCTGCTTCATGCTGCCGATGGCGCTGGCCGAGGCGACCACCGTGCGCGTCGGCCACGCGGTGGGCCGCGCCGATCGCGACGGTCTGCGCCGCGCCGCGCTGGCCGGCTACGCGCTGGTATTGGGCACGCAGCTGTGTTCCGCGGTGACGCTGCTGGCCGGCGGCCATGCGATCGCCGGGCTGTACACCGGCGACGCCGCGGTGATCGCGCTGGCCGCCTCGCTGCTGATGCTGGCCGCGGCGTTCCAGTTCCCGGACGGCGTGCAGGTGCTGTCGGTCGGCGCGCTGCGCGGGCTGAAGGACACCCGCGTGCCGATGCTGCTGGCGGCGATCGCCTACTGGGGCATCGGCATGCCGCTGGGCGCGGTGCTCGGCCTCGGCCTGGGCGGGCTGACCCCGGCGCTGGGACCGCGCGGCATGTGGATGGGCCTGATCGCCGGGCTGAGCGTCGCCGCCGTGCTGCTGGCGCTGCGGCTGTGGCGCCGCCTGTCGCGGATGCCGCTGCCGTCGGCGGACGACCAGCGGATTCCCCTGCACGATCGGGCAGAATCGTCCGGCTGACACCGCTTCACGCCCCCCTTTCCGACCCTGCAATCCGTCGCCGTGACGGATGGCGGATGCCCGCGGCCCCGCCCGCCTGCACACTCATCGCGAACGGAACACCTTTCAGGAGATGCCCCCCATGAACGAACCGCGACCCCGCGGCCCCATCCTCGGCCTGCTGATCGGGCTGTGGGATGCGATGAACTTCACCCGCCGCCTGATCCTCAACGTGGCGTTCTTCGGCCTGATCTTCGTGATCATCGCCGCGCTCGGCGCCAGCCGCCCGCGGGTGATGCCGGTCGAGGACCGCAGCACGCTGGTGATCGCGCCGGAAGGCAGCCTCGTCGAGCAGTACAGCGCCGACCCGACCAGCCGCGCGCTGGCGCAGGCGCTGGGCGACAAGCGCGGCAGCGAAGTGCAGCTGCGCGACCTGCTGCACGTGCTGGAAGCCGCCAAGAGCGACCGCCGCATCGAGCGCGTGCTGCTGCGCGTGGACCGCATGCAGTTCAGCGGCTACGCCTCGATCCGCGAAGTGGCGAAGGCGCTGGCCGACCTGCGCGCCTCGGGCAAGCAGATCGTCGCCTTCGGCGAAAGCTTCGACCAGGCGCAGTACCTGCTGGCCGCGCAGGCCAACGAGATCTACCTCGACCCGATGGGCGGGATCATGCTGGAAGGCCTGAGCCGCTATCGCCAGTACTACCGCGAAGGTCTGCAGGACAAGCTCGGCGTTGACGTGCACCTGTTCAAGGTCGGCGAATACAAGTCGGCCGCCGAGCCCTACGTGCTCGACGCCGCGTCGCCGGCGGCGAAGGAAGCCGACCTGTTCTGGATGAACGACGTGTGGCAGCGCTACCTCGGCGACGTCGCCAAGGCGCGCAAGCTCGACGCCGCGGCGCTGGGCGCCGGCGTAGAAACCCTGCCCGCCGACATCGCCGCCGCGCAGGGCGACCTCGCCAAGTACGCGCTCGGCAAGAAGTGGGTGGACGGCCTGAAGACGCAGGAAGAAGTCGATGACCTGCTGGTCAAGCGCGGCGTCGCCGACGACAGCGCCGACGGCGGCTTCCGCCAGGTGGACTTCGGTGCCTACCTCGCCAACCTCAACGGCGCCCTGCCCGACTTCGGCGACAAGGGCCACGTCGCGGTGGTCGTCGCCGAGGGCGAGATCCAGGGCGGCGAACAGCCGCCGGGCAGCGTCGGCGGCGAATCGACCGCGGCCCTGCTGCGCGAGGCGCGCGACGACGAGAGCACCAAGGCCGTGGTCCTGCGCGTGGATTCGCCCGGCGGCGAAGTGTTCGCCTCCGAGCAGATCCGCCGCGAAGTCGTGGCGC
Organism: Lysobacter sp. DMC97; assembly: GCF_056313745.1. Taxonomy (NCBI): domain Bacteria; kingdom Pseudomonadati; phylum Pseudomonadota; class Gammaproteobacteria; order Lysobacterales; family Lysobacteraceae; genus Lysobacter; species Lysobacter sp. DMC97. Next base: position 62,047 of record NZ_JBQUZR010000006.1, on the reverse strand, counting down.
TGAAGAAGGCCGGCAAGCCGGTGGTCGTGTCGATGGGCGACCTGGCCGCGTCCGGCGGCTACTGGATCAGCATGAACGCCGATCGCATCTACGCCGATCCGTCGACCGTCACCGGTTCGATCGGCATCTTCGGCATCGTCCCGAACATCACCCACACGCTGGAGAAGGTCGGCGTGCACACCGACGGCGTGGCCACCACGTCGATCGCCGGCGCGTTCGACATCACCCGCCCGCTGTCGCCGCAGGTCGCGCAGGTGATGCAGACCGTGATCGAGAAGGGCTACCGCGACTTCACCGGTCGCGTGTCCGAAGCGCGCAAGAAGCCGGTCGCCGACGTCGATGCCGTCGCCCGCGGTCGCGTGTGGACCGGCGCGCAGGCGAAGGAGCGCGGTCTGGTCGACGCCTTCGGCGGCCTGCAGGACGCGCTGGCCGACGCCGCCAAGCGCGCCAAGCTCGGCGACAAACCCGGCACCTACCGCGTGCGCTACATCGAACACCAGCTGACGCCGTTCGAGCGCTGGTTCGGCGGTTTCGCCGCCAGCCGCAGCGGCCGCGCGCTGCTCGGCCACTCCGACGTCGCCCGCGAACTGGTCGCCAAGGCCGCACCTCAGGCGGCGCGCGACCTGGAACTGTTCCAGCGCGCAGTGGAAGACAACGGCAAGGGCCCGCACATCCGCACCCTCGCCTACTGCTTCTGCGGCTTCTGACCGGAGCCGCGACGGCAGGCACCACGCGACGCCCGGCTCCTGCCGGGCGTCGTCGTTTCGGGGGGATGGCCTCAGCCGCCGGTGGCGTCGTCGATGGCCTTGCGCTGGTCCTGGCCGTCCTGTTCGGTCTGGGCGCGCACGTTCTTGGCCTGGTCGATCGGCTGCTGGATCGCCTCGCGCAGCGCGCCGGGCTGCGTAGCGGCCGCGGGCGCGGCGGCCTGCGGGTCGGGCGGGACATCGTGCGACGGCATTTCGGGCTTCGAGCAGCCGGCGAGGGCGCAGAGCAGGCACGGGACGGCAAGGGCGGCGAAGGTCAGGCGGCGCATGATCGTGCTCCCGGGGGGATGCGGCTTATCCTACGCCGGTCCCCCGCCACCGCCGCCCACCATGCCCTCCGATCGCTGGCGTCTCGACGGTCAACTCGCCCTGGTCACCGGCGGCAGCGCCGGCATCGGCCGCGCCATCGCCCGCGAACTGCTGGGCTTCGGTGCGCGCGTGCTGATCGCCGCGCGCGACCCCGGCGGCCTCGACGCGGTGCGCACCGAGCTGGAGGAGGAATTCCCCGACGGCGAAGTGCGGTCGTTCGCCGCCGACGTGAGCGACGACGAGCAGCGCCGCGAACTGCTGGACTGGGTCGACGACCTCGGCGACGGGCTCAACATCCTGGTCAACAACGCCGGCGGCAACGTCACCAAACCGGCGAACGACTACGGCGAGGACGAGTGGCGCGCGATCTTCGAGACCAACCTGTTCAGCGCGTTCGAGCTGTCGCGCAGTGCCTATCCGCTGCTTACGAAGCACGCGGCGTCGTGCATCGTGAACGTCGGCAGCGTCTCCGGTATCACCCACGTGCGCAGCGGCGCACCCTACGGCATGAGCAAGGCCGCGCTGCACCAGATGACCCGCAACCTCGCGGTCGAATGGGCCGAGGACGGCGTCCGCGTGAACAGCGTCGCGCCGTGGTACATCCGCACGCGCCGCACCTCCGGCAAACTCGCCGATCCCGACTACCTCGACGAAGTGCTGCTGCGCACGCCGCTGGGCCGCATCGGCGAACCCGAGGAAGTCGCCGCCGCGGTCGCCTTCCTGTGCCTGCCGGCGTCGAGCTACGTCACCGGCGAATGCATCGCGGTCGATGGTGGCTTCCTGCGCTACGGCTTCTGAGCGCGTGAGCGACGACGTCCGCACCGCCGCCGCACCGCGGCTGGCGCTGATCGACGCCCTGCGCGGCGCGGCGCTGGCCGGCGTGCTGCTGGTGAACCTCGGCGGCTTCTCGCTGTACTACTTCCTCGACGACGGCGCGCGCGCTGCGCTGCCGACCGCGCGCGTCGACGCCTGGCTGCACATGGCGATCCAGCTACTGGCGCAGGACAAGGCGATCACGCTGTTCTCGCTGCTGTTCGGCGTCGGCACCGCGCTGCAGGCCGGACGCGCGTCGGCGCAGGACGCGGGCCATGGCGCGCTGCGCCGCCGGCTGCTGGTGCTGCTGGCGATCGGCCTGCTGCATGCGCACCTGCTGTGGTGGGGCGACATCCTCACGTTCTACGCGATCGCCGGGCTGATGCTGCTCGCGCTGCGGCGGTTGCCCGATCGCCTGCTGCTCGCCGCCGGTTTCGCGCTCGCGCTGTTCTGGCCGCTGCTGACGCCGCTGGTGAATCGCCTGCTGCCCGCGGACCTGCCCGACGACGCGGTGGCGCACGCCCGCGCGCTCGCCGCGTTCGCCTCGCCGGATGTGACGACCGCGCTGCGCGGCAACGTCGCCTACACCTACTGGAACTGGATGGCGCTGTGGGGCGTGTTCCCGTTCGTGCTGGCGCGGCTGATGATCGGCGACTGGATCGGTCGCCGCGGCATCCTGCAGCAGCCCGAAGCGCATCGCGCGCTGCTGCGCCGCACCTGCTGGATCGGGATCACGCTGGGGCTGGGCACGGGCATCGCGCTGGAAGTCATCGAAGCCGCGGGGCTGACCAAGACGCTGCTGGAAAGCAGTCGCGTCACCGAATTCGCGCTGCGCACGCTGCGCCGCATCTCGCCGCTGGCGCAGGGGCTGGGCTACGGCGCCGGCTTCGCGCTGCTGTTCCTGCAGCCGGCATGGGCGCGACGCCTCGCGTGGCTGGCGCCGATGGGGCGGATGGCGCTCACGCTCTACCTGATGCAGAGCCTGATCGGCGTCGCGCTGTTCTATGGTGTCGGCTTCGATCTCGGCCCGCAGGGCGGCCTGCCGCTGCGGCTCGTCGTGTGGCTCGGGATCTTCGGCGCGCAGGCCATCTTCAGCCGCTGGTGGCTGGCGCGCTTCCGCCTCGGCCCGGTCGAATGGCTGTGGCGCTCGCTCGCGGCGGGCCATCGCCTGCCGCTGCGGCGCGCGGCGACGCCCGACCCGGCCGGAGAAGGCTGACCGCTCCGTTATCATGCCGCGGGGCGCATGACGGGGCAGGCACGACGATGACGGCGAAGCGGGGCACGGCGAACGCCGCGCGCGGAAGCGTCGCGGGCCGGGCGAACGCGCCATGAGCCGGCGCGCGCTGTCCGACACCGCCTACGGTTCGCTCGCGGTCTACATCGAATATCTCTTCGGCCTGGTCGCGTCGATCCTCACCGCGCGCGCGCTGCTGCCCGGCGACATGGGCGTGTACAGCCTGCTGATCTGGCTGGTCGCCAACGCGGTGGTGATCGCCAACGCCGGGATCACGCTGGGGGCGATCAAGTTCATCGCCGAACTGCGCGGCGCCGGTCGCGACGCCGACACCGCGCGGCTGGTGCGTCGCCTGCGCGGCATGCAGCGCGCGATGCTCGCGATCGTGGCCGCGGTGCTGGCGCTGGTGTTCGTGCTGTTCCGCGACCGGTTGGGCCCGGGCGTGCCGGGCTGGGTGTTCGCGCTGCTGCTGGGCACGGTGGCGCTGCGCGCGCCGTACATGTTCAACATCGCCGTGCTCAAGGGCCGGCAGGATTTCCGCTCGACCGCGCTGATCGCCACCATCGGCGCCGGCGTCAACCTCGCGATGATCGTCGCGCTGTGGTCCGGGCGCACGCTGTCGGCGACGCTGCCCGCGTTCGTCGTCGCCTACGCGCTGTCGAGCCTGGTGTTCTTCGTCGTGTCGCACCGCCGCGCGATGCGTTTCCCCGAAGGTGATGGCAGCACGGGCGACATCGGCGACGGCGCATTGCCGCCCGAACTCGAAGCGCGCATCCGCCACCATCTGCGCGTGGCCGGCGTAACCACCGTGCTCGGCGCGATCGGCGCCAGCGAGATCGAACTGCTCGCGCTCAACCTGCTGAGCGATTCGGCGCACGCCGGCCTGTTCAAGGTCGCGAACGCGCTGGCCTCCGGCATCGCGCTGCTGGTGCCGGGCGTACTCAGCGCGCAGCTGCTGCCGATGATGGCGAAGGCGCACGGCAGCGGCGGCGGCGAGGCCGGCCGCCGCTTCATCGCGATGACGACGTGGCTGTGGGTGCTGGGCGCACCGCTGATCGCCGCCGGCAGCGTGTTCGCCGACCACGCCATCGGCCTGCTCTATGGCAGCGCCTACGCCGCGGCCGCGCCGGTGCTGGTCGCATTGCTCATCGCACGCACCGCCGCGGTGCTCGGCCAGGGCGCCACCGCGTACCTGCTCAGCGCCGACCGCCAGACCGCGCTGATGCGCCTGACCCTGCTGTTCACCGCACTGCGCGCGCTCGGCGCGTTCGCCGGCACGTGGTTCGGCGGGCTCGACGGCGCGGTGGCCGCCACGCTCGGACTGTCGCTGCTGGCGACGATCGCTACCGTGCAGCTGGCGCTGCGGGTGTCGGCGACGACGCTGCCGTGGGCGCGCCTGCTGCGCATCGGGATCGCCGCGGCGGTGCCGGCGCTGGTCTGCCTGTCGTTCGCGCGGCACCTGTCGCCGCTGTGGGGCCTGGTGGCCGGCACCGCGGCGTTCGCGATCCTCTATCCGCCCTGCGTGTGGTGGCTGCGCGGCCTCGACGCCGAGGACGCCGGCCATCTCCGCGCGATGGCCGCCCGCTGGCGCGCACGCCGAGGCGCGGCATGACCGTCGTGGCCGACGCCGCGATCCCGCTTCAGGCAGGCGCGTAGGCGAGCCCGCTGTCGCGGACGCTGCGGCCCAGCGCGCGTCGCAGGCCGCTGCGGACGCCGGTGCCGACGCTCAGCAGCGCGGCCTTCGCGCCATCACGGAACGCGGAGGCGCCGACCGGACTCGGTGCCAGCCCCAGCCGCCGCAGTTTCGCGTTGCCGCGATACAGCAGCTCGCGCCGGCGCGTCGCATCGGTGTAGTAGGTGAAGCTGACGGTGATCGACGGCGCATCGCCGTTCTCGACCATGTGCGGCGCGGTCGACGGCATGTAGCCGCCCTGCCCGGGTTCGAGCTCGAAGATCCGCGCCCGCGCGCGGAAACGCTCGTCCCAGACCACGCCCTCGCGCGAATGCGCGTCGTGGAAGCGCTCCTGCGCCTGCTCGGACACCACCTCGCGATCGAACGGGTCCCAGACGTACAGCCGCTTGCGTCCGGCGATCTGGAGGATGACGTTGTGCTCGTGGTCGATGTGGAACGGCGTGACCGCGCCCGGCGAACTGACGAAGATCCAGCCGCCGCGATAGCACAGGCCCGGATCGCGGCGTTCGATCGTCGGCCGCAGCGCGTCCAGCACCTCGTCGACCAGCCCGCGATAGAGCGGATCGGACTGCACGTTCAGCAGCGACATCCAGGCGTGCGCGTTGGCGACGTCGGACAGGGTCTCCGCCGCGCCGCGCCGGTTGGGATGCTGTCGCGGCGCATCGGCGAAACTGCTGCCGGCGGTCGCCGCGTCGCTGTGGGTGCGCACCAGCCGGCGCGCTTCCAGCCGCTGCGCGAGCGCGATCAGCGCGTCGATGCGCAGCAGCGGGTGATCGCCGAGCCCATGCCGGACTTCGCCGATGCGCCAGGGATCGAAGGCGTCGGCATCGAGCGAGACGGGAGCCTGGGCGATGGTCATGGCGGAAAACCGTTCTGGTACGCTTTTCGGATGGGACTGATCGATTTCGCCGAACGCGCCGGCCGCAACGCCTGGCGCCTGCCCCTCCTGGGCCACGTGCTCGCCGCGGACTACGCGCGCAGCTTCGCGAAGATGCCGCGCGGGCGTTTCCGCGGCGTCTACCGCGATTTCGCCGAGGCCGAAGCCGCGATCCCCCGCGGCAGGCCGGTCGGCTACGACAACGACGCCATGGGCGGCATGTACCGCGACCGCATGCACAAGCCCTGCGAGAGCGATTACGCCGTGCTGTTCTGGATGCGCGACCTCGTGCAGCAGACAACGCGCGTCTTCGATTTCGGCGGCCACGTCGGGGTGAGCTGGTACGGCTGGCGCGAACACCTGCGCTTCCCGCCCGGCCTGCGCTGGACGGTCTGCGACACGCCGGCGATCGTGCGCGAGGGCGAGGCGCTGGCCCGCACGCGCGGCGCCGAAGGCCTGTCGTTCACCAGCGATCCCGCCGACGGCCACGGCGCCGACATCCTGCTCGTCGCCGGTTCGCTGCAATACGTGGACATGTCGATCGCTGACCTGCTGGCGCGCATGGGCTCCGCGCCGCGACACCTGTTCGTCAACAAGCTGCCGCTGTACGACGGCGAGACCTTCGTGACCGTGCAGTCCACCGGCCGCGCCTTCCACCCGTACCGCATCGAGAACCGCGACGCGTTCGTCGCCGGCGTGACCGCGCTGGGGTATCGCGTGGTCGACGACTGGCTCAACCACGAAGTCTCCTGCCGCATCCCGCACACCCGCGGCCGCGACGTCGAGGCCTACAGCGGCTACTACTTCGTCCGCGACGACGGTTGAGCGCAGCAGTCTCGGCTTCCGGTAGAGCGGCCTGACCAGCCATTCGGCTGTTGAGTACCGGGCCGCTCTACCAGAAGCGGGCATCAACCGCCCTTCCCGCCCAGCCGCGCGAACAGGCGCCCGAGCACGCCGCGACGCGGTGGCGCGTCCACCGGCGCGGCAGCATCGCCCGATTCGCCAGAAGCCGATGCCGTCGCCAGCTGCGGCTCGCACTCCGCCGCGATCTGGCCCAGCGTCTGGAACACGAACGCGCGCGGGCCGACGACGATGCCGTGCCGCGACTGCAGCAGCGCCACCGCGCGCATGATCAACAGCGAGTGGCCGCCGAGATCGAGGAAGTGGTCGTCGACGCCGATGCGGTCGAGGCCCAGCAGTTCGCGCCAGAGTTCGGCAAGCATCCGCTCCGCGTCGGTCGACGGCGCACGCGCACCGCCGGCCGGCGCTGCCGCATGCGCGATCGCCGGCAGCGCGCGCCGATCGACCTTGCCGTTCGGCGTCATCGGCACCGCGTCGATCGACACCCATGCGCCCGGCACCATGTACTCCGGCACCGCACCGCGCAGATGGGCGCGCAACGCTTCGACATCGAGCGTCGCACCGTCCCGCGGCTTGATGTACGCCGCCAGCACCGCATCGCCCGCACGTTCGGCCAGTACCACCACCGCCTGCGCGACATCGGGATGACGCGCCAGCACCGCCTCGATCTCGCCCGTCTCGATACGATAGCCGCGCAGCTTCACCTGATGGTCGAGCCGACCGAGGTGCTGCAGCATGCCGTCCGCGCGCCAGCGGCCGAGGTCGCCGGTGCGGTACATCGTCGCGCCCGGATGATCGGGATCGGCGATGAACTTCTCCGCCGTCAGCTCCGGTCGCGCGTGATAGCCGAGCGTCACGCCGGCACCGGCGATGACGAGTTCACCGGCCACGCCGATCGGCACCGGTTTGCCGGTTGCGTCGACGACATGCACGCGCGTGTTCGCGATCGGCTTGCCGATCAGGATGTCGCCCTGCCCTGGCAGCACCTGCGTGCACGTCGACCACACCGTCGTCTCGGTCGGGCCGTAGAGATTCCACAGCGCGCCGACGCGCGGCAGCAGCGCTTCCGCGAGTTCGACCGGCAGCGCTTCGCCGCCGCACAGCGCCGTCCACTGCGGACCGCCACGCCAGCCGGCTTCGAGCAGCAATCGCCACGTCACCGGCGTCGCCTGCATCGTGTCGACGGCCTCGCGTTCGAGCAGATCGCGCAATGCCACGCCGTCGCCGCCGGTCTCGCGCGGCACCAGCACGATGCGCGCGCCGACGGTCAGCGGCAGCAGCAGTTCCAGCACCGCGATATCGAACGACAGCGTCGTCACCGCAGCGAGACGCGCATCCGCAGACAGGCCCGGCGCGCGCTGCATCGCTTCCAGGAACGCGACCACCGTCCGCTGCGGCACGCGCACGCCCTTCGGCGTGCCGGTCGAGCCGGAGGTGTAGATCAGGTAGGCCAGCGCGTCGCGGTCACACGCCATCGGCACGAACGGCGCATCCGACGCCGCCAGCGCGACATCGAGCGACAGCACGCGATCGGGCGACAACTGCAGACCATCGTCCTGACCATCGCTCAGCACGAGCTTCGCACCAGCGTCGTCGAGCATGAAACGCAGGCGATCGGCGGGGAAGTACGGGTCCATCGGCAGATAGGCCGCACCGGAACGCAGTACGCCGAGCACCGCCGCCAGCATCGCCGGCGTGCGCTGGAGGTACAAGCCGACGACATCGCCCGCGCCGACGCCGCGATCGCGCAGCGCGTTCGCGATGCGTTGCGCCTGCGACGACAGCGCAGCGTACGTCAGCGTCGCATCGCCGAAACGCACGGCCACGCGGTCGGCGTGCATCGACAAGGCCGCGTCGAGGTAATGCGACAGCGACGAATCAGACGGCAGCGGCGAATCCGTCGCGTTCCACTGCGACAGCTGCGCGACTTCCGCCGCCGGCATCGCCAGCAGGTCCTGCAGCGCCGCGCGATCGCCGCCCGCGGCCAGCGCATCGAGCAGCGCGAGGTAGCGGTCGCGGAAGCGGTCGGCGCTCTGCGGCAGCAGGATGTCGGTGTTGTAGTTCAAGCCGCCGACCAGACCGTCCGCGCCGTCGAGGAACCACAGCGCCACATCCTGCGCCGCCGCGGCCTGGAACACCGGCACGTTGGCGTGCGCGAGATCGTCCCAGCGATCCGGCCGGCCACGCGCATCCTGGTACGAGAAGAACGCCTGGTAGATCGGGAAGCGGCTGGTGTCGCGCTGCGTGTCGAGCATGCGCACGAGGTGCTCGAACGGCACGTCCTGGCAGCCGAAGGCGTCGATCATCTCGGCGCGCGCGGCCTGCAGCAGCGTGCGGAAACCGTCGACCGGGTCCAGCTTCAAGCGCAGCGGCAGCGCGTTGACGAAGAAGCCCATCACCGGCTCGAGTTCGGGCAGGTTGCGTCCGCGCACCGGCGTGCCGATCAGCAGATCGCGCTGTCCGGTCGCCTGATGCAACAGCATCGCCCACGCCGACAGCAGCACGGTGAACAGCGTCGTGCCCTCGCGCTGCGCGAGCGTACGCAGCGCCGACGCCGTGATGTCGGGCACGCGCAGCCACGCGGTGTCGCCGGCGCCGGTCTGGGTCGCGGGGCGCGGCAGGTCGGTCGGCAGCGCCAGCGCTTCGGGCGCACCCGCGAGCTTGGCCTGCCAGTGCGCAAGCTGGCGCGCGAGTTCAGGCCCGTCCATCCACGCGCGATGCCACGCCGCAAAATCGACGTACTGCACCGGCAGCGACACCAGCAACGGCGCGCGACCGCGACGCGCATCGGCGTACAGCGCCGCCATCTCTTCGTAGAACAGGTCGAACGACCAGCCGTCCCAGATTGCGTGATGCGCCATGAAGAACAGCACGTGGTCGTCCGGCGCCAGCGCATACAGTCGCACGCGGAACAGCGGCCCGCGCGCAAGATCGAACGGCTGCGCGATCTCGTCCTCGATGCGGCGGAATGCCTCGGCTTCGCGGGCGTCGGCGGGCAGGTGCGTCAGATCGTCGATCAAGATCGTGGCGTCTACGGTGTCCAGCACCTCCTGCCACGGCTCGCCGTCGGCGACCGGCAGGCGCGTGCGCAACGACGCCTGACGCGCGACCATCGCCGCGAACGCGGACTGCAGCGCATCGCGATCGAGCACGCCGCGCAGGCGATGCGCGGACGGCACGTTGTAGACGGTGCGGCCCGGATGCAGTTGTTCGAGATACCAGAGACGCTGCTGCATCAGCGACAGCGGCGCACGCACGCCGGCCGCGAGTGGCGGCACGGTCTGCGGCGCGGTGACGTCCTCGCCGTGCAGGTACGTGGCGAGCCCGGCGACGGTCGGATGGTCGAACACCGCGCGCAGCGGCACGGCGCGGCCGAGCGTGCGACCCAGCCGCACCGCGAGCTGCGCGGCCGACAGCGAATGCCCGCCGAGGCGGAAGAAATCGGCCTTCGCCGACACCTGCGGCAGACCGAGCGCCTCGCGGAACGCGGCCGCGACCTCGACCGCGTACGGCACATCGAGCGTGATGCCCTCGTCGGTGTCGCCGACATCTCCAGCGTCTGCGATGTCTTTCACGATGGCCGGCAGCGCCCGCCGGTCGACCTTGCCGTTCGGCGTCATCGGCACCGCATCGATCGCGACCCATGCGCCCGGCACCATGTACTCCGGCACCGCGCCACGCAGGTGCGCGCGCAACGCTTCGACATCCAGCGTCGCGCCGTCGCGCGGCCTGATGTACGCCGCCAGCACCGCGTCGCCCGCACGCTCCGCGAGGACGACCACGGCTTGCGCGACATCGGCGTGACGCGCCAGCACCGCTTCGATCTCGCCCGTCTCGATGCGGTAGCCGCGCAGCTTCACCTGATGGTCGAGTCGACCGAGGTGCTGCAGCATGCCGTCCGCACGCCAGCGACCCAGGTCGCCGGTGCGGTACATCGTCGCGCCCGGATGATCCGGATCGGCGATGAACTTCTCCGCCGTCAGTTCCGGTCGCGCGTGGTAGCCGAGCGTCACGCCGGCGCCGGCGATCACGAGTTCGCCCGCCACGCCGATCGGCACCGGCTTGCCCGCGGCATCGACGACATGCACCCGCGTGTTCGCGATCGGCTTGCCGATCAGGATGTCGCCCTGCCCCGGCAGCACCTGCGTGCACGTCGACCACACCGTCGTCTCGGTCGGGCCGTACAGGTTCCACAGTGCACCGACGCGCGGCAGCAGCGCTTCGGCCAGTTCGACCGGCAGCGCTTCGCCGCCGCACAGCGCCGTCCACTGCGGGCCACCGCGCCAGCCGGCTTCGAGCAGCAAGCGCCACGTCACCGGCGTCGCCTGCATCGTGTCGACGGCCTCGCGTTCGAGCAGATCGCGCAGCGCGACGCCGTCACCGCCGGTCTCGCGCGGCACCAGCACGATGCGCGCACCGACGGTCAGCGGCAGCAGCAGTTCCAGCACGGCGATGTCGAACGACAGCGTCGTCACCGCGGCGAGGCGCGCATCCGCAGACAGGCCCGGCGCCCGCTGCATCGCTTCCAGGAACGCGACCACCGTCCGCTGCGGCACGCGTACGCCCTTGGGCGTGCCGGTCGAGCCGGAGGTGTAGATCAGGTAGGCCAGCGCGTCGCGGTCGCAGGGGATCGGTGCGAACGACGCATCCGACGCAGCGAGCGCGACATCGAGCGGCAGCACGCGATCGGGTGAGAGCTGCAAGCCGTCGTCCTGACCATCGCTCAGCACGAGCTTCGCACCGGCGTCGTCGAGCATGAAGCGCAGGCGATCGGCCGGGAAGTACGGGTCCATCGGCAGGTACGCGGCACCGGCACGCAGCACGCCGAGCACCGCGGCCAGCATCGCCGGCGTGCGATGGAGGTACAGGCCGACGACATCGCCTGCGCCGACGCCGCGGTCACGCAGCGCGTTCGCGATGCGCTGTGCCTGCGAGGACAGGTCGGCATACGTCAGTGTCGCGTCGCCGAAGCGCAGCGCGATGCGGTCGGCGTGCGTCGACAGCGCGGTGTCGAGGTAGTGCGACAGCGACGGGTCGGACGGCAGCGGTGCCTCGGTCGCGTTCCACTGCGACAGCTGCGCACGGTCGGCGTCGCCGAGGATCGGCAGCGCGCCCAGCGCGACGCCGGCATCGGCGGTCGCGGCGTCCAGCAGCGTCTCGAAGCAGGCCAGCCAGCGCGCGACGGTGCGCGCGTCGAACAGGTCGGCGTTGTACTGGCATTCCACGCGCATGCCGTCTGCGCCGAGATCAACGGCGTTGACGAACAGTTCGAACGTCTCGAACACCCGCGCGTTGCTCTGCAGGTCGAGATCGACGCCCGGGATCGCGTGATGCTCGCCACTCAGCGCCTGGTCGATGTTGAACACCACCGGCATCAGCGGCAGGCGGCTGCGGTCGCGCTGCATCGGCAGCGCCTGCAGCAGACGGCCGAAGGTGATGCTCTGGTGGTCGTAGGCATCGAGCACGGTGACGCGGCAGGCGTCGACCAGCGCCGCGAACGGCTGCTCCGCCTGCGGGAACAGGCGCAGCGGCAGCATGTGCACGCAGTGGCCGACGAGGCCTTCGAGGCCGGCGGCGGCCTGTCCGGCCGCGGGCACGCCGACGACAATGTCGTCCTGACCGGTGAGGCGGTGCAGCAGTGTGCCGAAGCCGGCGATCAGCGTCGCGAACAGGCTGGCGCCATGCGTCGCACCCAGCTTGCGCACGCGCGCGAGCAGGTCGGCCGGCAGCACGTGATCCTCGCGCCCCGCGCGCTGCGTGCGCACCGGCGGACGCGGGCGATCGGTCGGCAGCTCCAGCACCGGGCCGCCGTCGGCGAACAAGTGCGCCCACCACCCGAGATCCGACTCGCGCGCGCTGCGTTCGTCGGCATCGGGCTGCGCTTGCGCGGCGGCGTAGTCGGCGAACGACGGGAATGTCGTCGGCGCATCGCCGCGGCAGGTCGCCGCCAGGTCCTTCACCAGCACCCAGAACGACCAGCCGTCGAGCACGATGTGGTGGCCGCTCAGCACCAGCACGTGGTGTTCGGGCGCGAGCTTCACGATTTCCGCGCGCAACAGCGGGCCGGCGGCGACGTCGAACGGTTCGGACACGTGGCGCGCGGCGATCGCCGCCAACACGGCCTGCGGATCGGCGTCGGTGGATGCATCGCGCAGCGGCACGTCGAGCACCGGCGCCTCGGCCGGCACGCGCAGGGTGAGGCCATCCTCGGAGAACGTCGCGCGCAGCGCATCGTGATGCCGCGGCAATGCGCGCACGGCCTCTCGCAGCGCGTCGATGTCGAGCGCGCCGCGCAGGTGCAGCGACACGGATTCGTTGTACGCCAGCGACGCCTCGGTGCCGAGACGGTCGGCCAGCCACACTTCGCGCTGCGCTTCGGTGGTCGGCACCAGGCGCACGCCATCGTCGGCCGACAGCGCGGCGCGGCGCTCGGGGAAGAAGCCGCTGGCGATCATTTCCGCCGCCGCCGCACGGTAGGCCTCGACGATGCGGTCGATGTCCGCGTCCGAGTGCGACGTGGTGAGGAAGCAGGGGAAGTTGTCGAGGATGTGGATGCCGCGGTCGCGCAGCATCGTGTAGATCAGGTCGTTGTAAGGAAGGTCCTCGGTGAAGACATTGCGCCACCACGAGGCGAAGGTGACGAGCTTGAACGGCGCGCCGAGTTCGGCCATCGCCGCGTTGACGCGTTCGACCATGCTCGACGTGCGCGCGGTCAGCGCCGCCTGCAATGCCGGGCCCTGCGCCTGCAGGTGCGCGAGCGTCGCCTTCGTCGCCGCCAGCGCCAGCGGATGGCGCACGAACGTGCCGGCGAAATAGGTCACACCGACCGTCGGCACCGAATCGTCGCCGTACTGCCAGGGGCCGCCGTCAAGCGCGTCCATGTACGGGCGTTTGCCCGCGATGACGCCGATCGAGAAACCGCCGCCAACCACCTTGCCGTAGGACGCGAGGTCGGCCTGGATGCCGAACAGGCCCTGCACGCCGGCCGGATGCGCACGGAAGCCGGTGACGACTTCGTCGAAGACCAGCAGCGCGCCGCTGTCGTCGCAGAGCGTGCGCAGGTCGCGCAGGAACTCGACCGGACGGAAATCCGGGCGCCGGCTCTGCACCGGTTCGACCAGGATCGCGGCCAGTTCGTGCGCGCGTTCGCGCAGGATGCGCAGTGATTCCTCGGTGCCGTAGTCGAGCACCAGCACGTTCTGCGCGGTCGACGGCATGATGCCCGGCGCCGCCGGCACGCTGCGCAGCTTCTTCGTGCCGCGCACGATCACTTCGTCGAAGATGCCGTGGTACGCGCCGGTGAAGATCGCGATCGTGCTGCGGCCGGTGACGGTGCGGGCGATGCGCATGCAGCCCATCACCGCCTCGGAGCCGGTGTTGCAGAAGGCGACGCGCTCGGCGCCGGTGACCTCGGCGAAGAGTTTCGCGGTCTCGCCGGCCAGCACGTGCTGCGGGCCGATCTCGTAGCCGAGGTCGATACGTTCGTGCAGCGTTTCGCGCAGGAAGTCCGGCTGCCAGCCGAACAGGTTCATGCCGAAGCCGTTGAGCACGTCAACGTATTCGTTGCCGTCGATGTCCCACAGCCGCGAACCGCGCGAACGCTCGATCACCAGCTGGTAGGTCAGCTCCTTGGTCAGCGGCCGGAAGCCGTTGACCACGCGCGGATCGGCCATGTGCGACCGGTGTTCGGTGGTGTACGCCTTCGAGCGCGCGGTGCGCGCGGTGTAGCGCGCGATCAGGCCGTCGAGGCGGGCGCGCTGCTGCGGCGTCAGCGCATCGGCGCGGGTGTGGATGCGCGCGATCGCACCGAACGCCTGTTTCACGTCGTAGCGCACGGGTGCGGCGGCGGTGTCGTCTTCGCCCGTGGTCGGCGCGGTGTTCGCGGGCACCGTCGCGGCGGGCTCCGGCGAATCCGTCGATGTCGCCGTGTTCAGCTCGTCGAGTCGTGCGGCCAGCGTCTCGGCGGTGGCGTAGCGCTCCATGATCTGGCGGAACGGGATCTTCGCGCCGAAGCCGCGCTGCAGCTGCAGCGACAGCTGGGTGAGCGCGAGCGAATCGAGGCCAAGGTCCAGCCACGGCGTGCGCAGGTCGTCGGTGCCGAGTTCGACACCCGAGACGTCCTCGATCATCGTCAGCAGTCGCGGCAGCGTGTCGCTGGCGGCGGACGGCGTCGCGACGGTGACGGCTTCGACGGCAGGGGCAACCGTTTCGACCGATGCCGAAACGACCGGCAGCGCGGCCGGTGCGGCCTCGACCCAGTGCCGCTCGCGCGCGAACGGATAGCCGGGCAGCGCGATGCGGCGGCGCGTCTCGTGCGCGACGTGTGCGCGCCAGTCGGGCGTACCGCTGGCGCACCACCACTGGCCCAGCGCCGCGGCGAACGCGGCGTCCTCGCTCTCGGGCGCGTCGCCGATACTGGCGATCGCGGTGACGCCCGCACGCTTCGGCACGCACTGCCGCGCCAGCGTCGCGAGCGTGGCACGCGGACCGAGTTCGATCGCGATACAGAAAGGATCGGCCAGCGCCTGCGCGACCGCGGGCGCGAACCGCACCGGCAGGCGCAGTTGCGTCGCCCAGTAGTCGGGATCGCAGGCCTGCGCGTCGGTCAGCGGCGCACCGGTGACGGTCGACACGATCGGGAGGCGCGGCGGCGACAGCGCGATGTCGCGCAGGCGTTCGCGCAGTACGTCGACGGCCGGCGCCATCATCGCGGTGTGGAAGGCGTGCGAGGTGACAAGCCGCTTCGCGACGACGCCGTCGGCGGCGAGCTTCGCCTCGATCGCGTCGAGGTCCGCATGCGGACCGGCGATGACGCACAGGCTCGGTGCGTTCTCGGCCGCGAGTTCGACCGCGGTGCTGCCGAGGTATGGCGCCACCGCCGTCGCCGACAGCCGCACCGACAGCATGCCGCCGGCCGGCTGCGCCTGCATCGCCCGGCCGCGCAGCGCGACCAGCGCCACGGCATCGGCCAGCGACATCACGCCGGCGAGCACCGCGCAGACGAATTCGCCGACGCTGTGCCCGACCAGCGCGCGCGGCCGCACGCCGCGATGCATCCACAGCGCGGCCAGCGCGTATTCCAGCGCGAACAATGCGGGTTGCGCGAGGTGCGTCGGCGTCAGCGCGTCCCCCTCGGCATCGAGGAACAGCGTGCGCGGATCGGCCTCGAACTCGGCCGCGAGCAGATCGCAGCAGGCGTCGTAGGCGGCGCGGAACACCGGCTCGCTCGCGTACAGGCCGCGGCCCATGCCGGCGTACTGCGCACCCTGCCCGGTGCAGAGGAACACGGCTTCCGGTGCGTCGATCGCGTGAACGGACGGCGTCACGGTGCGCAGCGCGCGGACCGCCTCGCCAGCATCGGCGGCGACGATCGCGCGCCGATGCGGGAACGCCCGGCGCGCGACGCGCAGCGTGTGCGCGACATCGGCCAGGGGCAGCGACGCGTCGGCGTCGAACGCGTCGGCGAGCCGTGCGCAGGCGATGTCCAGTGCTTCCGGCGTGCGCGCCGACAGCGTCAGCAGCTGGTGCGTGCGCGTCGACGGCGACGATGCGACGAACGACGCGGCCGGCGCTTCCTCGACGATCACGTGCGCGTTGGTGCCGCCGAATCCGAAGGCGCTGACGCCCGCGCGACGCGGCGCTTCGCCGCGCGGCCACGCGGCCAGCGTCGCCTGCGGCACGAACGGCGTCGCGTCGAAATCGATCTGCGGATTCGGGCGTGCATAGCCGATCGTCGGCGGCAGCGTCTCGCGATGCAGCGCCAGCGCGGTCTTGATGAGCCCGGCGGCACCGGCGGCGGTGACGAGATGACCGACGTTGCTCTTCACCGAACCGATCGCGCAGAACCCGGTGTCGGCGGTATGGCGACGGAACGCGCGGGTCAGGCCGTCGATCTCGATCGGATCGCCGATCGGCGTCGCGGTGCCGTGCGCTTCGAGGTAGCCGATGCTGCGCGCGTCGACGCCCGCGGCGTCCTGCGCCATCGCGATCACCGCGGCCTGGCCGGCGGGATTGGGCGCGGTGAAGCTGGCGCGATCGGCGCCGTCGTTGTTGACCGCGCCGCCGAGCAGCACCGCGTACACGGTGTCGCCGTCGGCGATCGCATCGGAGAGGCGGCGCAGCGCGAGGATCGCCACGCCGTCGGAGAACACCGTGCCGGTGGCGTCGGCGTCGAACGTGCG
Source organism: Lysobacter sp. DMC97 (assembly GCF_056313745.1). Taxonomy (NCBI): domain Bacteria; kingdom Pseudomonadati; phylum Pseudomonadota; class Gammaproteobacteria; order Lysobacterales; family Lysobacteraceae; genus Lysobacter; species Lysobacter sp. DMC97. The sequence continues at coordinate 45,315 of NZ_JBQUZR010000006.1, read as the reverse complement.
GGTGTGGCCGTCGCGCGAGACCATCGCGCCGTCCTGGTGCAGCAGGCCGCTGTTCGGCGGGCAGGTGACGGCCACGCCGCCGGCGAGCGCGAGGTCGCAGTGGCCCGCGCGCAGGCTGTCCATCGCCATGATCGTCGCGACCAGCGAGGTCGAGCACGCGGTGTGCACGCTCACCGCCGGGCCGTCGAGGCCCAGCCGGTGCGCGGCGCGGCTGGTGAGGTAGTCCTTCTCGTTCGCCAGCATCGTCGGCATTTCGCCGAGCCGCGCGATCAGCTCGGGATGCGCGAGCACGTGGCGCTGGTAGTACGTCGCGTTGTACATGCCGCCGAACACGCCGACGCGGCCGGGCGCGGTCTCGGGCACGTAGCCGGCGTGTTCGAGCGCGTGCCACGCGGTCTCGAGGAAATGCCGGTGCTGCGGGTCCATCAGCTGCGCTTCCAGCGGCGCGATGCCGAAGAAGCCGGCGTCGAAGCATTCGACGTGGTCGAGCACGCCGCGCGCCGGCACGTAGCCCGGATCGTCGCGCAGCGCGGCGGGAATCGAGGGATCGAGTTCGTCGGGACGAAAGAAGCGGATCGACTCGCGGCCGTCGCAGAGATTGCGCCAGAACGCTTCGACGTCGTCCGCGCCGGGGAAACGCCCGGCCATGCCGACGATGGCGATGGCTTCGTGGGCATCACCTCGCGGACGCGACGCGACACGCGGCGGCGACAGCGCTTCCTCGCCGGCGAGGCGGCGCGCCAGCGCGGCCGGCGTCGGCGCGCCGAACAGCTGCACCGGGCGCAGGTCGCCGACGCCGCGTTCGCGCAGCAGGCGCAGCACACGCAGCGCGGACAGCGAATCGCCGCCGAGTTCGAAGAACGCATCGTCGACGCCGACGCGATCCAGCTCCAGCACGTCGGCGAACGCAGCGCAGACCGCGGTTTCGGCGGCATCGCGCGGCGCGCGGTACGGACGCGCCAGCGGCGGGCGTTCGCGGCCCGGCGCGGGCAGCGCGGCGCGATCGAGCTTGCCGTTGGCGGTGATCGGCAGCGCCGGCAGCGCGACGAACGCCGACGGGATCATGACCTCCGGCAGCGTGCGCGCGAGTGCGGCGCGCGCGGCGGCGGCGTCCCAGTCGTCGGCGACGACATACGCCACCAGCCGCTTGCCGCCGGCGCCTTCGCGCGCAATGACCGCGCCGGCGCGCATGCCGGGGAGGCGCGCGAGCGCGGCTTCGATCTCGGCCGGTTCGATGCGATGGCCGCGGATCTTCACCTGGTGGTCGACGCGGCCGACGAAGTGCAGCACGCCGTCGGCATCGCGGCGCACGCGGTCGCCGGTGCGGTACAGGCGTTCGCCCGACGCGGCATCGACGACGAAACGTTCGGCATCGAGATCGGCGCGACCGAGATAACCGCGCGCCAGGCCGCGGCCGCCGAGGAAGAGTTCGCCTTCCCCGCCGTCGGGCACGTCGGCACCGCTGGCGTCGCGGATGCGCAGCACGGTGTCCGGGATTGCGCGGCCGATCGGAATGGCCGTGGTGTCCGCCGGCAGGTCGCGCGGAATCGCGAACGTCGTCGCGAACGTCGTGCACTCGGTCGGGCCGTAACCGTTGTGCAGCGCGATGTCCGGCAGCGCGGCGTACGCGCGGCGCACGTGCGGCGGCGACAACGCTTCGCCGCCAGTGAACAGCTGGCGCAGGCCGGACAGCGCCTGCGGGTCTTCGTCGACAACGGCGTTGAACAGCGCCGCGGTCAGCCACGCGGTGGTCACGCCCAGCGGGCCGATGACCTCGGCCAGCGCGCGCGCATCCGGCACCGGCGCGGACAGGATCGCGCAGCGGCCACCGTTGAGCAGCGGGCCCCACAGCTCCAGCGTCGACGCGTCGAAGCCCAGCGGCGCCGCATGCAGCATGCAGGTGTCGGCATCAAGGCGGATGTAGTCGACGTCGCCGACGAGGCGCACGATCGAGCGATGCTCGATCTGCACGCCCTTCGGCGTGCCGGTCGAGCCGGAGGTGAACATCACGTAGGCGAGGCTGTGCGCGCCGGCGATGTCGTCCGGCGGCGCGACGGTGTCGACCGGCGCATCCCACGCCGGCAGCACGAGCGTGTGCGGCGCCAGGCCGTCGAGCGCGGCGGCATGCGCGGCGTCGGTGACGAGCACGCGCGCCTCGGCGTCGGCGATCAGGCCGCGCAGGCGGGCTTCGGGATACTCGGGATCGATCGGCAGGTAGGCCGCGCCCGCCTTCAGCACCGCCAGTGCCGCGACCACTGCCTCCGGCGAGCGCGGCAGGCACAGCGCCACGCGCGCCTCGTGCGCGACGCCGAGCGCGTGCAGCCGCGCGGCGAGCGCGTCGGAACGCCGATCGAGTTCGGCGTACGTGCAGGCACCGCCCGGCCAGACCAGCGCCGGCCGCGCCGGATGCCGCCGCGCGACCTCGCGGAACAGACCGTGGACGGTGGCATCGGGGCGATACGAGGCGCGCGCGCCGGCATCGGCGTGCGAAGAGGAAACGTCGGACATCACGGGTGGCAGGCCTCGAGGCGGGCGATCAGCGCGAGGATCTCGCGCATCGGGACGACCGCGGCGTTGAGCGCGGCGTCGGAATTCCAGGCGGTGCTGGCGTCGAGTTCGATCCGGTGCGCGCGCGTGCCCCAGGCTTCGCGCAGGCGATCGTCGTCGGTGCCGGCGAGGGTACGCAGCACGGTGGTCATGGCCGCCGCGGGCGGGGCGGCGGCGAGGTCGATGGCGGACAGCGCGGCGCGCAGGGCGGCGTCGATCGGCGTGCCCAGCACTTCGGCCAGCGGGCCGCCGGCGTCGGCCGGCGCGGCGTCGCCGAGTTCCTCGCGGAGGTAGTCGCGATGGGCGCGTTCGAGATCGCGCAGGTAGGCCTCGCCGTCGACCACCGGGTCCCACAGCAGCAGGTGCGCGGGGCGGAACAGGCCGCGCTGCGCGGCCAGCGCCGCGAGCGTGCCGCCCAGGCGCAGGCCGATCACGGCGATGCGCGACTGGCCGGTGGCCTCGCGCAGCGCAGCGGCGGCGGCGGCGATGTCCTCCAGCCAGTGGTCGAGGCCGAACTCGCCGACTTCGCCCGAGGAATCACCGGTGCCGGCGTAGTCGAAGCGCAGCGTCGGGTAGCCGGCGTCGTCGAGCCGGCGCGCCAGCACGCGGTAGGCGCGATGCGCGCGCACCGCCTCTTCGCCGAAAGGATTGCACAACAGCACGGCGACGCCGCGCGGACGCAGCCGCGGCGTGTGATGCACGGACGCGAGCAGGCGGCGGGCGCGCGCATCCGCGTCGCCCCCCGCGTCGACCAGCCGAATTGACAGCACCATCCCCCCCGCGTGTATGGTCGCTTCCGTTTTCAACGTCAGAATCGCCTGGATCAGGCAACCGGCACAGGTTTTCCCGATGTCCCCTCCGCAGGCCCAGGCCCGCGAGCGCGTCGTCCCGCTGCGGCCGGAGCGGCCGCTCGTGGCGATCGCGACCGACCCGCCGGCACCGCGCGCCGTGCCCGACGTGCTGATCGTCAATGCCGGCGTGATCCACCGGATCGGCCCGCATCGCCTGCACGTGCGCCTGGCCCGGCGCCTGGCCGAGGCCGGACACCGCACGCTGCGCATGGACCTGTCCGGCATCGGCGACAGCGGCCCGATCCCCGACCGCATCGACTTCCGCACCAGCGCGGTCGCCGACCTCCGGGCCGCCCTCGATACCGTGACGGCAGCCGCACATCCTACCGCAGGCGCGATCGTGTTCGGCCTGTGCTCGGGCGCGGACAACGCCCTCGCCGCCGCGGCCACGGACCCGCGGATCGTCGGCCTGGTGCTGGTCGATCCGCCGGCCTATGCCACCCCGCAGGCGCGGCGCCGCGCCCTGCGTGCCCGGCTGGGCCGCCCCGGCTTCTGGGCGACGCTGCCGGCGCGCATCGCCCGCCGCCTGCGCCGGACACGCCCCGCCGGCGACGGCAACGCCGAAAGCGAAGGCAGCCGCCAACCGCCGCCGCAGGCCGAGTACGGCCGCCAGCTGCGCGCCCTCGCCGACCGCGGCGTGCGCGTGCTCGCGATCTACACCGCCGCACAGGGCGTGCGCTTCAACCACGCCGACCAGCTGTTCGAAGCCTTCCCCGACCTGCGCGGCCGGATCGACGTGCGCCTGTTCGACGCCGCCAACCACACCTTCACCCCGCTCGCCCAGCAGGCCGCGCTGATCGACACCGTCGCCGACTGGTGCCGCAGCCGCTTCCCGGACGGCGGCTGAGGCGACATCGCCACCCACTCGCCGCGGCGGGCGCCACATCCCCAACCCCGACCGCAGCGATGCGCACGTGATCCCGTGCGCCGCGCATGCCCCTGCTATTCCTGCACCTCACTCGTGAATGCGGAACAGGAGGCTGTCATGCGGTATATCGGAAGGCCCACCTTGGCGATGATCGGCGCCCTGCTTGCCATGACGGCAGGCTGCGCGTCGATCCGGTCGGTCGACATCAGTGCTCCGGATTCCCAAAAGGAGTACCCGGGCGGCATCGTCTACTACCTGCCCACCCAGCGGCTCGTACTCACGCTGACGGTGAGTGTGGAGGATCCCTGCAAGAAGGAAAGCGCCGGCACCAAGGCCGGCACTGCAAAGGGCGACGCGAAAGACGGTGGCGAAGACGACGGCAAGGCTGCCCCGGCCTGCGACAAGCCGAAGAAGATGGTTCGCAAGATCGACCTGGCCGCCTCCCCGGAATTCGCGGACCTCTCCGCCCGGTACGTCGCGCAGTACAGGCGCAATCATCTCGGCACGAACGCGCTGACCGTCCGCGTCAACGCGAACGGGCTGCTGTCGGGCGAGGGTGGCGGCTCGACGACCCCCGCCGTCTCGGAATTCTTCGGTGCGCTCGCCGGACTCGGTGCAGACACGAAGAGCTTGGCTGCATGGAGCAACCAAGCAACAAAAGACCCCTGTGGCATGCCCGGGAAGTATGTCTGGACGTTCAGCGTGGACGAGCACAAGACGCTCACGGACATGTCGCTCTGTGACATCGACGTTCATATCTCCCTTGACGGCGCATCCGGGCCCAAGGCGATCGAATCGGCAGAAAATGCAAGTCCGGCCATTCCAAATGTCACGTGGCGTCATGCGCGCGACGCAAACGACCTCAACCACGGATTCTTCTATCGCCAGAAGCTGCCGTTCGAAATCGAAGTCGTCGATCTGAAAGAGAATTCCGCGGGGAAGATCTACTACCTCTCGCTGGTGACGAAGCACTCACCTGTGGAATTCCTGGCGATCCCCAGCACGCTCTTCGCGAACACGACATGGAAGGTCGGTTTCGAGAACGGCTCACCCACGCTGTACGACATCAATGCCGGTGGCGATGCGCTCGGTCTGGTCAAGCTGCCAGCCGAGATCCTGAAGGGATATTCCGACGCCCTGCTTTCGGGCCTCAATCGGCGCAAGAGCCTCACCGAAGCCGAGGTCCAGAGCCTCCAGCAACTCAACACCCTCGCCGTGCAGCAGGCCAAGGCCGAAGCCTGCCGGGCCGCGGTCGCCACCGGCGATCTGGACAAGATCAAGGCGGCCTGCCAGTAGCGCGGGCGCGGAAGCCGGCGGGCGCGGATTGCCGCTCCCGCCGGTTTCGCACGTTTTTCCGTATGCGATGCCGCGCACGCCGCGCGGCGGCCACGGGAGCGCGCATGGACCTGTTCGAGGCGATCCGGTTGCAACAGGTGGCGGAGGTCCGCCGGCTGCTGGCCGCGGGGGGCGATCCCGACGCCCGCGACGCGCGGGGCACGCCGGCGATCGTGGTGGCGCTGGACGCCGCGACCTTCCCCGGCGCGGGCGACCCCGCCGTCCTGCACCTGCTGCGCGACGCCGGGGCCGATCCGGCGCCGCTGGAAATGGCCCTGCGCCGGCAGCTGGCCGCGTTGCCGGCCACCCTGGCCCGGCTCCACGACGACATCGGCGGCCAGTTGCTGGTGCAGGTGCCCCGCCTGCATGCCGTGGCGAGGGACCTCGCCCCGGTCGAGCGCGACGAACTGGGCGTCTTCGCCCGCGACGCCCAGGCCTTCTTCGCGGATTCGGACACCCTCCGCGCCGAGGCCGGGCGCCTGCACGACCGTTTCGGCGGCGGCGACCTCGATGCCGCCGTCGACCTGCTGACCCGCGTCGCCGGGTTCGAGCTGCGGGCCACGGGCCTGGCCATCCGGATGGAAGCGCTGGTGCACCGCTTCGCGCCCGATCGATAGACAGAACCGATCGTCCGGGTGACCGGCGTCTCATTTCCCGGGACGCATTTGTCCGATGCTGCCGCCGATGCGGAAAGGACCGCATCGCGCATCCGTCAGGGGGTGGATGCGGACCGCCGGCCGCGCCGCGGTCGGCCCATCGACCTCATGGAGAACGTTCGATGACTCGGATACCCCGCTTCCACCTGCTCGCACTGGCCACGGCGACCCTCTTCGCCAGCGCCACCGCCTCCGCGGCGACCGCCACCCGCACCGACCTGCACGCCGCCGACACCGGCAGCATCGCCCAGCGCAATGCCGCCCTCGCCAAGGCCGCCGCCGCCGACACCGTCCACACCCGCCACGAACGCGCGCTCGGCCTCGACGCCGATTCGCGGCTCGTCCTGCTCGATCGCAAGTCGACGCTCGGCGTGCGCAACCACCGCTACCAGCAGACCTTCCGCGGCCTTCCCGTGTTCGGCGAAGGCATCGTCGTCAGCGAAGACACCGCTGGCAACGTGCGCACCCTGTTCGGGCAGAAGCTCGACGGCCTCGCCGCGCAGATCCCCGCCGGCAAGCCGCGGCTTGCCGCCAATCGCGCACTGTCGATCGCGAAGAGTGCCGGCCTGGGCAATCGTGTCGGCTTCATGCGCACCCGCGACGAAGCTTCGCCGCTGATGATTTACGTCGACGACGCCGGCCGCGCGCGCAAGGCGTACGTCATGACCTACTTCGCCGACAGCGCCCGCGGCGGCTCGCCGATGCGGCCCACCGTCATCGTCGACGCCGACAACGGTCGCGTGCTGAAGCAGTGGAACGCGCTCGAAACCGCGCTCATCGGCACCGGCCCGGGCGGCAACGCCAAGATCGGCCAGTACGAGTACGGCACGAACTACGGCTACCTGGACGTCGCGCAGTCGGGCACGACCTGCACGATGAACAACGCCAACGTGAAGACTGTGAACCTCAACGGTGGCACGACAGGCAGCACGGCCTTCGCCTACACCTGCCCGCGCAACACCGTGAAGGTGATCAACGGCGCGTACTCGCCGCTCAACGACGCGCATTACTTCGGCAGCGTCGTCTACAACATGTACAACGCCTACATCGGCAAGCCGCCGCTGACGTTCCAGTTGACGATGCGGGTGCACTACAGCACGAACTACGAGAACGCGTTCTGGGACGGCTCGTCGATGACCTTCGGCGACGGCGCCAGCACGTTCTATCCGCTGGTGAGCCTCGACGTGTCGTCGCACGAGGTCTCGCACGGTTTCACCTCGCAGAACTCGAACCTGACGTATTCGGGCCAGTCCGGTGGCATCAACGAAGCCTACTCCGACATCGCCGGCGAGGCGGCCGAGTACTACATGCGCGGCAGCAACGACTTCAAGGTCGGCTACGACATCTTCAAGGGCAGTGGCGCGCTGCGCTACATGTACAACCCGCCGCTGGACGGCCGTTCGATCGACAACACGGCGAGCTACTACGACGGGCTGGACGTGCACTATAGCTCGGGCGTGTACAACAAGGCGTTCTACCTGCTGGCGACGAAGCCGGGCTGGAACACGCAGAAGGCGTTCCAGGCGTTCGCGCGCGCCAACGATCTCTACTGGACCGCGAGCACCAACTTCAACCAGGGCGTGTGCGGCGTGCAGACCGCGGCCAGCGACTACGGCTACAGCGTCGCAGACGTGACTGCGGCGTTCAGCGCCGTCGGTGCGTCGTGCGGCACCACGCCGCCCAGCGGCTGCGGGATCATGACGCCGGGGACCACGCTCGCCACCGGCGGATCGGTGACGTCCTGCGACGGGCGCTTCTCCATGGTCATCCAGGGCGACGGCAACCTGGTGCTTTACCAGAACGGCGTGCGCGCGCTGTGGGCCAACTACGTCTTCGGCAGCAACCATCGCCTGGCCATGCAGGGCGACGGCAACCTGGTGGTCTACAACGGCAGCAACCAGGCCGTCTGGCACACCAGTACCTACGGCAACCCCGGTGCCTACCTCGCGGTGCAGAACGACGGCAACGCCGTCGTCTACTCGTCGTCCGGCCGGGCACTGTGGAACACCCGCACCTGCTGCCACTGATCCCGCGATCGCGTTTCCGCACATCGACGGTCCCCGTGCCCGCGGGGACCGTCGCGCGCCGGTCGCGTCCCACCGGTCGCAACCGGCGAGACCGCGCCGTCGCATCCTTCCCGGGATGCGGACGCCCCGCATCGCCGACCCGGTTGGCCCTCCGGACCGAGTGCCGTGGCCCGCACACGCGGGCACGTCAACCGACCGGGGCCGGCCACGTTAGCGAGGGGCGGCCTCATCGCCGCCAACCCATCGTATTCAAGGAGTAAGTCCCGCATGCATCGCTTCCATCGCATCGCTCCGCTCGCCGTCGCGACCGCCGCGATCCTCGCCGCCGGCACGGCGTCCGCCGCCCTCCGCACCGACCTGCAGCAGGTCGACACCGCCGCCGTCGCGCGCACCAATGCGTCCGTCGCCAAGGCCGGCGTGGCCGGCACGGTCCACGCCCGCCACGAACGCGCCCTCGGCCTCGACGCCGATTCGCGCCTGCTGCTGCTCTCGCGCAAGAGCAGCCTCGGCGTGCACAGCACCCGCTACCAGCAGACCTTCCGCGGCCTGCCGATCTTCGGCGAAAGCATCGTCGTCAACGAAGACGCCGCCGGCAACGTCCGCACCCTGTTCGGCCAGAAGGTCGACGGCCTCGCCTCGGAGATCCCCGCCGGCAAGCAGCGCCTGACCGCGACCCGCGCCCTGTCGATCGCCAAGAGCGCCGGCCTGGGCAACCGCATCGGCTTCATGCGCACCCGCGACGAACAGGCGACGCTGGCGATCCACATCGACGACGCCGGCCACGCGCGCAAGGCGTACGTCGTCACCTACTTCGCCGACACCACCCGCGGCGGCTCGCCGACGCGTCCGACCATCGTCGTCGATGCCGAGACCGGCCACGTGCTGGCGCAGATGGAGAACCTGCAGCATGCGCTGGTCGGCACCGGCCCCGGCGGCAACGCCAAGATCGGCCAGTACGAATACGGCACGAACTACGGCAAGCTCGACGTGACCCAGTCGGGCACCACGTGCACGATGAACAACACCAACGTGAAGACGGTGAACCTCAACGGCGGCACCACCGGCACCACGGCGTATTCGTACACCTGTCCGCGCAACACCGTGAAGACCATCAACGGCGCGTACTCGCCGCTCAACGACGCCCACTACTTCGGCGGCGTCGTGTTCAACATGTACAACGCCTACATCGGCAAGTCGCCGCTGACCTTCCAGCTGGTGATGAAGGTCCACTACGGCACGAACTACGAGAACGCGTTCTGGGACGGTTCGTCGATGACCTTCGGCGACGGCGCCACCACGTTCTATCCGCTGGTCGGCCTGGACGTGGCCTCGCACGAAGTCTCGCACGGCTTCACCGCGCAGAACTCGAACCTGACCTACTCCGGCAAGTCGGGCGGCATAAACGAAGCCTATTCCGACATCGCCGGCGAGGCCGCCGAGTACTACATGCGCGGCACGAACGACTTCAAGGTCGGCTACGACATCACCAAGGGCACCGGCGCGCTGCGCTACATGAACAACCCGACCCTGGACGGCAAGTCGATCGCCAACACCGCGAACTTCTACTACGGCCTGGACGTGCACTACTCGTCGGGCATCTACAACAAGGCGTTCTACAACCTGGCCACCACGGCGGGCTGGAACACGCAGAAGGCGTTCCAGGTGTTCGCGCGCGCCAACGACCTGTACTGGACGGCCAGCACGACCTTCCACCAGGGCGTGTGCGGCGTGCAGACCGCGGCCGCCGACTACGGCTACAGCGTGGCGAACGTGACCGCGGCGTTCAGTGCGGTGGGCGCGACCTGCGGCGGTTCGGACACCGGCACGCTGCCGACGATCACCAGCTTCGTCTGCCCCGACTCGGGCATGAGCGGCGGCGGCACGTACTACTGCCACGTGACCTACAGCTCGCCGACGTACGCCGTCGCGACCTGGCCGAACGGCGCCCACACCGCGACGTACTCGGGCCGCTGCACCAGCGGTTCGCGTCCGTCGGTGACGGTGCGGGTGGGCAACTTCTACGGCGAAGTCTCCAGCACCAAGACCTTCACCTGCCCGTCCGGCCCGATCCCCTGATCGGTCGAACCTGCGTGATCGATCCAACGTGAAGCGATCCGCCGGCGCACCCCGTGTGCGCTGGCGGTGATGCCGAAGGCGGCCGCGCGCGGCGTAAGCTGTCGCGGTCGCCACATCGCGCGGCACCCTGAAGGAGCAGACGATGGCCGGATCCGCAGCGCGTTACGACCTCCACGGCCTCGTCCTCGATCTGGGCGAGTCCTTTTCCGCCGCCGAACGGCGACAGGTGCTGGCGCGGCTGCGCGCCGACGTGCCGGCGTTCGCGGCGCTGGTCGCGGCGGGCACGTCCGGAACGCCGCTGGGCAAGGGCGCCAGCGACGTGCAGGTGGCGTTCGCCGAGGGTCGCCGCGTCGACATCGGCCGCGCCTGGAACGCGGTGCACGCGTTGCGCGCGCATCCGCTGGTGGCGGATGCCGAACCCGCGGTGGGCTATCGCGTCGATCCCCCGCCGACCACGAAGAATTCCCTGCGCGCCAGCAGCAGTGGCGGCGCCGACCTGCCCGGCTCCGATCCGCGCGACTGGTCCACGCGCGCGGTGCGTGCGGATCTCGCACGCGCGGACACCGGCGCGAGCGGACGCGGCGTGCGCATCGGCCATCCCGACACCGGCTACACCGACCATCCGCTGATCCTCGGCCCTCGCCTGCGCGCGACCGACGGCTACGACTTCGTCGACGATGATCTCGACGCGCACGACCCGATGACCGGCAGTTTCTCCGGCCACGGCACCGCGACCGGCAGCGTGATCTTCGCTGGCCTCACGCCCGAGCTGTCCGGCATCGCGCCCGGCGCCTCGCTGGCGCCGATGCGGGTGTCGGGTTCGGTGATCCATTTCGATTTCACGCGGCTGATCCGCGCGCTGTACCGCTGCCGCGACCGCGACTGCGACCTGGTGTCGATGAGCCTCGGCGGCCCGTGGGCCGGACGCTCGCTCTCGCGCGCCACCGATGCGCTGGTCGCCGACGGCCGCATCCTCTTCGGCGCCGCCGGCAACCACACGATGATGGTGATCTTCCCCGCGCTGCTGGACAGCGTGATCGCGGTGGCCGGCAGCAACGCGCTCGACAAGCCGTGGAGCGGCTCCGCATCGGGCGCGGCGGTCGACATCACCGCGCCGGGCGAATCGGTCTGGCGCGCGTGGTCGCACGTGCGCGGCGGCCGCACGGTGTTCGACACCGGCCGCAGCAACGGCACGTCGTACGCCACCGCCACCGTCGCCGGCCTGTGCGCGCTGTGGCTGGAACACCACGGCGGCGGCGCGGCGCTGCGCCAGCGCTACGGCGGCCGGCTGGCGTCGGTGTTCCGCGATCTGCTGCAGGCGCATTGCCGCACGCCGGCGGGCTGGAAACCCGACCGCTACGGCCCGGGCATCGCCGATGGCCAAGCCTTGCTGGCGGCGACGTTGCCCGCGTTCGGCGGCGTGCCGCTGCGCAGCGCGCTACGTGCGCCGACGCGCGCCACCGCCGACACCGACTGGGCGCGCCTGCAGCGACACCTGCCCGAACTGACGCCGGCGCAGGTCGCCGCCGCGGTCGCGGCGCTGTACGGCGATCCGCATGCGACCGCCCGCGCCACCCGCGCGTCGCGCGCGGCCGCGCCGCCGAGCCTGATCGACGAGATCGAGTTCTTCGTCGCCACCGACCCGGCGGTGCGCGCGGCGTTCGTGGCGGCCGGGACCGCGAAGCGACCGGCGCGCGCGAGCAAGCGCAGTGCGACGCCCGCGGCGGGTCCGGACGCGCTGCTGCGCCGGCGCGGTTCGGCGGCGTTGCGCCAGGCGCTGGACGACTGAGAGACGCGAGTCACAGTCGCGGGCATCGTCCGGCGCGCATCCTGAGGACGCGCCGGAGCCCCGGCGCCCGCGGACCACGGACGGTCCCGTCCGGATCGTCGCGCCCGCGCGTCCCCGCATCGGAAAAGGAGCGCCGCATGTCTTCCCTCGTCTCGCTGCGCCGGGCCTCGCTCGGCGCCGCCCTGCTGCTCGCCCTCGGTCACGCGCCGGCCCACGCCGGCGAAGCGCGTCTCGATGGCCTCGCCGCCGACACCGCGTTCGACCAGTTCATCGTGCAGTACCGCCCCGGCAGCGCGACCGCCGCCTCCGGGGCCGCCATCGACCGCGGTCTGGCCCGCGCCGCGCAGGCGGTGGCGCCGGATGCGCGCGGCGTCGCGCCGGGCGCGCAGCGGGTGCGCCGGCTGGGCATCGGTGCCGATGTCGTGCGCACCAGCCGCGCGCTGGACCGGGTCGAGGCCGCGCTGCTGATGCGCCGGCTCGCGGCCGATCCGGACGTGGCCTTCGTCGAGGTCGACGGGCGCCTGTGGCCGGCCATGACGCCGAACGATCCGCTGTACGCGTCGCAATGGCACTACGCCGGCCTGCCCGCCGGGATCCGCACGCCGAACGCCTGGAACCTCACCGCCGGCGTCGGCGTGACGGTCGCGGTGATCGACACCGGCGTCGCGCCGCACAGCGACCTCAACGCCAACATCGCCCCGGGTTACGACTTCATCAGCGATCCCGTCAACGCCCGCGACGGCAACGGCCGCGACGCGAATCCGAACGACGAAGGCGACGGCACCACCTTCGGCAGTCCCTGCTACGCCCTCTCTCCGCGCAACAGCAGCTGGCACGGCACGCACGTCGCCGGCCTGATCGCCGCGCGCACGGGCAACGCGCTGGGCGTGGCGGGCACCGCGTTCGGCGCGCGGGTGCAGCCGCTGCGGGTCTCGGGGCCGTGCGGCGCAACGATCTCCGACGTCGCCGACGCGATCACCTGGGGCTCGGGCGGCACCGTGGCCGGGATCCCGGCCAACGCCACGCCCTCGCGGGTGATCAACCTGAGCCTCAGCGCCGCCGGCACGTGCTCGATCGCGCTCCAGACCGCGCTCAACGGCGCCAGCGCCCGCGGCAGCCTGGTCATCGTGCCGGCCGGGAACGCAAATGCGGCCATCACCGGCTACCAGCCGGCCAACTGCACGGGCGTCATGGTCGTGGCCGCGGTGACCAATACCGGGGCGCGCGCGGGCTTCTCGAACTCCGGCACCGGTGTCGCCCTGGCGGCCCCGGGCGTGGGCATCCTGTCGACGCTCAACAGCGGCGCCCTGAATCAGGGCGCGGAGAACTACGCCAGCTACAACGGCACGTCTTCCGCCGCGCCGCTGGTGGCGGGCGTGGCCGCGCTGGTGCAAGGGCGGCGGATCGCGCTGGCGCAACCGCCCTTCACCGGCAGCCAACTGGCGACCCACCTGCGCACGCACGTCACTGCCTTCCCGGTGACGCCCGACAAGCCGATCGGCACCGGCATCGTCAACGCGGAAAACGCCGTGAACACCGCGGTCCCGCTCGTGCTGGCACCCGCCGGAACGCGCTGACGCTCGCCCGCATGCGCGGCATCGCCGCGCGTGCGGGCAGCAGGGCAAACTCAGCCGCCGCAGGTGCTGCCGCGATAGACGCGCGAGACGCGCTCGAACTCGGCCTTCTGCTCGCCGTCGCGGCCGCCGGCGATCTTCCAGCGGAACTCGGCTTCGTCGACGCGCTTCTTCCACGCCACGCACAGCTGCTCGGCGGGCACGGCGGTGCAGGTGTCGCGGCGCATCTCGCAGGCCTGCCCGGCCGCGAGCGCGGCGCTGCCGTCGATGCCGACCGTCTCCAGCGCCACGCACGAGGCCGGCGGCTCGGCGGTGTCGCCGAGGTAATCCTTGTCGTCCCAGGTGCGGCACTGGAACAGCGGCGGCGGCGAAGTGCGGACCGCCGGGGGTGGCGGTTCCGCGGCGACCGGCGGAGGCGGCGGCGTGGTCGGTTTGGGATCGGGGCGCGGGGCCGGCGGAGCCACGGGCGGCGGCCGGAACGCCGGCAGCGGCGCGACGTTGCGCACCGTCTGCTGCTGGCCCTTCGGACAGGGCACGTCGTTCTGCAGCGTCACCGCGCCGCTGGCGGGATCGACGCAGCGGTAGATGACCATACCGCCGGCGGGCGTCGCGGCCAAGCTCGCGGACGAGAACGCGAGGGCGGCGAGCGCCAGCGCGCAGGCCGGGGCGACGAAGCGGAAGGCGGGCATGGTCAGCGGCAGTCCTGGTCGATGCGGGCCACCAGGCTGCGCTCCTCGCGTGCCAGCTCGGCGCGTTCGGACGGCTGGGCGATGGCATGGCGGCGGCCGATCTCGCCGCGGCGGTCGCGCAGGCGGCCGCAGACGTCGGCCTGCGGCAGCGCGTAGCAGGCGTCGCGGACCCAGGTGGTGGCGCCGTACGCGGCGGGCGTGGGGACGATCGCGGTGCCGATGCTGCCGCTGCGGTAGTTGCCGCTGACGCGGCCGTTCTCGACCTGGAAGTCGACGTGGCCCGGCTCGTTCACCGGCACCCGGCCGAACAGCGGCGCGCCGAGCGTCCACATCGGCACTTCGCGCGGATTCCCCTCGGGGCTGTCGCTGAGGTAGCGCCGGTCGTCGGGAGTGACGCATTCGTACATCGGCCGCGGCGCGTTCAGCACGATCACTTCGCGCGTCACGATGCCGGGCGCCTGCGGGCCGGCCGGCGCCGTAACGACCGGACGCGGCGCCGGATCCTTCGGCCGCAGCATGGTGCGGGTTTCCTGGCGCTGGCCCTTGTCGCAGGGCGAATCGCGCAGGGTCAGGCGGCCGTCGGCGCCGGTGCAGCGGTAGATGACCACGTCGTCGCCGGCCCGGGCAGGCAGCGCCGGCGCCGCGGACAGCACGGCGCCCGCGACGAGCGGCAGGACCGGGAACAGGGCCGGGAACAGGACGGATCGGGCGCGCATGGCGCCATCGTGCAACGGGTCGCCGGCAAGGGAAAGCCGCCGGACGACCGGCGGCGGATGCGGTTCAGCCCGGCCTGGGCCGGGCGTCGCGATCAGGCTTTCTTCACCACCCGCTTGCCCGGGGTGACGACCGGGTTGGCGGTGATCAGCGGCTTGGCCGGCGCGGGCGGCGGGGCGACGGCCTTGCGGGCCGGGGCCTTTTTCGCCGCGGCCTTGCCGACGGTCTTCTTCGCGGCGGCCTTCTTGGTCGCCGCCTTCTTCGCCGGGGCCTTCTTCGCGGCCGGCGCCTTCTCGGCCTTCGGCTTGGCGGCGACCTTCTTGGCGGCGACCTTCTTGGCCGCGGCCTTCTTCGCGCCGAAGCCGCGGCGCGCCGGCTTGCCGGTGGTCTCCAGCAACTGCGTCGCCTCTTCCAGCGTCAGCGACTTCGGCTCGCGATCCTTCGGGATCTTGCCGTTGAGCTTGCCGTCGCTGATGTACGGGCCGAAGCGGCCGTTGAGCACCTGCACGTCGCTGCCTTCCCACGCCAGCAGGATGCGGTTGCGGGCGATCTCTTCCTTCTGCTCGATCAGGAACACCGCGCGGTCGAGGTCGATCGTGTACGGATCGTCTTCCTTCGCCAGCGAGGCGTAGGTCGCGCCGCGCTTGGCGAACGGGCCGAAGCGGCCGATGCCGACGCTGACCTCCTCGCCGTTGTTCTGGCCGAGCTTGCGCGGCAGGCGGAACAGTTCCAGCGCTTCCTGCAGCGTGATGGTGTGCATCGACTGGCCGGGACGCAGCGAGGCGAAGTCGAGCTTCTCGTCGGTGTCCTTGTCGCCGATCTGCGCGTACGGCCCGTAGCGGCCGAGGCGCACGCTGACCGGCTTGCCGGACTTGGGATCGGTGCCGAGTTCGCGCGCGCCGGTGGCTTCGCTGCGATCGACCGATTCGCTCTTCTCGTCGACGAGTTCCTTGAACGGGACCCAGAACTTCTCCATCAGCGGGACCCAGTCCTCCTCGCCGCGGCTGACGGCGTCCAGCTCGTCCTCCATCTTGGCGGTGAAGTCGTAGTCGACGTAGCGGGTGAAGTGGCCCGAGAGGAACTTGCTGACCGCGCGGCCGACGTCGCTGGGGCGGAAGCTGCGGCCTTCCATCTCGACGTACTTGCGGAACAGCAGGGTCTGGATGATCGAGGCGTAGGTGGACGGGCGGCCGATGCCGTATTCCTCCAGCGCCTTCACCAGCGCCGCTTCGGTGAAGCGCGGCGGCGGCTGGGTGAAATGCTGGTCGGCGTGGACGCGGTCGAGCGGCACGCGGTCGCCGGGCTTCATCGCCGGCAGCTTGCGGCCCTCGTCCTCGTCATCCGCGGTCTTCTGGTCCTTGCCTTCCTCGTACACGGCGAGGAAGCCCGGGTCGACCACGGTGGTGCCGCTGGCGCGGAAGCTGTGCGCGGTGCCGGCGGCGAGGTCGACGCTGACCGTATTGAGCGTGGCCGGCACCATCTGGCAGGCGACGCTGCGCTTCCAGATCAGGTCGTAGAGCTTGCGCTCGTCGTCGCTGAGGAAGCGCGACACCTTCGCCGGGGTGCGCAGCGCGGAGGTCGGGCGCACCGCCTCGTGCGCTTCCTGCGCGTTCTTCGACTTGGTCTGGTAGAAGTTCGGCTTGTCCGGCAGCGCCTTGGTGCCGTAATCGCGGGCGATGACGTCGCGCAGCTCGGCGATGGCGTCCATCGACAGGTTGACCGAGTCGGTACGCATGTAGCTGATCAGGCCGACCGTGCCTTCATCGCCGATCGCCACGCCTTCGTACAGCTTCTGCGCGACCTGCATGGTGCGCTTGGTGGTGAAGCCGAGCTTGCGCGCGGCTTCCTGCTGCAGCGTGGAGGTGGTGAACGGCGGCGCCGGCCGGCGCTTGCGCTCCTTGCTGGCGACGTCGGTGACCTGCAGCACGCCGTTGGCGGCGGCGACGATGCGCTTGCGCGCGGCCTCGGCGCTGTCGCCGTCGGTGACGGTGAACTGCTCGAACTTCTTGCCGTCGAGCTTCGCCAGCTTCGCGGTGAAGGCCTGCGACGGATGCGCGCACTCGGCCTCGATGGTCCAGTACTCGCGGGCGACGAAGGCTTCGATCTCCTCCTCGCGCTCGACGATCATGCGCAGCGCCGGCGACTGCACCCGGCCGGCGGACAGGCCGCGCTGCACCTTGCGCCACAGCACCGGGGAAAGGTTGAAGCCGACCAGGTAGTCCAGCGCGCGGCGGGCCTGCTGGGCGTCGACCAGCGGCGCGGCGATCTGGCGCGGGTGGGCCATCGCCTCCTTGATCGCCCGCGGCGTGATCTCGGTGAACACCACCCGCTCCAGTGTGCGGTCCTTGAGCAGGCCGCGCTCCTTCAGGATTTCCGCGATGTGCCAGCTGATGGCCTCGCCCTCGCGGTCCGGGTCGGTCGCCAGGAAGAGGTGGTCGGCGGCCTTGGCGGCCTTGGCGATGGCCTCGACGTGCTTCTCGTTCTTGTCGATCAGCTCGTAGCGCATGGCGAAACCGCGGTCGGGATCGACCGCGCCCTCCTTCGGCACCAGGTCGCGGACGTGGCCGTACGAGGCCAGGACCTGGAAGTCCTTGCCGAGGTACTTGTTGATCGTCTTGGCCTTGGCGGGGGACTCGACGATGAGGAGGTTCTTGGGCATTTCGGGTGGGGATCCGGAAGGGCCGCGGCGCCTTTGCGGGGGCCGACGGCGAGGTCCGGGGCAGGCCCCGGACCAGAAGGCGACGCCCGGGGGAGGCCCGGGCGTCGGTCAGTTCTCTTTTTTTAGTCGTGTCATGTCCGGGCGCTCCCTGTCAAGCGTCCGGAAGTCGAAGTGGGTATCGCTTCCCTCCCGGGAGACGGGGGCCGGGCAACCTGCACGACACCGTCCGGCCCTGCCGACGGTGGCCGGCGCCGTCTTCCGGACGGGCCGCGCCACCGCTGCCGGCCGGGGTCAGTGCACCCCGCCGGCGAGCGCCGCGAACATCATGCCGAACAGGGCCAGCATGCCGAGGATCGCCAGCCCGGCCAGCGCCATCACCACGATGGTCACCGTGCCCAGCTCGTCGCGCTGCCACTCGGGATGGTCGGTGAAGGCGTACTTGTCGACCACCAGGGTGTCGCAGACCATGTCGTGCAGCGCCTGCTTGCGCTCGGTGAAGCCGGCCATGATGAAGCCGATGTACACGATGATCGCGCTGAGGAAGGTGGCGAACAGGCGGCCGAAGGCGCGCCAGAAGCTGACCCGGCCACCGTCGGTACGGGTCACCTTGATGCCGATGGCCATCTTGCCGAGGGTGGCCTGGTGCTTCGACGAGTGCATCCAGGCGAAGTAGATCAGCGGGACGGCGATCGAGAGCAGGTAGATGGCACCGAGGAAGGCGATGCCCGCGCCGCTGGCGAACGGGTCGTTCGAGGAGGCGGTGGCGCCGATGCCGACCCCGGCGACGATCCCCAGCGGGATCAGCAGCGCGTAGCTGATGATGGTGACCACGAACGAGTCGATGAAGTAGGCGGCGAAGCGCTTCCAGAACCCGGCGTAGACCACGCGGCCGCCCTGGACCACGGTCTCGGTCGCTTCCAGCTTCGCCTGCGGCGGCGAATAGGGCGAAGCCTCGGCGATGGCATAGGGCCGGTAGGCGCCGTCGGCCGGCGCGGCCTCGGCGGCCTGCACGAAGGCTTCCGCCTGCACATCGCCCGGGGCACCGCCGGCCACCACCTCGCGGATCATCTCGCGCCACGGCCGCCACTCGCCCATGCCCTCGCGCCACACCAGCGTCTCGGGCGGCAGCAGGCCGCGGGCGTGCAGGGCCGCCAGATCGCTGGCCGACACCGGGCCGTGCTGGAGACGCTGGGCGTCGCTGTAGTACCACTCGCTCATGTCGGAAACACCTTGAAGGAAAGGGACGGGCAGCGGGTCAATGGCCGCCGATCATCGAGGTCAGCGCCACGCCCGCGACCACGATCAGCGCGAGCAGGCCGAGCATCATCAGGCCGAACAGGATCAGGATCACGATGGTGACCGTGCCCAGTTCCTCGGACTGCAGTTCGGGCTGGTCGGTGTAGGCGTACTTGTCCACCACCAGGGTGTCGCAGACCATGTCGTGCAGCGCCTGCTTGCGGGCGGTGAAGGCCGCCATCAGGTAGCCGATCATCAGCGTGAAGGTGCTGAGCAGCGTGGCGAAATAGCGGCCGAATCCGCGCCAGAAGGTGATCGGCGTGCCGTCGGTGCGCACGACCTTGATGCCGACCGCCATCTTGCCGAGGCTGGCCTGCGAGGACGAGGCATACATCGCGCCGAAATAGCAGCCGCCGATCAGCAGCGACACGATCTGCAGGACGGCGTCCGCGGTCGAATAGGCAGTGCTGTAGTTGCCGGCGCCCAGACGCCCGATCCCGACCATCGCGCCGAGGACGCCGCCGATGATGCCGAGCAGGAAATTGTCGATCACCGAGGCCGCGAAACGCTTCCAGAACCGGGCGTAGACGACGTGGCCGCCGTGCACCGGGGCGGCGCGGTCCTCGATCCGCGCCTGCGGCGGCGCGTAGGGCGTCGGCTCGGCGATGGCGTAGGGCCGGTAGGCGCCGTCGGCCGGCGCGGCCTCGGCCGCCTTCACGAAGGCCTCGGCCTGCGGGTCCTCGGGCATGCCGCCGGCGATCACCTCGCGCAGCATCTCGCGCCAGGGGCGCCAGGCGGACATGCCTTCGCGCCAGACGAGGGTGTCCGGCGGCAGCTGGCCGCGGCCGTGGAGGGCGGCGAGGTCCGACGCGGACACCGGGCCGTGCTGGGTGCGCTGCGCGTCGCTGTAGTACCAATCGGTCATGGGGGCGGATCCGGGAATCGAAGTCGTCAGGGACGGGTGGCACCGGCGGGGCGGCAGGACGGCGGCAGGTAACGCGTATCGAGCGTGCCGGCGTCGCAGCGCCAGCGGCCCTTGTCGGAGACCGCCACCAGCGTCTTGCCGTCGACCGCCGGCCCCAGGCCCTCGAAACGCAGCTCCATCGCGCATTCGCCGCTGTCGAAGTTGCCGACGGTCAGGTGCGCCTGGCCCCTGGCGTTGTCGGACGTGCCCAGCGGCAGGGTCGCGTCCTCGGCCTCGCCGACGTCGGCGTTGCCCGGGCAGGCCTCGTTGGCCTCGCGCCAGGCATCGACCTGCGGCTGCAGGCCCTGCACGGTGGCGTAGGCGCCCGCGATCTTCGAGCGCACCACGTACTCCTGGTACTGCGGGATGGCGATCGCGGCGAGGATGCCGATGATGAAGATGCCGAACACGCCCACCACGGCGCCGATGATCAGGGCGATGACGCAGCCGGACAGGCCCTTGCGGGGCGGCGGCGCCTGCTGCGGCATGGCGGGCGGCGGCGAGGCGGGCAGCGGGGGCGGCATGTGCACCGGATCAGGCTCCGCAGCGCGGCGGAATGGCGCCCGCCGGCAGGTCGAGGTTGCGGCAGTCGATGCGGACCGCATCGCCGCCGGGGATCACGTCGTACTGCACGGCATGGCCCTTCACTTCGGAACCGAGGCCGAGGAACTCCACGCGATACGCGCAGACACCGCCGGCCGGCCGCGTCGGCGTCAGGTTGAACCAGCCGTCCTCGCCGCCCTGGAAGCGCCGCTCGCGCACCATCAGCTTCTCGAACTCCAGTTCGTCGGGGCAGACGTTGCCGTTGGCGACGTAGAACTCGGCCATCGCCGCGGTCACCAGGTCGCGCGCCAGCGCGTCGGTCTTGTCCAGGCGGCGGGCGTCGAACACGCCGTCGCCGTGCGACTGCGCGGCCTGTGCCGCCTTCGCCCGCTTCACGTAGTCGTTGTAGGCCGGCAGCGCGAGCGCCGCGATCAGCGCGACCAGGATCAGGCCCAGCACGCCGACGACCGCCAACGCGATCAGGCAGCCATTGCGCCGGGACGGCGGCGGCTCCACGGGCACGCTCGGCCGCGCCGCATGCGAGGCAGTGGCCGCGGCCGGCCGCGGGGGCGGCGCCGGGGGCGGCTTCGTCGGATCGGGCTTGACGCCGGTCAGGCCCAGTTCCTCGATCAGGCGATCCAGCGGCTGCCATTCGCGCAGGCCTTCATGCCAGGCCAGCGTGTCGCGCACGATCACGCGATCGCGGTACAGCTGCTGCATCTGATCCGCGCTCAACGGACCCACCCGGCCCTGGCCGGGTGCGTGGTAGTACCAATCGGTCATGCTTCCCCCAATCTCGCCGCGGTGCCGCCGGCCGGGGACCTCCGGCGGCGCAGTGCGCACGGGCAGTGTCCCAGAATTTCCCCGCACGGCGCCACGCGCGGGCGCCGGACGTGGCGCTTTCCCGGACAGGCGTGCTCCGAAGAGGCGCGCTCCGGACGGGCACGCCTCACGCCGGCGGCGTCAGTGCACCCGCTCGCCGTCGTCCTCGAACATCTGCGTCTCCATCCAGGCGTAGGCGGCTTCGGAGCCCGGCTGGTTGAACAGCACCATCAGCACGACCCACTTCAGGTCGTCGAGGTCCAGCTCATCCTGGTCCAGCGCCATCGCCCGATCGACCACCAGCTCGCGCTGGTCGGCGTCGAGGATGCCCTGCTGCTCCAGGAACATCAGGAACCCGCGGCAATCGACGTCCAGCTTGTCCAGCTCGGCACCGAAGAACACGCGCACCGGACCGTCGGCGCGGGGCGCGACCGGTTCGGAGCGGCGTGCGGCGAGGGTGTCCAGCCAGTCGAAGGCCTTGTGGATCTCGGCCGGGCTGAAACCGGCCTGGAGCAGGCCGTTCTGCAACGAGTCCCGATCCCCGGCGAGGTCTTCGTCCTGGGCGAAGTAGTGCTCGAAGAGGTAAAGCAGGACGTCGAGGATGCTTTCTTTCATGTCCCCTGACTTGCGCCGGTCGGCGCACTGGAAAGGAAGGAGGTGGAGCGTCGGCAGTAACGACCGTGCTCGACCGACACCCGCCCCTGCAACTCCATGCCGATGAGCATGGAGGAGAGGGCCGCGGCCGTCAATCCGGTGCGTTCGGCCAGTTGATCCATGGTGCTGGGGTCGTGACCGAGTGCCGACCACAACCGGTGGTGGTCGGGATCGTCGGCAGGCGATGCCGCGGGCGTCAGCGCCGCGGGCCTCGCGACCGGGCCCGCGGCCTGCAGCCGGCGCTGCAGCTCGCCGCGCAGCGCCCCGGCCCAGGCCCCGAGCGCGGCGATCACCTCGTCCGCCGATTCCACCAGCATCGCGCCGTCGCGGATCAGCCGATGGCAGCCGCGGGCCATCGGGTTGTGGATCGAACCCGGCAGCGCGAACACGTCGCGCCCGGCATCGGCGGCCAAGCGGGCGGTGATCAGCGCCCCGGAGCGGGTCGCCGCCTCGATCACCAGCGTGCCGAGGGTCAGCCCGGCGAGGATGCGGTTGCGGCTGGGGAAGTGTTCGCGGCGGGCGGCGGTGCCCGGCGGATGCTCGCTGACCACCGCGCCGGTGCGAGCGATGGCCGCCATCAGCCCGGCGTGGGACTGCGGGTACGGTACGTCCGGGCCGGTGCCGAGCACGGCGACGGTCAGGCCGTCCGCAGCCAGCGCCGCCTCGTGCGCGGCGCGATCGACGCCGGCGGCGAGCCCGCTGGTCACCGCAAACCCCGCCCGCGCCAGCGCCCGGGCGAAGTCTCGGGCGTTGTCGCGGCCACCGGCGGTGGGCCCGCGGCTGCCGACCACCGCCACCGCCGGATGCCACAGCCGCACCGGGTCGCCGTCGACGAACAGCGCCAGCGGCGGACTGCCGGCACGGCGCAGCAGCGGCGGATAGTCGGGATCGTGCCAGCCGACCAGCCGGTGCCCGGGCTGGCGCAGCCAGGCGCGGCAGCGGGCCAGCACGTCGGCCTCGAGCGCCCCAGGCTCGCCTTCGAGCGCGCGGATCTGCGGCGTGTCCAGGCCGGCCTCGCGCCAGCGCGCCCGCGGCAGGGCGCGCACGGCCGCGGGACCGCCATGGGCATCGAGCAGGTCGCGCCGCGGCGCGGTGGCGCCGCCGGGCAGCAGCAGGGCGAGCAGGGCTTCGGTGTCGGCATCGAGCGTGTCCATGCCCACAGCCTGCCCCGGACACGACGAAGGCGCCCTCGGGCGCCTTCGCGTTGTGCTGTCAGGGAATTCCGATTACGGCATGCCGAACCGCGTTACTTCGCGTCCGGACCCTTCAGGCGGTAGCCGACGCGGCTGGGCTTGGTGCTCTGCATCACCAGGCCGTAGCTGACCTTGTCGAAGGTGCGGAAGATCATGACGTGGCCGGCGTATTCGTCCGGCAGCTGCACGCGGGACCCCTTCGACACCGTCTCCTCGCCACGCCAGTAGCCGGCTTCGACGCGGTCGACCGTGTTCGAGCCCTGGCGCCAGATCGACAGCACGGTGCCGTTGTCGATGCCGTCCTGCGCGCCGACCGACAGCGCGACCACGTCGCGCGGGCCACCGCTGGTCAGCGAGTTGGCCACCGCCAGCACGCGGGCCTTGTTCTCGTCGAGCGGCTGCTTCGGCACGTGTGGGAAGAACTGCAGGTCGTACGGCTGCGCATCGACCGGGATCAGGCGGTCGCCGACGCGGACTTCGACGTTGCGGTCGTCCAGCTTCAGCGTGGTCGCCTCGACGTTGCCCTCGCGCAGCTTCACGACCGTTCCGGCGTTGACGCGCAGCAGTTCGTTGCCGAGGAACTCGTGGCCGACGTCGGCGCCGGCGGTGTCGCTCCAGCCGGTGCCGAAGCCCGGGACCAGACCGCCGCGGTAGTCGTAATGGTTGCGGGTCAGCAGGTCGCAGCACTCGCGCTTGCCGATGCGCACGTAGCGCTGGGTCGGGCGGACGATGGCGTAACGCTGGCCGAGCTGGGCGGAATCGAGGTTGCGGACGTAGACCAGATGGCCCTGCACGCCGCGGGCGATGTCTTCTTCCATGCCGACGACATAAGGCAGGGTCTTGAACTCGTCGACCACGCGCAGGTCGCGCAGGTAGGCCTCGATCTCGGACAGCGGGATGGCGTTGATGGGGCCGCCGCCGTCGTTACGCGGGCCGGGCAG
Organism: Lysobacter sp. DMC97; assembly: GCF_056313745.1. NCBI lineage: Bacteria > Pseudomonadati > Pseudomonadota > Gammaproteobacteria > Lysobacterales > Lysobacteraceae > Lysobacter > Lysobacter sp. DMC97. The sequence continues at coordinate 21,177 of NZ_JBQUZR010000006.1, read as the reverse complement.
GACCGAGACGCGGTCGAGGTAGGCCAGGCTGATGACGTCGCCGGGGTAAATCAGGTGCGGATTCTTGATCTGCGGGTTGGCCTGCCAGATCTCCGGCCACAGCCACGGCCGCTTCAGGAAGCGCCCCGCGATGTCCCACAGCGTGTCGCCGCGCTTCACCACATAGGTGTCGGGGTGGTCGCCACGGAACTCCTCCTGGGCCACCGCATAGGTGCCCACGGTCAGAAGGGCAATCGCGCCTGCCACCTTCACACGGTGAGAAAAGCGCTTAAGGATGCTGGCCATCTACTTGCTCCCCTTGGGATTTTCCCCAACACAACGGCCGCACTATAGCCCACAAATCCCGGCCGTTGGCAAGTCGGAAGCGGGTACAATGGCCCGGAATGGGCCTTTCGCCCGCCCCCATCGACGCAAACATGACGTCCCTCTCAATTCTCGAATTCCCCGACCCCCGGCTCCGGACCAAGGCCCGGGCCGTGGAGGCCGCCGAAATCGCCTCTCCGGACTTCCAGACCCGGCTCGACGACATGTTCGAGACCATGTACGCGGCCCCCGGCATCGGTCTGGCCGCCAGCCAGGTGGACGACCACCGCCGCTTCATGGTCATCGACGTCAGCGAGGAGAAGAACCAGCCGCTGGTCTTCATCAACCCGGAGATCGCGGTCGCCGACGGCCACCAGGTCTACCAGGAAGGCTGCCTGTCGGTGCCCGGCATCTTCGCCGACGTGACCCGCGCCAACGTCATCACCGTGAAGGCCATCGGCCGCGACGGCCAGTCGTTCGAGCTGGAGACCGACGGCCTGCTGGCGATCTGCATCCAGCACGAGATGGACCACCTCGATGGCAAGCTGTTCGTCGACTACCTCTCGCCGCTGAAGCGCGAGATGGTCCGCAAGAAGCTGGAAAAGGCGCGGCGGGCCAAGTCGGCGGCGTGAGTGTGACGCCCGATCGCCTCCGGTAGAGCGGCCTTTAGGCCGCTGCGATTCCACCGGGCAATCCACAGCGGGCTGAAGCCCGCTCTACCGAGCGCCACGCATCAGAAGTCGGCGATCGAATCCCGCCGCACCGATGGCGGTATCCGTCAGGAATCCACATGACCCTCCGCATCGTCTTCGCCGGCACGCCGGCCTTCGCCGTCCCCTGTCTGCGCGCCGCGGCGCGGCAGCACGAGGTGGTGGCGGTCTACACCCAGCCCGACCGGCCTGCCGGCCGCGGGCGCGCGCTCGCCGCTTCGCCGGTGAAGCTGGAGGCGTTGCAGCGCGGGATCGAGGTGCTGCAGCCGGAAACGCTGAAGACGCAGGTCGCGCGCGATGCGCTGCGGGCGCTGAAGCCGGACCTGATGATCGTGGTCGCCTACGGCCTGATCCTGCCGCAGAAGATCCTCGACATCCCGACGCATGGCTGCTGGAACGTCCACGCCTCGCTGCTACCGCGCTGGCGCGGCGCCGCGCCGATCCAGCGCGCGATCGAGGCCGGCGACACCGAAAGCGGCGTCTGCCTCATGCGGATGGAGAAGGGCCTGGACACCGGCCCGGTGCTGCTGTCGCAGAAGGTCGCGATCGGGCCCGACGACACCGGCGGCCAGCTGCACGACCGCCTGTCCGAACTCGGCGCGCAGGTGCTGGCCGACGGCCTCGGCCTGTTGCGTGTGGGCATCGTCCCGGTCGCGCAGCCGCAGCCCGAAGCCGGCGTGACCTACGCGCACAAGCTCGACAAGCACGAGGCGAAGCTGGACTGGACGCAGCCCGCGACCGCGCTGGCGAACAAGGTGCGCGCGTTCAACCCGTGGCCGATCGCCGAAGCGACGCTCGCCGGCGAGCGCGTGCGCATCCACGGCGCGGTCGCGCTCGACATCGCCCACGGGCGCGCACCGGGCACCGTGCTCGCGGCCGGGCGCGACGGCATCGACATCGCCTGTGGCCATGGCGCGCTGCGCATCCGCGTGCTGCAGCGTGAAGGCGGCAAGGCGATCACCGCGGCCGACTATCTGAACGCGCGGCGGGATCTCGTGGCGGCATCGGCATGAGCGCATTCCACGCATTCGATGGCGTGTGCGTACTGTCCGTCGAGGGCGTGGTGCCGTGGCGTGACTTCGGCGATGACACGCGCCCGCCCCGCATCGGAGACGAGGCCACCGTCGTGGAGGTGCTGCATGCACTCGGCCATCCGGACGGGTTCGAGTGCGAGTGCGTGGACGAAGATGGCCGTACGCTATGGTTGGCGACATTTCACGCCGAAGCGCTCGAACTGATTGCGAAGGACACCCGATGACTTCCGGCACCGCCCCCCGCCTCGCCGCCGCGCGCGTCCTCGACGCGGTGCTGCATCGCGGCCGTTCGCTGAAGGCCGAGTTCGCGAAGGCGCTGCCGACGCTGGACGATCCGCGCGACCGTGCGCTGGTCGAGGCGATCTGCTTCGCCGCGCTGCGCGAACGCGCGCGCTACGCTGCCGCGCTCGACGCCTGGGTCGCGAAGCCGCTCGCCCGCCGCGACGATCCGCTGAAGGCGCTGCTGTACGTCGGCTTCGCCCAGCTCGACGCGCTGCAGTTGCCGGCGCACGCCGCGCTCGACGCGACGGTCGAAGCGGCGCGCGCGCTCGGCCGCACGCACCAGGCCGGCATGGTCAACGCCCTGCTCCGCCGCGCCCAGCGCGAAGGCCTGCCCGCCGCCGATCCGGCGCAGGCGTGGCCGGCGTGGCTGCTGGCGGAACTGCGCCGCGACTGGCCCGACGACGCCGAGGCGATCCTCGCCGCCAGCGCCGCGCCGGCGCCGCTGTGGCTGCGGGTGAATCGCCGCCTCGGCACGCGCGACGCCTATCTCGAACGACTGCGCGAGGCCGGCATCGACGCGGTCGCCCACGACGCGCTGCCCGACGCCCTGCGCCTCGACACCTCGCGCGCCGTGGCCGAGCTGCCGGGTTTCGGGGACGGCGCGGTCTCGGTGCAGGACGCCTCGGCGCAGGCCGTGGCCGATGCACTCGCCCTCGCGCCCGGCGCCCGCGTGCTCGACGCCTGCGCCGCGCCCGGCGGCAAGGCCGCACACCTGCTGGAACGCGACCCCTCGCTGCGCATCACCGCACTCGACATCGACGCCCGCCGGCTGCGACGCACCACCGAGACGCTGGCGCGGGTCGCGCCGGGCGCCGCGGTCGAACTGAAGGCCGCCGACGCCACCTATCCGCCCGACTGGTGGGACGGAATCGCTTTCGACGCCGTGCTGATCGATGCGCCCTGCTCCGCCACCGGCATCGTGCGCCGGCAGCCGGACATCCTGCTGCATCGGCGCGAGTCCGATCTCGATGCGCTGGTCGCGACCCAGATGGCGCTGCTCGACGCGCTCTGGCCCGTGCTGGCACCGGGCGGGACGCTGGTCTACGCGACCTGTTCGCTGCTGGCCCGCGAGAACGCGGTGCAGGTCGACGCCTTCCTGTCGCGCACGCCGGACGCCATCGCCGAACCGCTCGACGCCCGCTTCGGCCATGTCGCCGGCGCCGGTCGCCAGCGCCTGCCCGGCGAGGACGGCATGGACGGGTTCTTCTACGCGAGGCTGCGCAAGCGAGCCTGACCGGCCGGTCGCGATCGATCCATCCTGCGACCCGTCCTGTGGGAGCGACGGAAGTCGCGACTGCGACCCGACGCCCTTGGCCGTTTGTCGTGACTTCCGTCGCTCCCACAAGGCAGGTCGCCGGGGCGGCCCCCGCCCCGGTCGTGCACGGGACCGCGCGAACCGACCCGGTATCATGCGCGGATGCTGAAGACCCGCGCCTCCCGTGAATTCTGGCTGCTCGCCGTCGTCGCCCTGCTGCTGCTCGGCACGGGACTCGGCCTGCGCGACCCGTGGCCCTCCGACGAACCACGCTTCACCCTCGTCGCCAAGCACATGGTCGAGAGCGGCGACTGGCTGTTCCCGCGCCGCGGCACCGAGCTGTACTCCGACAAGCCACCGATGCTGATGTGGTTCGAGGCGGTGTTCTACACGCTGGTGCGCGACTGGCGCGTCGCGTTCCTGCTGCCGTCGCTGCTGGCCGCACTGGGCACGCTGTGGTGCGTGTACGACCTCGGCCGCCGGCTGTGGACGCGCCGCGTGGGCCTGTATGCCGCGTGGGCGCTGCTGTTCACGCTGCAATTCGCGTACCAGAGCAAGAAGGCGCAGATCGATCCGCTGGTGTGCTTCTGGATCACGCTCGCGAACTACGGCCTGCTGCGCCATCTGCTGCGCGGGCCGGACTGGCGGATGTGGACGCTGGGCTGGTTCGCCGCGGGGCTGGGCACGATCACCAAGGGCGTCGGCGGCCTCGCGCTGCTGATGATCCTGCCGGCGGCGATCGCGTCGCTGCGCGGCTGGCCACAGGTCCGGCTGCATGCACGCAGCTGGCGGTTCTGGATCGGCCCGCTGGCGTTCGCGTTCGCGGCGTCGCTGTGGCTGGTGCCGATGGTGACCGCGGCGCTGCATCATTCCGAACCCGAATATCGCGCCTACCTCAACGACATTCTGTTCCGGCAGACCGCCGGGCGCTACGCGAAATCGTGGGACCACCCACAGCCGCCGTGGTACCACTTCGAGGTGATGGCGACCGCGTGGCTGCCGACGGTGCTCGCGCTGTTCTGGGCGTTCCCCGCGTGGCGCCGCCGCCTGCGCCGCCGCGATGCGCGCTACCTGCTGCCGCTGGCGTGGTGGGCGCTGATCATCCTGTTCTTCTCGATCCCGCACGGCAAACGCGACGTCTACATCATGCCGGCGCTGCCGATGATGTGCTTGGCGCTCGCCCCGCTGCTGCCGGGCATCCTGCGCCGCGCGGCCGCGAAGCGCGTCGCCATGGGTTTCGCCGCCGTGCTCGGCACGCTGCTGCTCGTCGCCGGGTTGTGGATGTGGTTCGGCGAACCGAAGTTCGAGGCGAAGCTGATGTCGGACCGCGGCTTCGTCGACGGCGGCCGCGCGCTGTACCTCATGCTGATGGCGATGGGCGCGTGGGCGCTGGCGAGCGTCGGCTGGCATCGCGTGCGCGGCGGCGAGAAGGCGCTGGCGTGGGCGCTGGGCGGCATCTGGGTGCTGTACGGGCTGATCGCGTATCCGCTGCTCAATCCGTCGAGTTCCGCGGTCGGCCTGATGGCGCACGTCGGAAAGCGCATCGGCCCCGACGCCGAACTCGGCCTCGTTGCGTGGAAGGAACAGAACCTGCTGATGGCCGACCGCCCCGCGGCGACGTTCGGTTTCCAGACGATCTGGCCCGAACAGCTCGCACGCGGCATGCGCTGGCAGGCCGAAGCGCCGGACAAGCGCTGGCTGCTGGTGCAGGAGCCCGCACTCTCGCAGTGCGTGGACAAGGCGAAGGCCGAATTCGCCGGCGTGTCCAACCGTCGCCGCTGGTGGCTGGTCCCGGCCGCCGCCGCCGACGTCGCGTGCACGCCGCACGGCATCGAGACGCAGAACCAGGCGGACGGGCAGGACGAGTGAGGCGTCGGCTTCTCCGCTCTTCGTAGGAGCGACGTGAGTCGCGACCTTTAGCCACATTGGGTCGCGACTCACGTCGCTCCTACAAAAAGCAATGTCAGCCGTCGAGCGCTTCCCACCGCGCGTACGCCTGCTCCAGCCCGGCCTGCGTCGCCGCAAGCTCCGCGTTGTGCGCGGTGACGGCGGCATGGTCGCGCTGGAAGAACGCGGGGTCGTTCATCGCGTCGGTCAGCGCGGCTATCTTCGCTTCCAGCGTTTCGATCCGCGCCGGCAGTTCGTCGAGTTCTCGCTGGTCCTTGTAGCTGAGCTTGCGCTTCGCCGGTGACGCCGCGGCGGGCGCCGGCGCGGGTGTCGCCGCGCGCACGGGCTCTGCGGCTTTCGCGCCCGATTTCGTCGCGTCAACCGGCGCCGCCCGCTGGCGGAGCCAATCGCTGTAGCCACCGACGTATTCGCCGATGCGGCCATGGCCTTCCATCACCAACGTGGAGGTGACGACGCTGTCGAGGAAGTCGCGGTCGTGGCTGACCAGCAGCAGCGTGCCTTCGTATTCGCCGAGCAGTTCTTCCAGCAGTTCCAGCGTCTCGACGTCGAGGTCGTTGGTCGGTTCGTCCATCACCAGCAGGTTGGACGGCTGCGCGAACAGCTTCGCCAGCAGCAGGCGGTTGCGCTCGCCGCCGGACAGGCGCGTGATCGGCGCGCGCGCGCGCTCCGGCGAGAACAGGAAGTCCTGCAGGTAGCCGATCGCGTGCTTCGAGCGGCCATTGATCGTCACCGAATCCTTGCCCTCGGCGACGTTCTCGATCGCGTTCCAGTCCTCGCGCAGCGTGGCGCGGTACTGGTCGAAGTACGCGACCTGCAACTGCGTGCCGACCCTGATCTCGCCGGCCTGCGGCTGCAGGTCGCCCAGCAGCAGCTTCAGCAGCGTGGTCTTGCCGCTGCCGTTGTCGCCGATCAGGCCGATGCGGTCGCCGCGCAGGATCGTGGTCGAGAAGTCCCTGACCAGCACGCGCTGGCCGAACGCGAACGTCACGTCCTTCGCCTCGATCACCTTCTTGCCGGACGCCGTCGCCTGCGCCGCTTCCATGCGCACGTTGCCGGTGAGGTCGCGCCGCGACGCGCGCTCCTCTCGCATCGCCTTCAGCCGGCGCACGCGGCCTTCGTCGCGGGTGCGGCGGGCCTTGATGCCCTGCCGGATCCACACTTCCTCCTGCGCCAGCAGCTTGTCGAAGCGTGCGTTCTCCTGCGCCTCGGCGTTGAGGCGCTCCTCGCGTCGACGCAGGTAGTTCGCCCAGTCGCCGGGCCAGCTGGTGAGCTGGCCGCGGTCGATCTCGACGATCCGCGTCGCCAGCGACCGCAGGAAGCGGCGATCGTGGGTGACGAACATCAGTGCGCCCGACCACGCCTTGAGGAAGCCTTCCAGCCAGTCGATCGCGGCGATGTCGAGATGGTTGGTCGGTTCGTCCAGCAGCAGCAGGTCCGGCGCCGAGACCAGCGCGCGCGCCAGCAGCACGCGGCGCTTCATGCCACCGGACAGCCGTCCGAAGTCGGCGTCGCCGTCGAGCTGCAGCCGCGCCAGCGTCTCGGTGACGCGCTGGTCGACCGACCAGCCGCCGGCGTCCTCGATCTTCGATTGCACCGCGGCCAGCGCGTCGGTATCGAGGGCGTCGGCGTGGATCAGGTGGTGGTAGTCCGCGAGCAGCGCACCGAGCGCGCCCAGGCCCGCGGCGACCACGTCGAACACCGTGCCGACGGCATCGCGCGGCACCTCCTGCTCCAGCCGCGCCACGCGCACGCCCGTCTCGGCGCGGATGTCGCCGTCGTCGGGTTTGATCTCGCCGGCGAGCAGCCGCAGCAGCGTCGACTTGCCGGCGCCGTTGCGGCCGATCAGGGCGATGCGTTCGCCGGGTTCGATGGCCAGGTCCACGCCGTCGAGCAGCAGCGGACCGCCGACGCCGAAGTCGACGTCATTCAGGGTCAGGATAGGCATCCGCGCAGTTTACCGGCTGGGAGCGGCGGCGGTACGCTGGCGGCCCACCCACCGATCCCCGGAGTACACCATGGCCAAAGGTATGGATCAGAAGAAGCAGGAAAAGAAGAAGCCGGAAAAGACCCTGAAGGAAAAGCGCGCGGAGAAGAAGGACAAGAAGAACGCTCGCTGAGCGGATCCGGCGAAGATCAGCGCACGGGCTGCTTGCCGGGCCCTGGCGCTGCTGCCGGCGACAGCAGCGACACGTACGCCGCTTCGGTGGCCTCCACGAAGGTGCGCAGGCCGAACGCGCGCTCGGCCTGCGCACGCGCGGCAGCGCCCATCGCGGGCAGGCAGTCGCGGGCGTCGAGCAGGCCCGCGAGCGCGCGGGCGATGGCGTCGCGGTCGCGCACGGGCACGATCCAGCCGTCGACGCCGGGGTCGATGTTTTCCGGCAGGCCGGCGTAGTCGCTGACCAGCACCGGCTTGGCCATCGCCATCATTTCGCGGCAGGCGAAGGAAATGGTCTCGACCGCGTACGACAGCACGAAGCCGGCGTCGAACGCGGCCACCGCCGGGCGCACGTCGGACAGCAGGCCGGCGAAATGGATCTGCGAGGCCAGCCCGAGCGCGGCGATGCGCTGCACCTGCTCGTCCCCCGGCGGCTTGCCGCAGAGCACGACGTGAATGCGCGCACGCTGCGCTTCGGGCAGTGTCGCCAGCGCTTCGACCAGGTCCATCCAGCCCTTGTGCAGCGCGGTGCCGGCGTTGCTGCCGAGGAGGAGCGCGTCGTCGGGACACCATGCCCGCTTCGCTTCCGCGCAGCGTTCGGCCGGCCACGGCGCGTAGTGCGCGATGTCGACGCCGTTGCGGATGCTGCGCGGCGCGCAGCGCGCGTAGGGCGACGCCTGCAGCTGGCGCAGCGTGGCGTCGCTGACGCCGATCGCCAGGTCGGTCTTCGCCGCGCGCAAGCGATGGGTGAAGCCCTGCATCGGCTTGGAGTTGTGCTTGGTGAGCACCAGCTTCGGCCACTGCGGCAGCCCGCGCAGTGCGGCGAGCACGAGCCGATGGTCGGCGGACCCGTTCACATGGACGACGTCGAACCGGTGCAGCTGCAGCAGGGCGCGCAGGCGGCGCTTCGCACGCAGCGCCTGCAGCAGTTTGCCGAGCCCGTTCGGGTACGGCTGCGCATGCACGAACACGCCGTCGAGTTGCGAGGCCTCGCGATGCAGGCGACTGCTCGCCGGCACCGCCAGATGCACCTCGTGGCGCGCCGCGAGGCCACGGGCCAGCGCCATCAGGTAGGTGGTGTGGCCGCCGCCGTCGCCGTCATGGAAGTTGGTGAGCAGCAGCTTCATGGCGGCGATTGATCAGCCGTTGCGCGCGGGCTTCAGCGCGTACGCGAGGATGCTCAGCGCGCGCTCGACGCGCTTGAACCACGTGCCGCGGGTGCGCATCGCGAGGCCGGCGTAGCGACGGATCTCGGACCAGCTCGGCGACGGCTTGGTCTTGAACTCGAACTTCACCAGCTCGACCGATTCCGGCGACACGCCGGCCATGCGCGCGTATTCGTTCACCAGTCCGCGCGAACGCAGGCGGTTGAGGTAGCGCTCGACGTGGCCGCGGTTCGACCACCAGCCGTTCTTGCCGTGGATGCGATAGCCGACGGTGCCGGTGGGCAGGAAATACTTGCGGCCGGCGAACAGGCTGGCGCCGTAGACGAGGCAGTTGTCGGCGGACAGGCGCCAGGTCTTCGTCATCTCCGGCGGCAGGTCGAGGCAGCGCTGCGCCATGGCCCGGCGCAGCGAGATCGCCGACGTCGGCGCGCCGTACCAGTGCACCAGTTCGAAGGTCGCGACCGCGGTGTAGCCGAGGTCCATCGCGCGGTCGGCGAAGGCGATCGTGCGCGATTCGTTGCCGAACAGCACGATGTCGTTGAAAATGAAATCGACGTCCCTGCGCGCGTCGTACACCGCGGCGAGCTTCTCCAGATGCGCCGGTTCCCAGCGGTCGTCGGCGTCGAGGAAGCAGACCACGTCGGCGTCGGTCGCGGCGAGGCCGCGCTGGAACGCGACCAGCTGGCCACCGTTCTCGCACATCAGCAGGGTCACGCGCGGATCGTCGCCGTAGCGTTCGCGCAGCAGGTCCTGCGAGCCATCCTTCGAGCCGTCGTCGACCACGATGACGTGCTTCGGTGCGCGCGTCTGCGCCAGCGCGCTGTCGACCGCCTCGACCACGAAATCACGGTAGTTGTAGCAGGTGACGACGACGGCAAAGGTGGTGGGCGCGGCGGGCGAGACGGCGCTCATGCCGAGCGACCTTCGCCGATGTCGGTCTCGGCCAGCAGCTTGCGGAAGTAGGCGATGGTTTCCTTCAGGCCGTCTTCCAGCGCGACCTTCGGCTCCCAACCCAGCTCGGACTTCGCCAGCGCGATGTCGGGCTGGCGCTGCTTCGGGTCGTCCGACGGCAGCGGCTTGAACACCAGCTTCGAGCGGCCGCCGACCAGCGACAGCACCTTCTCGGCGAGTTCGATCATGGTGAATTCGCCGGGGTTGCCGATGTTGATCGGGCCGGTGAACCCGGCCGGGGTCGCCATCATCCGCTCGAAGCCCTCGATCAGGTCGTCGACGTAGCAGAAGCTGCGCGTCTGCAGGCCGTCGCCGTAGATGGTGATGTCCTCGCCGCGCAGCGCCTGCACGATGAAGTTGCTGACCACGCGCCCGTCGTTGGGATGCATGCGCGGGCCGTAGGTGTTGAAGATGCGCACGACCTTGATGTCGAGGTCGTGCTGGCGGTGGTAGTCGAAGAACAGCGTCTCGGCGCAGCGCTTGCCTTCGTCGTAGCAGCTGCGGATGCCGATCGGGTTGACACGGCCCCAGTAGCCTTCCGGCTGCGGATGCACTTCCGGATCGCCGTAGACCTCGCTGGTCGAGGCCTGCAGGATGCGCGCGCGCAGCCGCTTGGCGAGACCGAGCATGTTGATCGCGCCGTGCACGCTGGTCTTCGTCGTCTGCACCGGATCGTGCTGGTAGTGCACCGGCGACGCGGGACAGGCCAGGTTGTAGATGCGGTCGACCTCGACGTACAGCGGGAAGGTCACGTCGTGGCGGACCAGCTCGAAGTACGGATGGCCGATGCGATGCGCGATGTTGCGCTTGCTGCCGGTGAAGAAATTGTCGACGCAGAGCACGTCGTGGCCGTCGTCGAGCAGGCGGTCGCACAGGTGCGAGCCGAGGAAACCGGCGCCGCCGGTCACGAGGATGCGAGCCATCGCAGGAGGGTATCCAACTGGTGCGCCGGCGTGGGGGGCGGCGGCGCGGGGTGGGGGAAGGCGGCCATTTTCGGCGATCGCCCCCCGCGCTGACCAGCCTCGGCCCGGCCCGGGACGCGATCGGGACCGCGACCGGGGTCGCGCAACCGGCAATCGTTCAGGAGCTGCAGGACAGCGCGCCGCAGCCGGGACGGTCCCGGGCCCAGTCCGGCCGCTTCGCCGCGAACGACTCGCGTTCCGGGCGATCGTCGTAGGGGCGGCGCATCGCCTCCAGCAGTTCGTCGATGGCCGCGACGTCGCCGGCCTCGGCGCGATCGATGGCCTGCTGCGCCAGCCAGTTGCGCAGCACCACCTGCGGATTGGCCAGGCGCATGCGTTCGCGTCGGACGTCGGCAGGCAGCGGATCGTCGGCCACGCGCGCGGCGTAGCGCGCGAGCCACGCGCGCAGGTCTGCGTCGTGCGCGAGGCGCTTCGCCGGATCGTAGAACGCGGCTTCGAGCGGCGCGGGATCTTCGCCGACCAGATCGATCAGGCCGCGGAACCACAGCGTCATGTCGATCTCGGCCGCGTGCATCAGCGCATGCAGGTCGCGGACCAGCGCGACGTCGTCGTCGCGGCATTCGGCGAAGCCGAGCTTGCGCGCGATGTTGTCGCGGTCGGCCTGCGCATACGCGGCGCCGAACGCATCGATGCCGGCCGTCAGCGGCGCAGCACTGCCGAACAGCGGCGACAGCGCCTGCGCGAGGCGCATGAGGTTCCAGCGCGCGATCGCCGGCTGCCAGCCGAAGCGGTAGCGGCGGCCACCGGCGTCGGTGGTGTTGGGCGTCCAGTCGGGATCGTAGGCGTCGATCCAGCCGTACGGGCCGTAGTCGATGGTCAGCCCGAGGATCGACATGTTGTCGGTGTTGAGCACGCCGTGCACGAACCCAACGCGCATCCATTCGGCGGCCAGCCGCGCGGTGCGCGTGCAGATCTCGGCGAACCAGTCGCCGTACAGCGACTCGCCCTCGCCGCGCAGGTGCGGGAAATCGCGGCGGATGGCGAAATCGGCGAGCGCGCGCAGCAGGTCGGTCTCGCCGCGCGACGCCGGCAGCTCGAAATGGCCGAAGCGCAGGAACGACGGCGCGACCCGGCACACCACCGCGCCCGGCTCGGGCTTCGGATGGCCGTCGTAGAACATGTCGCGGACCACGTCCTCGCCGGTGGCGACCAACGACAGTGCGCGCGTCGTCGGCACGCCGAGGTGGTGCATGGCCTCGCTGCACAGGAACTCGCGGATCGACGAGCGCAGCACCGCACGGCCGTCGGCAAAGCGCGCGTACGGCGTGGGCCCGGCGCCCTTGAGCTGGAGTTCGAGCCGCGTGCCGTCCGCTTTCACCGTTTCGCCGAGACTGATCGCGCGGCCGTCGCCCAGCTGCCCGGCCCAATTGCCGAACTGGTGGCCGCCGTAGTTGGTCGCGAGCGGGTCCATGCCCGGCAGCCGCGCGTTGCCGGCGAACACCTGCGCGAACGCCTCCGACGCGGTGTCCGCTTCACTGAAACCCAGCGCCTCCGCCATCTCGCGCGACACCGCGAGCGTGCGCGGCGCCGCGACCGGCGTCGGCGCGACCCGCGACCACACCGCCCCGCGCACCTCGCGCCGGCGCGGGCCGGATTCGGGATCGCCGGGCAGTTCGGCGAGGAGACGGTTGTCGAAAACCAGGTTGTCGAAGGTCAGGGTGTCGAGCATGCGGGGAGTGTCGGTCCGAAAAGGGGGTGCAAAGCGTCGATCAAAAGCCCGTCATCCTCGCGCAAGCGAGGACCCACGCATGATCGCCGCTGAACCCTGGGTCCTCGCTTGCGCGAGGATGACGATGATTTTTCCGCGCGAGCGTGACGGAAGGGCGGCGACAAGCATCGATGCGGCGCGAATCGCGCCGGCATCGCTCACTCCACCTTCTGCCCGCGCTCCAGCATCCACAGCATGATCGTCTTCTGGCGCACGTAGTTGGCGCGGACGTAGGCGTAGACCAGGCCGTGCCAGCCTTCGAGGAAGCCCAGTCGGAACACGTAGCCGCGCCAGAAGCGCCACGCCGGTGACAGGATCAGCTTGCCGAGCGACGCGCGCTTGCCGCGGGCGAATTCGTGCTCGGCCATCATCCGCGCATAGCGCTCGGTCTTCTGCAATTGCTGCATCAGCGAGCGGTACGGGTAGTGGATGAGGTCGCCCGGCAGCGTCTTCACCGCGCCGTCGACGCTCGCGGCCTCGTGGATCTCGCGCGTGCCGCGCCAGCCGCCACGGCGGCGATCGAACAGCCGCAGCACGCGATCCGGATAGGCGTTGCCGCGGCGCAGGAAGCGGCCGAAGTATTCGCTGAGCCGCGCGAAGCGATAGCCGGCGGCACCCGCGAAACCGCGGTCGCGTTCGGCGAGGATCGCGGCCTTCAGCTCCGGGCTCACTCGCTCGTCGGCGTCCAGGCACAGCACCCAGTCGTGCGCGGCCTGCTCCACCGCGAACTGCTTCTGGCTGCGGAAGCCGGTGAAGGCGCGGTCGAACACCCGCGCGCCGGCGGCCTCGCACAGCGCCCGGGTGCCGTCGGTCGACCCGGAGTCGACCACCACGATGTCGTCGCAGAACGCCAGCGACGCCAGGCAGTCGCCGATGCGGTCGGCCTCGTTGAAGGCGATAATCACCGCCGAGACGGGCACGGCGGACGAAGGCGAGGACGTGGCGATGGCGGAATACCTGTTGTTCGCGACCGAGCGGTATGCGCTGCCGATCCTGCAGCCGCTGGCCGATGCGCTGCAGGCGGCGGGTCACGGCGTGCACGCCTGGTTCGCGGACGGCGCCGCGGGCGCGCGCCTGCCGGACCCGGTCCGCATGATAAGCCTGCGCGAGGCGGTGGCGCTGCGACCGCGGGCGGTGTTCAGCGCGGCCAACTGGGTGCCGACCTTCCTGACCGGGCCGAAGGTGCAGCTCTTCCACGGCTTCAACGTCGAGAAGCGCGACGCCGCCCGCGGCCATTTCCGCGTGCGCGGCCTGTTCGACCTCTACTGCACGCAGGGCCCGGCGACGACCGGCCCGTTCCGCGAGATCGCCGCGCGGCATCCGCATTTCGCCGTGGTCGAGACCGGCTGGCCGAAGCTCGACCCGCTGTTCCGCGACGACCACGGCGCCTCGGCCGTGCTGCGCGCGCCGGCGAACGGCCGCCCGACCGTGCTGTTCGCCTCGACCTTCACCGAGCGCCTGAGCGCGGCGCCGCACCTGTTCGACGCCATTGCCGCCGAGGTCGCGCGCGGCGAGCGCTACTGGCTGCTGACCCTGCACCCGAAGTGCGCGCCCGAGCTGTTCGACCGCTACCGCGGCCTCGCCGGCGCGAACGCGGCGTTCGTCGAGACCGAACAGCTGATGGCCGCGCAGCGCGCCGCCGACGTGCTGGTGGCCGACACCACGTCGGTGGTCTCGGAGTTCGTGGTCCAGCACAAGCCCGTCGTCACTTTGCGCAATCGCGCGCCGAAGCCGCACATGCTGGATTTCGACGACCCGGCGCAGCTGCCGGCGATGCTCGACCGCGCGTTCGCGCCGACGCCCGAACTGCAGGCGGCGATCGTGGCCTACGCGGACGCCATCCACCCGTACCGCGACGGGCAGTCGTCGGAACGCGTCATCGCGGCGACGGAGGACCTGATCGCAGGCCGCCTCGGCCGCCTGCGCGGCAAACCGCTGGGCGGGCGTTTCCGCGCGCTGCAGATCCGCTCGAAGCTGGGGTATTGGGGGAGCGGCCGCGCTTAGCCGATGCCCTATCGGCATCGGCTGCGGACGCGAGCGCCAAGCCATGGATGGCTTGGCCGGGCGATCCGGAGACGCTGTCGCTGCGCCATGGAGGGCATCATCAACGGTTGCCCGCAGCGACGACCCGCTTCACCACCGCAACGACTGCCGCGCCTGCGTGCGGCCGAGGCGTTCGAACAGCGCGCGGGCGTCGGCTTCGGGCAGGAAGCGCAGCTGCAGCGGCTTCTCCATCGCGTTGCCGCCGGCGGTGTCCAGCAGCAGCCGGGCCATGCCGAGCATGCGGTCGACCGGCGTCTGGCCCCAGCGGATCGCATGCAGCTTGCCGATCTCGGCGAAGCGCCACTCGCGCGTCCACCAGCCGCCGCGCACGGCGACGAGGCGATCGTCCGCCGCGTAGCCGGCGTGACGCGCGTTCTGCCACGCGATGTAGGCGATCCACGGCACCCACAGCGCGACGAAGATCAGCCCCAGCTTGCCGAGGCGCCACCAGGCGACCGCGCCGATCGCGCAGGCCAGCAGCAGGTGCGGCAGGAACAGCCGCCAGAACGCCAGCCGGTGCAGCGGCTTCCATTCGGCCGGCGGCCACTGCATCTGCGGGGCGAGATGGCGGATCAGCGCATCGCAGCGCTCGGGCGTGGCCACCGGCGCCAGTTCGCGCAGCGAGCGTGGATGGTGGTGGCGCGATCCGTTCTCCAGCACCGCGGTGCTGACCTCCAGCGTGCGCCGGCCGAACCAGCGGTGCAGCATCCCTTCGTGCAGGATCCAGGACTGGATGCGCCGACGCGGCGTGCTGGTGCGCAGACGCGTCAGCAGGCCGCGCTCCAGGGTGAGGCGGCGGCCGTGTTCCTCCAGCCGGAAGCCGGCGTAGTTCAGCAGCGCGATGCCGATCGAGAACAGCCGCAGCACCAGCACGAAGCCCACGATCAGCACCAGCGCGGCGCTGGCCACGTGGCCGTGGCCGAAGCCCGAGAAGAAGCCCTCGAACACGCCGAACATCGCCCGCCCCCACTTCTCCAGCAGGTCGGAGATCAGGTCCGGGCTGAACTGG
This sequence comes from Lysobacter sp. DMC97, assembly GCF_056313745.1. Lineage (NCBI taxonomy): Bacteria > Pseudomonadati > Pseudomonadota > Gammaproteobacteria > Lysobacterales > Lysobacteraceae > Lysobacter > Lysobacter sp. DMC97. The sequence continues at coordinate 5,670 of NZ_JBQUZR010000006.1, read as the reverse complement.
GCGAGCGCGGCGAACGCGCCGCCGACCACGATCATGCCGCGGTTGGAGATCAGGCCCAGGCGCACGATGTCGCCCGGCGACAGCGCGTACAGCACTTCGCCCACCGGCGTGGTCTCGTGCGCCTCGGCAACGGTCTCGCCGCGGCGGCGGCGCACCAGCGCCTCCAGCGCCAGCGCGTCGGAGAGCTTCAGCACGCGCATCTCGGCCTCGGGCTTGATGCCGCCGGCCGACTCCAGCCGCACCTCGGCCACGCCGAACATGCGATGCAGCAGCGTCTGGTGCAGGGCGACGTTCTGGATCCGCGCGAACGGGATCTCGCGCAGGCTGCGTTCCAGCATGCCGCTGCGGATCTGCAGGCTGTCGTGGCCGATGCGGAACCGGTAGGTGTAGTAGCGCCAGATCGACAGCGTCGCCAGCACGCAGATCACCACCACCGACCACAGGTCGTTGCGGTCGCCGCGGCCGAAGAACAGCAGCACCAGGATCGGGAAGATGAACTGCTTCAAGTGCGCCAGCAGCACGAACAGCCACGACAGCGGATGCAGCCGGCGCTCCGGCTGCAAGGCGGGCGAAGGCGCCGGCGCGGCCACGGCCTCAGGCGCGATCGTCATCGTCGCTCGCCTGGCGTTCGATCTCGCGGCTGAAGTGCTCGCGCAGGCGCTCGGCGACGGTCTCGTCCAGGCCCGACACGTGCACGCCGCCCAGCCGGGTGCCGGCGGTGTGCAGCACCAGCGACGCCAGCCGCTGCGTGCGCTCCAGCGGCCCGCGCTTGATGTCGAGGTGCTGCACGCGCGAGGTCGGCACCTGCGTCTCCCACAGCCACAGCCGGCCGCGCCGCACCGCGAAGCCGTCGGTATCCAGGCGCCAGAAGGTGTAGCGGTAGCGGCGGAACGCGATCCACAGCGCGCCGAGCGCGATCAGCACCCAGCCGACCGCGATCGCCGTGGGCACGAGGTGGCCGTGGTGGTAGTGGATGAACAGCCGGCGCAGGATCAGGCTGAGGATCGCGCCGGGGATCAGCGAGGACACCAGCGAAGCCACCACGAACACCCCGAACGCGCGCTTCGGCAGGCGCTGCCAGCCCACGGGCCCGTCCCAGGCGGCGGAGTGCTCGGGCGCGGCGGCGGTCGCGGCGGGCACAGGTACCGGCGCGGGCACATCGTCCATGGTGGCCAGCGGTTCGGTCATGCGCGGCGTTCCTGCAGGTCGCGGTAGGGGTTGTGGAACGGGTTCATCGACGGGTGCAGCGTGTAGCGCTTGTAGGTCCATTGGTACTGGGCCGGATCGCGCGCGGCTATCCGCTCCACCGCCGCGTTCAGGGCCGCGGTGGCGATCATCGTATCCGCAGACGCGATCTCCGCCGGTGCCGGCTCGATCCGCAGCGCGAAGGCGAGGTCGCCGATGCGCTCGCAGTACGCGAACAGCACGGTCGCGCCGCTGCGCTCGGCCAGCCGCGGCAGCAGGGTCATGGTGTAGGCCGGGCGGCCGAAGAAGGGCGCGAACTCGCCGTCGCCGCTCTTGGGCTGCTGGTCCGGCAGGATGCCGACCACGCCACCGCCGCGCAGGCGCTTGAACAGCTGGCGGATGCCCGCCGCCTCGGCGCGGATCTGCTCGACCCGGCCGTCGTCGTCGGCACGCACGATGCGCAGGAAGGCCTCGCCCAGCGCCGACTCCGGCGGCCGGTACAGGATCGCCAGCGGCGTGTGCGCCGCCAGCCATTGGTTCAGCAGTTCCCAGTTGCCGTAGTGCGGTGCCGCGACGATCACCCCGCGCCCGGATGCGATCGCGGCGTCGAACAGGTCGACGCCTTCGGTCTCGCGGATCAGCCGCAGGTTGTCGGCGTGCGGCCGGGTCCACAGCCGCAGGGTTTCCAGCGCCTGCCGGGCGGTGGTGCGCAGGATCGCCCGCTGCAGGACGTCGCGCTCGCTGGCGGACAACTGCGGGTAGGCCAGCTCGAGATTGCGCGCCGCCACCCGGCTCTCGCGGGCGCCGATCCGCCGCCACAGCGCGGCGATGGCATCGGCCAGCCGGCGCAGCCACGCCCAGGGCAGGCGCGCCAGGGCCGCGGCGGTGAGATAGAGGAGTCGGGCGAACGCATCGGTCATCGCGGGAAGTCTACCGGCAGCCTCCCCTTGCGGCGCCGGGCGATCCCGGTGATCCTCGCCCGCCCCTGCCCCGCCTCGCCCGGAGTCGCCATGCTCGCCCTGATCCAGCGCGTGACCGACGCCCGGGTGACCGTCGCCGGCGAGACGGTCGGCGCGATCGGCCCCGGCCTGCTGGCGCTGGTGGGCGTGGAGCCGGGCGACGGCGCGGCGCAGGTGGCGAAGCTCGGCGACCGCCTGCTGCGCTACCGGGTGTTCTCCGACCCCGCCGGCAAGATGAACCTGTCGCTGGCCGACACCGGCGGCGGGTTGCTGCTGGTCAGCCAGTTCACCCTGGCTGCCGACACCCGGTCCGGCCTGCGCCCCAGCTTCAGCACCGCCGCCCCGCCGGCGGAAGCCGAGAAGACCTTCGAAGAATTGGCCGCCTACTGCCGGCAACACCACGCGAACGCCGTCGAAACCGGCCGCTTCGGCGCCGACATGCAGGTCGCGCTGGTCAACGACGGGCCGGTCACCTTCCTGCTCCGCGTCTGAACCCCGGGCGTCCGCCGGCCCCGACGGCTTGAATGCCCGCCGCCCGCGCACCACATCGCCCGCCGGAAGCCTCTTCATCCTCATCGGCTTCCCGGCCCGGCACCCGCCCCCGCTGCGCCTGCCCCGCCACGACGCTTTCGCCCGCGCACCGCCTCCCGTCCGGCGCGCGGCCCCGGTTTCGCCCCGGGGCGGTTATAATTACGGGTTCACTTTTTCCAACGGTGGCGTCCCCATGGCCAACGAACGTCCGGCTCCCCAGTCCGACATCAAGCAGCTGATCAGCAAGGGCCTGGAGCAGGGCTATCTGACCTATGCCGAGGTCAACGATCATCTTCCCGACGATCTCGTCGATCCGGAGCAGATCGAAGACATCATCGGCATGATCAACGGCATGGGCATCGAGGTGCACGAAGTCGCGCCCGATGTCGACACGCTGCTGCTCGCCGACGGCAACACCGGCGGCCGCGAGGTCGACGACACCGCGGCCGAGGAAGCCGCCGCCACCCTGACCGCCCTCGACGGCGAAGGCGGCCGCACCACCGACCCGGTGCGCATGTACATGCGCGAGATGGGCACGGTCGAGCTGCTGACCCGCGAAGGCGAGATCGCGATCGCCAAGCGCATCGAGGAAGGCCTGACCCAGATGATGTCGGCGCTGGCCAGCTTCCCGTGGTCGGTGCAGCTGCTGCTCGAAGAGTACGAACTGCACAAGGCCGGCAAGAAGCGCCTGGCCGACATCGTCGCCGGCTTCAACGACGTCGAGGAACCCGCCGAGGAGATCCCGGTCGCCGAGATCGCCGACGATGCCGCGGTCGCCGACGAGGTCGACGAAGGCGAGGAAGACGACGTCGCCGGCGCCGACGACAGCGCGCCGACCGGCCCGGATCCGGCCGAGGTCGCGCGCCGCATGGAACTGCTGTCGGCCAGCTACGCCAAGTTCCAGAAGACCTATGCGAAGAACGGCGCCGGCAACAAGGCCGTGGCCGCGCTGCGCCAGGAAATGGCCGACCAGTTCATGACCCTGAAGCTGCCGCTGGCGCTCACCGACACGCTGGTGCGCAAGCTGCGCGAAGTGCTGGGCCAGGTCAAGGAACACGAACGCCGCATCCTCGACCTGTCCACCCGCATCGCGCGCATGCCGCGCAAGGACTTCATCCGCGCGTGGGAAGGCAACCAGACCAACCTGGGCTGGGTCGACGAGATGCTCAAGCGCAAGCAGAAGTGGTCGTCGGGCCTGCGCGAGGTGAAGGACCAGATCATCGCCGAGCAGGAAGCGACCATCGCCATCGAGCAGGCGCTGTTCCTCGACCTCGCCGACATCAAGGACATCAGCCGCGCGATGGCCTACGGCGAAGCGAAGGCGCGCAAGGCGAAGAAGGAAATGGTCGAGGCCAACCTGCGCCTCGTGATCTCGATCGCCAAGAAGTACACCAACCGCGGCCTGCAGTTCCTCGACCTCATCCAGGAAGGCAACATCGGCCTGATGAAGGCGGTCGACAAGTTCGAATACCGCCGCGGCTACAAGTTCTCGACCTACGCCACGTGGTGGATCCGCCAGGCGATCACCCGCTCGATCGCCGACCAGGCGCGCACCATCCGCATCCCGGTGCACATGATCGAGACGATCAACAAGCTCAACCGCATCAGCCGCCAGATGCTGCAGCAGTACGGCCGCGAGGCGACCCCGGAGGAGCTGGCGAAGGAGATGGACATGCCGGAGGACAAGATCCGGAAGGTCCTGAAGATCGCCAAGGAACCGATCTCGATGGAAACCCCGATCGGCGACGACGAGGACAGCCACCTCGGCGACTTCATCGAGGACACCAACGTCGAGTCCCCGATCGAGAACACCACCAACATCAACCTGCAGGAAACCGTGCGGGACGTGCTGGCCGGCCTCACCCCGCGCGAAGCCAAGGTGCTGCGCATGCGCTTCGGCATCGACATGAACACGGACCACACGCTGGAGGAAGTCGGCAAGCAGTTCGACGTCACCCGCGAGCGCATCCGCCAGATCGAAGCCAAGGCCCTGCGCAAGCTGCGCCATCCGAGCCGCTCGGAACAGCTCCGCTCGTTCCTCGACATCGACTGACGCCACTCGGCGCCGTCGTCGACACGATCCGACGAAGAGCCCGCCGCAAGGCGGGCTTTTTCGTAGAATGCGGCTGACGCGGGCCTATAGCTCAACGGTTAGAGCAGGGGACTCATAATCCCTTGGTTCCAGGTTCGAATCCTGGTGGGCCCACCATCGCACCGAAACAAACCGCTCTCTGCAGCTTTGCGAAACCCACTTATTTTGCAGGGTTTCCGCGAATTCCCCTTGGACTTTACACACGCGCTACATCGCGCGTTCTGGCGGATTTTTCGCCAAATTCTCTCTCTCTTTCTCCGTCGCCTTGGACTTCACGAAAGCCGAGTCCAATCGATGATTTTCCGATTTCTTTGCGGATCAACGATTTACGCTTGGACTCGGGAGAGCAGTTTTTTGGCCTCGATGCCTATCAAGCGCGATGCAAACGCGATTGGGGCAAGTGATGTCGGTATCGCAGTCCGTAGCAACCCCACGCAACGAAATCCACTTGATGTGGCTACGGACTTGCTTTCGGATACGTTCATCAACTCGCCGTCGCGCCAGAGGCCTTGTCGTCCGCGATCGCCAGGTCCCAGTGCGCTTCCAGTACGTCCACCAAGCGCTTCTGGCGCTCGGCCAGAAGTGCTGGCGTCCAGCCCTTCTCCGACCTGACCTCCTGAGTCAGCACGAAAGGTGAGGCGGTGCCCTTGCCTTTGAAGTAGACGCCCTTCTTCGTTGTGAAGTCTAGGTTGTGACCTGAGACGAATCATGTAGCCGACCGGCAGGTGAGTTCTCTACCCTCGACAGACAAGGAGAACTCATGAAAAAGCGTTTCACCGACGAGCAGGTCATCGCGATCCTGCGGGAAGCCGAAGCGGGCGCGGCGCCGATCAAGGCGCTGTGCAAGAAGCACAACATCAGCGAGCAGACGTTCTTCCGCTGGCGCAACCGCTTCGGCGGGAT